>JBJORD010000001.1:0-4722 GCA_046049585.1 Candidatus Parcubacteria bacterium
CGGTTATTTACAAAAAAGCTTTTCTTATCATCACAGCACTGATTTTTGCTATTTCATTTGGCATCATTGCTGTACTTGGCTTGGAGTACAGTATCGACTTTACTGGTGGGGCTTTGACAGAAGTACAGTACACCACACTACCCAACAAAGCTGAATTAGAAAGCTCACTGGCAAGTCAAAATCTAGGAGGCGTATCAATACGCGAAACAGAAAGTAATGGTGAAGGCGGTGGTTATTTTATTCGCACTCGTGACTTAACCGAAGAAGAGAGACAGGCGGTCGAAGCAGTGCTGGTTGCGGCCGGTGAGGGTGGAGAAATCTTACGCTTTACGACAGTTGGACCAACTATTGGCGCTGAACTTTCAAGTAAGGCATTTTGGGCGATTAGTTTTGTCTCACTCATCATTATTCTGTATGTAGCCTACGCTTTTGCGGGTATTGGTAAGCCAGTCAGTGCTTGGATTTATGGACTTATCACTATTTTTGTACTCCTCCACGACGTGTTGGTTCCAACTGCTATGATGAGTTTGCTCGGATACTTTACGGGAGCTGAAGTGGATGTGTTGTTTGTGATGGCGATCTTGGCAGTATTGGGTTATTCAGTAAATGACACAATTGTTATCTTTGACCGTGTCCGTGAAAATCTCAAAGCCAATCGTACAGAAGAACGTACTAAGGTGATTGAGCCAGGTGGTATTGAACAAGAGACGGTAGTGTACACACTGACGAAACCTTTTGGTGAGATTGTTGGTCCAGCAGTGACTGAGACACTTGGTCGTTCAATCAATACATCGTTAACCACACTACTTGCACTGATAGCATTGTATTTCTTCGGCGGAGAACTAACTCAGAATTTTGCCCTGGTACTAATTGCGGGTGTGTTGGCAGGAACCTATTCATCAATCTGTATGGCCGTACCACTGCTTGTTGCCTATGCAGACTGGCAAGCAAAGCGCCCAATTACAGAAGTAAAAAAGTAGTAGTATGTTAGTAGGTATAGTTGGAGCACTGGGGGCAGGTAAAGGTACTGTTGTTGACTACTTGAAGACCATAGGGTACCGCCACTATTCAGCCTCAGGGTACTTAAAGGAAGTGGTACTAAGTCGTGGAGGTGTGCCCGGCCGTGATGCGTATAGTGCTGTAGCTAGCGAGATCAGAACTGCCGACACAGGCGGTTTGGCCAAAGTCCTCTACGAGCGGTATCGCGCTGACGGTGGGGGGCTAGCAATTATTGAATCCTTGCATGATGTGGGTGAGGTAGTGTTCATAAAAAACAATGGCGGGGTAGTTTTTGCTCTCGATGCTGATTTAGAGGTACGTTATACCAGAGCGATAGCTCGGGGATCAGAAAAAGATAATGTAACTTTTGCTGAATTTTCTGCTCATATAGAACGCGAAGAAAATGGGGGAGGTCACCACAATATTCGAGCCGCTATGCAATTAGCTGACTATGTAATCATGAATAATGGCACCCTAGCAGAGCTCCATGAACAGGTCAAAAAAATCATGACTCTTGTTGTTGCGAAGTAATTTTGTTACCACATTAATCAGTTTAGATGTTTCATCTAACGGTACATTGATGGGGTGGTGTGGGTATTTAAAAAGCGGCGTAGTTACATTGTGCGGTATACTTGTTAAAAGCCATGAATATAACATCCTCCTCTGAAGGTTTATCTGTCAGAATTATTGCAGTACTGGTGCCGTTACTATTCATAGGTTCAGGATTACTTTTTGGTAGCCAAACACTACATTGGACATTTCTACTGTTAGTTTCAATAGTTTTAGGCTACACCCATTTTTTTGTCGCAACGTTCTATCAAATAAAAGGTATTCTAAGATCCTCACAACGAAAAAAACTATCACGCTACTTTTTTATTTTGTGTATAGTAAGCGCGCTCGTTAGTATTGTAATGATTGTAAATGGTCATTTGTTGCTTTTATCGGTGCTAAGTATCGCCTATTTTGTAGTGCATGTTTTGGCAAATGAACATACCTACCTATCAAGAATCGAATCATTTCAAATGCCATTCTGGTCCATAATTAGTCTGGTGGTGCCAATCGGTTCTTTGTATCTCGTTGCGTTACTACACCCGTCTCTCTTTTTTTCTTATGATTTACTATATTATGAAATCCCCCCAGCTACACAAATTGATATAATTGCTACGTATTTTCCAGTCAATTTACTCAATCAGGTAGCGCTTTTTTCTGCTTTATTGTTTTCACTTGTTGCGCCAGCTATTTTGTACTTTAGACACAATTTAGTTACTCCAGCTCTAATCTATTTTGGTACAGGTTTGGCCGTTGTTGCAATTGTGGCAACATTCGACTCTTTACATTTTATGTATATTTTGCACTTTGTGCTCGTGTATCACTTTACATTGCTCTCCTTAATATTTTTAAAACCCATGTTGGCTCAAGGTCAAAAGGCATTAAATGTTTATCTTGCTGTACATGCCATAATACTCATCCCACTGACATTACTTGGAATAATGTTTATGAATCAAACTGCTGAATACAATTGGATAGATACTATCTTTCAATTCGAAATTTTTGTAGTTGTTTCAATTGTCCACATCACTGTATCAATTCTTAACGAGCCTTGGTTTAAAAGATTGTTTCTATAATCAACACTAAAATCAGTCCAATAGGTCATTTTCAGAGTGTATATAGCACAAAAGTAGGTCGATAGTACTGATCAAATATTCTTGTTCGGAATCAAATTGATACTAACGTGTATCTAAATAGTTTTATTAAACTATTTAGATAGTGTGGTTATGAATGCGTGTACCAATAAATGGTCGGTCGTTCAGGTAATCTTCAAGATGAGTAAGAGCAAGACCGTTAATTTGTGCTACTTCTATACCATCTCGTTCAGCTACCTTGGCAGCCACTGGGTCAAATGGAGCAGATAGTCCCGGTGCCCATTCATCAGGAATTAACTTACGAAAATCAGCCCAGCTAATATCCTCGATTTTGATAGCGTCAGGGTTGGTGTGTGGATTATCGGTATACACGTAGTCGGTGTTTGACAAGTTCACTACCTTGCTGGCGTTAAGGCGTTCAGCTATTTGGATGGCCCGCAGGTCAGTACTGCAACCGGGTCGGTAGCCAGCGGCAATAACCACCTGATAATTGGCTGGGACATCAAGTACTTCATCAGGGTTAGTGATCATAACGGGATAGGCAATGTCCCGGAAAATAGTACGCAGCAGGTGGCCATTGAGACGGGTGGCGTGTAGACCGAGCCAGTCGAGGTCTTCACTAGACATGTCTCCTACCGCACTGGCGGCATCTTGGTAGCGACGAGCGGTTTTGCCGCCACCAGCAATGATAATAAAACGGCGACCACTAGTGGCCGTCTGTGCAATAATCAGGTCCTTTAGGTTTTGTAAAAAACGCGTGTCAATCTGATCGGGTACAATCAGTGATCCTCCAACAGACATAACAATGGTTTCTGGTGACATACAAAGAGCATTGTACGCTACCAGTCACCGTTCACAAAATTCCTAAGCGTGGAGACGAATACCCCAAGCGCTGGCATCAGGGAGGCGGTATTTTTTAGTGACCAACAAAAAACCAACGGAAATAGCGGCGATGGCACATCCCCGCCAAAATTGGAAACCAATCCACCACTCAGGCGTCATAAAAATACGAACCAGCTCATTAGTGGTGCCTGCGACTATAAAGATGGCAATCCATAACCAGGTCAAGGTTTGCCAACCCGCATGGGTGATGGCAAACGAAGGAGAAAATAAAAGCTCGAGTATTGTTTTGTTACGACGAGTGCTGTCCAGAAGAATAATTGCTCCGAGGAAAAAGTAAATACTATCAGAGACGATTAAGATATCAGGGTTGTTACTAGCAATAGTAGCTATACCCGAAGCAATGACAAAAAAGCCAAAAATGAGCGATAGGTACGGTAGACGCTTTTCACGCAAGAGCATGATGATTACAACCAAGAGTGTCGCAAGTACATATAAAAGAGTTGAAGTAAAAAAGTCATAATAAAAACTCACTACATAAAAAAGTACCATTGGTACACACTCTAAAGTAAAGTAAAACAGCGTTTTTAACACGTCCTAATAGTAGCACAAGCGAGGGTGATTTGAGTCCTAAAATAAGCCAGTCGGGGCCAAAATAAGGTATTTTCGTGACCGTAGATAGCTGATTAGGGTCGGGGAGAGCTTTGGCTGTTATTATTCCTCATAAAAAGCTTGCATTATTTTTTGATATCTGTATAATGCTCGCACTGTTCATCGGAGGAACGAAGGCAGTGGAGACACCGCTTTCTTAGTCTTTTGAAGGGAACACTGTTTGTTGACAGCCCTGCCGATTAGAGAGCCTTTACTGGCTTTGTTATTTTGTGTGCAGGAGTCATGTGAACGGGTTTCATATTGGCTACATATGTACGTATATTGTTTTTGATAATTTTCTTAAAATTATTTGAAACGGTATGCATCAGCACAAATTTTAAGACAATCGAATGTTTTCGAACTTTCTTTTGTCTTATCCTTTAGGTAATCGCCAAAGAGTGAGTCTTGTCAAAAGTACGCGAGACTCAATAATCTCATTGGCGCAGATACATAAGAAATTTATTTCTTAGTACCTGTCTTTAATTAGAGTTTGATCCTAGCTCAGGATGAATGCTGGCGGCGTGGATGAGGCATGCAAGTCGAATGAATTTAGATTCATGGCAGACGAGGTAGGAACACGTAGGTACGT
>JBJORD010000002.1:0-16845 GCA_046049585.1 Candidatus Parcubacteria bacterium
ATGTTCCCAGTTCTTATGTAATAAGTCTCTTTGTGCAGGAGTCAGTGTTATATCTTTTAACCAGTAATTGAGTGTTGATTTAGGAATACCTAACTGTAAATGAATATACGGCAATGATTTACCTCGTTTTCTGAGTGATAGAGCTTTAGGTTTTAAATGAGACCACTTTGAGATCATGTATATAGTATACACTCAGAAGTTCAAATTATTACACGAGTCCATGTTATATTCACAGATTCAGCCAAGTAATTAGGTGTTGTGACTAAATATTTCTAATCCGCGGGACAGACGATCATTCATTTTTCGATTTTTGAAATATTCAGATTCTTCGAGCGTTTGTTCACTACGCAACGCGTCTTGAATAACGGTGAGTAGACGCAATGCTTTGGTAAAGTTTGGTACACAGGCTGGATTTACTCGTTGTGCATACTCAGCAAATACATGTAACTGCTCGATAATTTCAGTAATAATAATATGTCTGATGATGTGATTTTTTTGATCTCTACTTTGGATAAGGTCATCAAGCACATCAATATCAATAGCAACCACTACTCGTGGTATACCAGATAACTCTTCCTGTTTACCACTTTGTTTTGAGTGATAGTACTTCACTTTACCTAGTTGGTTATTTTTGCCGTCATAGTTATCAATTTCATCTTTTATCGTTTTCAATTTTTTATCAATGTCGTTTGAAAACGTCACATCAATACCTAATCCAATATGTCCTGTAGTTGCTTTTGATACAAACTCAAGCACTAAGTCAATTTTGTGCTTATAGTCATCATAATCACTAGTTTTGATGGCTTGCGTAAATGGAATCCAGTTAGCATTATTGATACCACTAAAAATAAGATACTCGAGTACCTCGGATATCTTTTTAGTGTCCTCAATATCCATTTGACTGGGGTGAGACTCGGCTTGCTTTTTTGCAAGGGCAAATTGCTGTTCGCAATAACGAACATAGGCAGCGTCCTCATTCAGGCTTTTTTGGTCATACATACCAGAGAAGTCTGAGCGTTTGATTGCCGCTGCTTTGAGACGTTTGGCACACTCAGCATGAAGGGGCAAAACGGTACTTGCAATGTCCTCCATGGAACGACTCGCTCGTTCTTTTCTAATCAGATTATGTTCAGGATTACCGCCAAAGGCCATAGTTATAACACTATATCATGATCGTCTAAGGTCATCTTGTATGTAACTATTTCCGATATATGTTGTTATATAATATATAGGTTTTTAATTTATCGATATATGTGTGGAATCATTGGCTATACAGGGAATACCGCAGCGCTCCCGATTTTATTAGCAGGGCTTGAGGCTCTCGAGTATCGGGGGTACGACTCGGCCGGAGTGTCTGTCGGTGGGCAGGTGGTGCGCGCGGTAGGGAAAGTAGCGATGCTTAAAGACAAGGTGTCTTCACTTACGACCGACGCAACAACCGGTATGGCACATACGCGCTGGGCGACCCACGGCGAACCAACCGAAATCAACGCTCATCCACACACTGACGCGAGTGGTCGGATACATGTGGTACACAACGGTATTATCGAAAACTGGCGCGAGCTGCGGGCTGGGCTCGAGGCGCAAGGTATTGCCTTCTCTTCAGCTACAGATACCGAAGTATTGGCAAAATTAATCGGTCATCACTATGTTGATGATTTACAAAAAGCCGTGCAAACAGCATTGTCTTTGGTACGTGGCGCATACGGTATTGTGGTTTGGTCTGCTGAGGCTCCTGATACCTTAGTAGTGGCACGCTTTGGTAGTCCGATTGTACTTGGCGTGACTGATGTTGCCAGATATGTGGCGTCTGATCCGGCCGCACTGTTGCCGTACACCAAGCGATTAATATTCCTGGCTGATGGTGACATCGCCATACTGACACCACAACACCACCAGGTGATAGCACCAAGCGGTACTGTCTCAAGTGGTACCGAGGAAGAGGTATCTTTTGATGTTGAGGTAGCAAAAAAAGAAGGATACCGCCACTTTATGGAGAAAGAAATATTCGAAGCATCGATGGTGCTCGAGAATACGCTTCGTGGCCGTGTGCTGCCTGATGGGGCAGGAGTGAAGCTTGGTGGTCTCGAAGCGGTAGCGAGTGAGCTATCAAGATTATCGTCCCTTACTATTGTGGGGTGTGGTTCTGCTTCTTTCGCGGGGCAGGTTGGCCGTTTGATGCTCGAGGAATATACCGGCCTACCGACGACCGTTGAGATTGCCAGTGAGTATCGCTACCGTCGGCAGCTGGCTACCGCTGGCAGTGGTGTGCTGGCTATTACACAGTCTGGTGAGACAGCAGATACGCTGGCATCAGTTAAGCTTGCGAAATCAGTGGGTCTCCTTACCCTCGGTATTGTGAATGTAGTTGGCTCGAGTATCGCACGCGAGACAGATGCTGGTGTCTACAACCACGCTGGTCCCGAGGTCGCTGTTGCTTCTACCAAAGCCTTCTTGTCTCAGTTGACGGTCATGGCACTCTACACCGTCTTTATTGGGGAAGCGCGGGGTACCCTGTCTCGGGCGGATCAGACTGCTATTTTGGCTGATCTGGTTCGTTTGCCAGACTTGGCCAAAAAGGTACTCGATCAAGCCGCACACATAGAAACGATAGCAAACAAGTACAAAGACATGAATCACTGCATGTTTATTGGACGTAAGTGGCACGCAGCACTGGCTTCTGAAGGTGCCCTCAAACTAAAAGAGACTACCTACATCCACGCTGAAGGATATCCAGCTGGTGAATTGAAACATGGTTCAATTGCTTTGCTGACCAAGGATTTTCCTGTCATTGCCTTGGCGCCTGAAGATGAGGTATACGAAAAAGTCATGTCTAATGTCGAGGAGGTGAAGGCCAGACAGTCTCCCGTGATACTCATTACTACCGAAGGGAATCGTAGCGCTAGTGAAATTACCCCTGATGTCATTGAAGTCCCTAAAGTACATCCAATGGTACAACCAATTTTGACGACGATCCCACTACAGTTACTGGCGTATTATATCGGTGTGGCTAGAGGGCTCGATGTCGACAAGCCCCGCAATTTGGCCAAATCAGTGACGGTAGAGTAACGACATTATATTTTACTTGGAATCTTTTTTATAGTATAGTTCGAAAAGATACCAGCCAGAAATGGTTGGTTTTGTCGTAAAGGAAAGTACGTTGAAAAATAGAAAAGAGGGGAAGAATGTCTGAACCAAAACAACGAGAGCTTGATGCGGTGTCAAAAATACCAGTTCTTGAAAACCTGGAAGTGACAAATTTGCACCTGATCCTTTGTGTGCTTGGTTTTGATATCGAAATCACAGCACTTTTTTGGGAAAAAACTGAATCGGATGTACGAAAGCTATTTTGTGTAACCGATCAAAATGTGTCAAAAGTCGGTAGATCAAGTTTGACAGGTCAAGATTTGGCATGGTGGTGCAACCTAATCTGTCTTAAACCAGGTGTGGTGCAGCGACGCTACAATTTTGATGAGTCACCACTTCGACAGAGAAAACAAGGCCGTAGCAGTACGAGAGTACCTGCTTCGTGGATTGGTCCTCCTATGTTTGCAACAAAAGGTTCTGTCCTTGAAGGGCGTGCAGTTGCAGAGTTGTCTCGTATAGTAAGTTTGCCGACACGATCTGTTTTTTCTGTTGCTGTGATGGATCACATAATGGCAGGAAAACATCCTATACGACTACCGTTGCTACGAGATTTGATGACCGCTATTGAGGAAGCAGACATTGCACATCCGAAGGTAGATGTTATCAAGAATGCTTTAGCCCAGTTTCCGAAAGGAGTAAGGACGCCTGACGATGTGTTGGAAGTCCTGACAAAGGATAAGGAGTCTACAAGAAGACAAAAAGAAACATCACAACAGGAGGAGTTTATGCGGATTGTAGTGATTGACCGCTTTAGAAAAGAAACTAAACAACGCAGGATTCTTCCTGTGCTGCAAAGTCTCTACGGGTTGTCTGCGGGTATTCGACAGCTTTACCATCAATGGTCAATTGATGTACATGGAGACTTGTTTCCTGGACATCTTGAAGTCATTGTTTCGTCAGAAGCGTTTTTGGCTGCAGCTAAACAATGGCCTGAGCTAACAAGGCCGATACGCGAACTGGGCGAATGGTTGCTATCAGAACGATCTCGGGACAAGAGTAAGGTCAATAGTGACAATGAAGTGAGATCAAACTCACCTGAGTTGTCAGTCACTACTAGGGTGATTTTACCGAACTCAAAACCAGGATCTGCCAAAGTAAACCAAGCTGCCCGGCCAGTATTGCCGAATGTGAAGGTGGAGTCCGTACCAGTCGCTCCATTGCTTATGCCCAAGCAGGTTGTATCAACAATCTCAGATCACATCGAAATAGATGAATTTGGTGTGGTATGGAACTGGACGAAGCGGCGGGTCGAAGTCGGCTCGTTATCAATGCAATTTGACGTCCGTTCCGATGTTCGCTTGCAGGGTACTACACGAACGGTTTCAAAACGGGTCTATGATTCACTATGTACCATTCGTATTGCACTCGATGAGGATTGGCAAACGTACTGTCGCCAACTAGGTGTGCAACCAAGCTGGGTATCAGATCTAGTAACAAGTAAATCACAATTGAGTCCGATGGTGTTGAAAGGTATTCTGGCAAAGTTGCGTGTGAATTACAAAGTTGATCTGAACCCACCCCAACTGTTTGGACTTGCTTCGCTGCCAACCATTGGTATAGAGGAGCATCAGGGTGTTCTGTTGGGGTCAGTGATTAAACCCGAAGTGTTGTTGTACCCACTAGGAGATTCGAGAGCTGGATATCGCTGGGCAAGCTTGCTACAGAAGTATCGCGCAGTGCTCAAGTGGTTCCGTCAAAACTATGGTGTTACTGACACACACATCGTGGAGATTGAAGAAGGAAAAATTGGTGTTCCGCTACCGGTGCATCTTGTCTTAATGTGGAAAGTTAAAGAACGTATTGAAGGATACGAAGGGGTGGTAATCCCTCGCTCCTATGAATGGTTCTTGAACAATCCGCAGAGTAAGCCTGTCCAGGATGGTTCATTTGTCTTGGATGAAAGCAATATCCCAAATAGAAACTGGCTATGCCAGTAAGGAGGAACTGTGAACGACGCGAGATTATCCCAATTTGAAACTGCATTCCTCAATGACACTCGGCAACTTCCGAGTGTGATTGTGGAGGTAATCGAGAACCTCTCTCTCAGCGATCTGGTTGCAAGAGAACCATTTCGGTGGGGAAAGAACACTCTGGATGCCTTTTACGACAACGATAACCCAGCCGCACCGACCGAGGCTTCGTTCTTGGCGTTTTGTAACCTGCCCATAGTTGCGTCTTCGTTGACGTCAGACGTCTTGAAGTTGTTGAGATTTCGGGATGAGTGGCTGGATGCAAATCCGGTTCTTGAAGAGGTGGATGTGTCAGTGGTTCAAAGTCCTTTGTCACCGATGTCTCAGCCACCAGAAGTGTCTGGAGATATAACAATCAACTGGGCACATGATGATTCGTGGGTGAAGATCGGTAGCGAGTTCTTTGATTTGACTAAACGCAATCTTGAATTGCGTGTGTTGTTCTGGAAGTACCTCAACAAATGTCGAGGTGATGAGATATGGGATGTTTTTGCTCACCGTCTCGGAGAGCAAAAGAAAACGTTTCAAAACCTGCAAAATGGTCACACTGGTGTGACTCAGTTGCGGGCAACGAAATGGGCTCGGGGGTTGCAGCTTACTGTCCCCGAACTGTTTATGAAAGCGCTTGACATGAAAATATCAGGCGTTACCATCTTTGCCGAAGCAACGGCAACACCCGAAGCAACGGCAACACCCGAAGCAACGGCCTCTAGCGAGAAGGCAATGAAAGAATCCACGGTCCCAGTACCGACTTTAGTTGAACCGTCTGTTGTTGGTCAACTAGATTGTCGTAGAAAGCTTTTGGTTCTTTCAGAACAAGTGTCACTGAGCAACAAGATTCAGGCGTTGCTCGTGCAGGCGGCGTTGAGTGGTCAAAGTGTTGATTTCCGGGCACTCCTTGTCTATGAAATCATGGCAAGACATCTGACTTCCGATCACTTGGAAGCTCTTCTTCAAACCGAATCAGCGATGGACGGATTGATGGATATGACACTCGGAGACTTTTTCTCAGCAGTTCGTCTCCAGTAGTAAGGCTTGGGTCGGCGGTGTGTTTCACATCCGCCGACCCTTTTTTACATTTGACAACTTGGTAACTATTTTATTTTTGATATTATTTGGAATAGGATCCATTGTTTAGTCAGGAGGAAGCTGTGAAAGACAACGACGACGACCAATCAACAGCTTCTCTGCAAAGTGAAGCTATGGGTATTATACGATTGATTATTCAGCGACCCGATAATGGGAATGTTCTTTTAGTTCGTTATCAAGCAACCATCGATGAGGTGGAGCCTAATCAGGAGTCTGATACATATCTTAAAGAGTGCACCTACTGGTCATTTAAAGGTTTGTCCCTGTTGCCAAAAATAGGTGACGAAGGAGACATAACAGAAGTGATAGCAAGATCAGTGTATTCTCGTTTGGGGATATTGATTACTGATCTTGAACGCATAAGCGTTCTATATGACAGGCGCTCAGGAGAGTCAAAGATTGGTCGATTGTATTACTTGGTTAAAGAGTGGTCAGGTGACATTCCATACGCTTTTGATGACGAAGAAATAATGAGTGCTCTACCTAAGAGAACTACTGTTGATAAGGATAATGGACCAAAAGTCCATTTAGGCCACTTCTGGGTACCTGAACGGTTTTTGGGTAGCTATCTCAGTCACCCCGAAGTTCTAAGAGCTAACCAAGTTTGGCAAAGGTGGAAAAAAACAAGGGGAGGGGCAAACGCGTGAGCGGTTGCCCCTTTACAAAATTGCAGAAATACTGAAAGTCTGATATACAGTAAATATGAATACTATCAAATTACAGCAACGAGGTATTTTGACATTGCCTAAAAAGCTACGCACTTCTCTGGGTCTAACTGAGGGACAAGTTTTGCGCATTGAAGAAAAAAATGGTCAGATTATCATTGAACCTCAAAGTAATGAGCTTGATAGAGAGTTAGCCAAGTCTATCAAGCAGGGGATTGATGACATCAAAGCTGGAAAATTTATTGAATTTTCGTCAGTGTCTGAGTTTCATAAAAAACTAACCAAGTATGAAAATTAGACTTACTGATACAGCTATCAAGCAGTATCAGAAGTTACCCAAGACTATTCAAAGAAAGGCAGACAAACAGTTTGAATTTCTACTGCAAGACTTACGTCACCCGTCTCTGCATGCCAAAAAATATCATGAGAGTTTAGCAATCTGGCAGGCTCGAATAGATAAGAGCTACCGGTTTTATTTTCACGTAATTGAACCTCACTACGTGGTGATTTCTGTAATTAATCATCCAAAATAGTTTGATGTGTACCTGTATTTAGATTGTCATTACCCAGTGGTAGTTATTTGATGAGCGACGTTTTTGATAACGTAGCTACCACTGCCGCATGGTCACTGACACCAAATTCTAGTCGCACATCCGATGCTTGGTAGGGAGCTTGTGTGAATACATAATCAACCATGTAGACGTCAAAGATCGGGGCATTGAGATCGGTGCGGTTGCCAGCCCGGTGGATCTGACGATCGAGACTGCTGGTGTATGAGGCTGGTACAGTGTCGACATACTGTGTACAGAAACGATCGTAATTGGTGTTGTAACCACGTGGCATATTGAAGTCACCACACAAAATATGTGGAGGAAGTTTGGCCAATGCACCAAGAAGGCTGTCTACAGAAGCAGTCTGCTCGGGTGATTCTTGACCATTGTATGTATCATACAAATGTGCCGTTGCGATGGTGTACGTGTCATCTTGGTGGGTGATGGTAGCGGTGATGAGCGGATAGGATTTACTGTGCGCATTGTGTTTGTCGTGTGGCACGATACGGCCGTGATGACTGGTGTAGTACGTGGTTGTTGCTGTGTGGGGTGCTTTGGTGGCAAGGACAAGTCCAAGGACATCACCAGGCGCAACTGGGTTTTCTATACACATGGGAGCAAAAATAGTGAAGTACCCACGATTTGCCAAATGTACCAAGACGCTACTAGGAGCTTCCATGAGGCATATCACATCAGGCGCTACCGAATCAATGAATGGTAAAACTCGTTCATAATGGCGATTGCCTTCAATATTGAGAGACACTACAGTAATCATTGAGGCAGAGTATAGCATGGCGACGATAGCTACTATATGACTGCATACATCTGGTATACTTTCAATATAATACAAATAATTCGTATGTTAAAAATTGGCCGAGTGGCACCAGCGTTTGCATTACTAGATCAACAAAACAGTACCCATACCCTCAAGCAGTACAAAGGACAGTGGGTGGTACTGTATTTTTATCCAAAAGATGATACGCCAGGGTGTACCAAAGAAGCTTGTATGATTGCAGACGTATACAAGGACTTCAAACGTATGAAAGTAGTGGTTCTTGGTATGAGTAAAGATACGCCACGATCGCACGCCAAGTTTGCCGAAAAATACCAATTACCATTTACGCTGCTTTCTGATCCCGATATGGCGACAATGGATACGTATGGTGCGCTGGTGCTGAAGTCGATGTATGGCAAACAAGTTCGTGGCACCAATCGTATAACGTACCTCATTAATCGTGCAGGCAAAATTGCCAAGGTCTATCCTGATGTTGATCCTGCCAGTCATGCGCTCCTACTCATCAAAGATCTCAAGCAATTACTCAAAGAAGAAAAGAATGCTGCCGGGCAAACAGCTTAGTGCTCAATATCATCTATGATTCTTACTACCACAACACACATCGAAGGAAAGCGGATTGTCTCATATCAAGGGCTCGTGACAGGTGAAACTATCTTTGGGGCCAATGTGTTTAAGGATATTATGGCCAGCGTCCGAGATATTGTCGGGGGTCGGTCAGCGACGTACGAAAAGACAATTGCCGATGCGCGCGAGACATCTCTGCGAGAACTAGAAGCCCGAGCAGTAAAACTTGGTGCTAATGCTGTTGTCGGTATTGATATTGATTATGAGACAGTCGGTAACATGCTCATGGTCACAGCGACTGGTACAGCAGTAGTGGTGGAATAACAAAACCGCCCAAATAGGCGGAGTGGGTGGCGCACCGGCGGGGAAGACCTCGCCGGTGTGTTTGGGTTTATGTCTTGCCAACCAGTTCGTTGTGTTGATCAAATGCATCAAGGAAGGCCCCTAACGCGACTTGTTGATTGGGCGTCAACGTTGCAATACGCCCAGCCAACATTGCCGCTTTTTTGTTGGATTCCCCAACGGTGGACTCGGGATTTTTGCCGTTAAGTCCTTCGAAAAAGAAGGCGACACTCACATCCATCGCCTCAGCAATATCCCACAATCGTGAGGCACTAACGCGATTTGCGCCAGTTTCGTATTTTTGGATCTGCTGGAACTTGACCCCAGCCTTGTCTGCCAGCTGTTGCTGGGTCATACCTACCATCCAGCGACGGTGGCGGATACGCTTGCCCACGTGGGCGTCGACGGGGTGTTTCATCGAAATTGCTCCTGTTGTTACCTTCAGCAAACACTAAACCACATAATATGTAAAAACGCAAGATAGTCGTGTAATGTCTAAACACATTTGGCACTTTTCTTTAAAGTTACCTTAGTCATTACAATGGCTTTGCATCTACACCCAGTGCGTTAAATTCAGCAATGACCGCTTCTTTTGCATATACGAGGGTCATCTTCTTGAGATTTGGGAAATGAATAAGATCAGCAGTTGATTCAATGTCCCAGTATGTTTCGGTGCCGTCACCATACACGAGAGCATTGAGATATATTTCATTGCTACCATCTTGATAGAGTTTTGTCACTAGTGGAGCGAGTCTTTTTGGTATCGGTAGATCTTTAAAATATTGTAGTACTTCTGGTATAGGATCGTATCCTTCTACTTCAATGTCAATCTTTCTCTTATCATAGAACTCAACAAATTGGTATACATCAAGTTTAGGCACAAGTATTTCCTGTACATACATCAATTCCTGTATGACAGCCAACTTAAAACCGAAATCTTTAAACTCAATAACTTCTTCATTCAACTCTTTGATAACATAGGTATCTTTAGTTATTTCTGGTGCTTTGTATGCTGGATCATAAAACTTATTATATTTAATAGTAATCAGGCACGGTTTTTTTGCTTCTCGTGGATAGGAGAATTGACTAACTTCGAAATGGCGGTTTTTGATTTCTGAAAATAAGGTGTTCTGAATCTCTTTTCCGTCAACAATAACTTTTCCAGTAAAGAATGGTGACTGTTCTTCTTTTGACGCTGCCCACATTGCATCATACGCAGTGTGTAGTGTGAGATGGGTGATTTTTTTGGGCGAAGTTGAACTGGTGCTTATGCCGTACTCTCGCCACCGATACTCACCATCACGGTACTCTAAGGCGGGACCAAAAAATGGTTCAAAAGCTTCAATTGGTAAAGGAAGCGTGATCCTTTGGTTGTTAATCATCAAGGCGTCTTTAGTAACTTCAATAATTATATTAGAACTCTTAGTTCCTGTTGTAAAAAAATTGAACATGACTATATGATAGCATTTTTAGAGTGGAGATATCTTGATGGTCTATACCATACTCAGGAGTTACTTCTGGAGATTATGTTTCTAGTCTTAAGTAGTGAGTGAATGTGAGGTAGAGCGGCCGCAATCAGGATCAGGCTAGAGCCAATCACGACTTTGGTGGTTAACTCTTCTTGGAATAGTATGATGCCGAGCAATACCGCAAACACGATTTCAAGTAAACCAAGTAAACCACCAATACCAGCTTCAACATACTTCAGTCCTTCAATAATGAGCCAAAAAGCAAGCATGCTGGCGGTCGTATAGGCGAGTTGCCATAACCACACGACATCCAGTGAGGGTAGAAGAATGTTTTCATTGACTAGGATAGAAAGTGGGGCGTTGACTACCAGAATAGCAATCCATGAGAGCCAGGTGATGTATAAGGTCGAATAGGAGTCAGAGAACTTTTTGGAGAATGAGATTTCTCCACCGCTTGCCACTCCATTGAGTATTGCCATCGCAGCGGCGAGGAGGGTAAATGCCACCAGTGAAAAAGAGAAAATAAAATACATACCAGCTAGTGCAAAGAGGAAAGAAGCGATTTTGACCTTAGACATTTTCTCGCCCAAGAAAAAGAAACCGACGGTATACATGGCGAGTAACATACTCACAAAAAAGAGCAGGGTAGCTGAACCGATGTCCATGTTGTTATAGGCGTAAAACAATGGGGCTTGCGTGCCTGCCGAAAAGATGAGAAAGATCGCTAGCCATTTCCGATGTTCTCGTTTGATCGGGACAATTAGCTTTTTAATGTACAGTAAGGGAAGTAGTGCAAGTGCTATGATAACGGCTCGACTCCAGCCCTGAAAAAATGGGTCCATCCCGTCGCCAATCAATTTAGCCCACACCCCATAACTGGCAAAGAGTAGTGATGATATAAGTATTAAAATGACCCCGTAAGTTTTGTGCATAATACTCCACCAGCGTATCATTAATTTTGTCGAATGTTTACTGCTGTAAACAAGACAGCCTGCAACGACCTCCTTTCCCTTGTATGAGAAACTGTCTTGCAGGCTTACTTCCTTTCTAAAATGACTTCTGTCGTCACTGTCTTCACACCTTTGCGATCTGATTTTGTCTCAGGATAGTGCACCTTACAGGTGAGGGCTTTCAGTGCTCCTGACACAACAGCAACGGTTCGGGGTCTTCCATGCAAATGAACTTTGAGCTGGATTTTTTCTCCTGTCATTAGCTCCTGTACAGCTTTGTGGATGGTTTTGCTAACTGGGAGATCAATCACTTGCTATCCTCCTCTACTTTTTCAGAAAGACAATAGCAACTGGAGTGTGTTTTGTAAATATGTCGTAAACGTGAGATGTGTATCACATTTGAAACTAACGTTTTAAATTCCTGCGGAAATGGAGGGATTCGAACATTACATGTTCAGTAGAGTTTGTCGATATTTTGGTCCAAGTATTCCCAAAATATCTGACGAACCTTTTCGAATTCCTCACGGAAGTGATATTTAATCACTTCCTCATTTCCGCCAAATAAAATAAACACCTTCGGTGATATTTTAAACTGGCGGAAATGGAGGGATTCGAACCCTCGATCGAGTTGCCCCGATGGCGGTTTTCGAAACCGCTGCTTTCAACCTCTCGGCCACATTTCCAAATGCCCGACAGTATACCACCAAGCGCCAAATTGAAGCTAGCATTTTGCCAGTTTTTTGGTATGATGTCGCCACATTAATGTCGGTGTCACCACAGACATTTTTGCACCAAACAGAACTAGTGGGTAAAGAGGGAAGTGAAGTTTAAGGCCCTATCGTCTAGCGGCTAGGACACAGGATTCTCATTCCTGTAACCGGGGTTCGATTCCCCGTAGGGTCACAGCAGACAACACAAATCGCACCGGATATATATCCGGTGCGATTTGTGTTAGCAAGTAATCTGCATTGCTTGCGTGTCTTGTGTGAAGCCACAGCGATGCGAGTCGCCCCCTGCCTAGGGCGACGAACCGCGAGGCGGGGTCGGCAAGTACTTTGAATAATCAGAACGTAGTGAGTTGTTACTTAGTGACTTGTTAGCACGTGACAGGGATCTATATTTATGAACTTTTGCTTTCCCTTTACTTATGCGTTATAATTGTCTCAAATAACGATTAACATTAACGTACTCGTAAATATGACAGAACCAAAAGATATTTCTGAAGTGTCGATGGAATTATATAAAAAGCTATCGCCGTATACTCAGGAAGAACGACACCGAATAACACAAGCTGTGATGATTCTGCTCGGAGATAATAATGGTCAAAATTCGCGATCACTAACCTCACTTACCTCAGTCACGAAGATTATTGGTGCACAACAAGATCTTACGAGTGCCAGGGAGTTTTTTGCTGAAAAAAATCCTCAAAATAAGGGAGAAGAGCTTGCTGTGGCAGCAAGATATATAGAGCTGAGTGAGCAATTGGAGGAGTACTCAAAAGCAGAAATTAAAGCTGTGTTTGCCGAAGCTCGAAAGAATTTTGATGATAAAAACTTTGGTCGTGATATCGATAATGCAAAGCGCCAGGCTGGACTATTTATCTCAGGCACAGGTCGTGACGCAAATAAACTTTCATATGCTGGTCAGCAATTTGTAGACGCTCTACCAGATCGAGAGGCAGCTGCGAAATATCGGCGCGCAAAAAAGTCAAAAGGTGTAAAAAAATCTACTAAGGATAAAGATAAGATAAACTAATATGACAGAGATTCAGATTTCCAAAATACTTGAACAGCTCGCCAATCACGAGGTGCGCCTGAAGCAGTTAGAGAGTGGGTCGGGTCTGGAGATATTTACTAACGTAGTAAATTATCCTGTTACAGGAGGTAAACAACCCACCCTTCGTGAAATAATTAAAGGTAAAAAGTTAAAGAACGGACCCGAAAAAATTGCAGTTATCGTTGGTTATTATGAGAAAATAATAGGGAGACTTATCGACAAGAAAGATATTCGTCAAAATTGGACGGAAGCTAAAATTGACGGCGCGTATAAAACAAACCTTCTTGGTGATGCAGCTGGTGCATACGTACGTGTTCATACGAACGGTGAGTGTGACCTGACTCAGAGTGGTGAGGAGTTTTTTGACAACATTCTAAAAAATGAACCTACTAAAAGTACATCTAAGTAGTTTACCGAGTGATTTGGTAGTTGCTTTGCAAACAGAATTTCAAAAACTCCATCAGCAGTACTTCCTTGGTAAGTGGGAACCAGCGCAACTAAATGGAGGACGCTTCAGTGAAGCTGTTTTGCGTATCATTGAGTATAAAGATACAAATAAATTTACACCTGTAGGCACTCAACTAAGTCGGAAGCAGATAATAAATAGTGTTGCACAGAATACCCTATTGCCAAAATCACTACGATTTCAGATTCCAATACTCGCTGAACTCGTTATGGATTTTCGTAACGACAGAAACGTTGGACATCTTGGTATAATAGATGTTAACGAGATGGACTCTAGTTTTGTACTCAATGCCTCTAACTGGATCGTGGCCGAGCTCATCCGAATAGAGACACAAATGAAACCCGCTGAGGCACAAGCAGAGATAAAAAAGATCATTGAGCGTAAAGTACCAATTATTGAAGAAATCGGAGGTCGTTTGAAGTGTCTTAATCCAAAACTAGATGCAAAAACCAAAGCTGTTGTTTTTTGCTATCAGAAGTACCCAGCAGCAATTTCTCTTGACTGTTTAGTCGACTGGACAGAGTACACAAATAAAGGGGTGCTCCGTAAGAAACTCCAAGGTCTTAATAAAGCTAGTATCATCGATTTTAGAAATGATTGGGCTCAATTAACAAGAAAAGGTATCGACTGGGTTGAAAAGAATGTATCTTTTGAACTAGAAGTATAGAAGTGTCACTTTTGTAAGTTATATTGATATGAAATACTTTGCGTACGGGTCAAACATGCTAATTGAGCGCTTAAAAGCCAGATGCAAAACTGCAATATTGATAGGCTCTGCGCATATGGAAGGCTATAAAATTATTTTTACAAAAAGAAGTGTTGACGGGTCAGGCAAAGCGACTTTGGTAAATACAGGTAATAAAAAAAGCGTCACATTTGGTGTTTTGTTTGAAATAGATGTTACTGAAGAACAAGAGTTGAACGAGATTGAAAAAGGCTATATTGCCGACAATACCTTTTCAGTTGTTCTTGGTGGAAAAATTGTTACTGGCGTGAAGACATATACAGCACCTGAGAATAATTGTGAGGAAGGTCTCCCTGTTTATGACTGGTATTTGGCTTTAGTGATTGCTGGTTGTCATCAACACAAATTAGATAAAGGTTATATTTCAGAAATGATTGAGAAAAATATTGCTTCCGAGGATTTAGATGATACTAGAAAAACTAAGATAGAAGCTTTGGAAATATTAAGACAGACCGGATTTGATAAAGTTTTTTCAGAACTAAAATATTAGTTCTGAGAAGCGTGGGGTAGTAATTCTGAGGATATATATAAGAATCCATTGTAGGACAATATTTCTGTTGTTCCAGCACGACCCATCTCACCAACCCCAAAAATCGCACCGTCCCTCCATCCTTGCTATACTAGTCCCATTATGGACAAAACCAAAGCGAATATATTAGCAGAAATAGCGGCAGACCGTCGTGAACTCTGGATACAGAGCATCTTGACCGCCCTCACTGGTATCGGCCTCGTCGGTGGGGTGCTCGGCACCTGGCTCGAATGGCCGATGTATGTCACGGCCGGACTGTATGTCATGGCGTACCTGGCGGGTGGACTGCCTGCGGCGAGGGAGGCGATACAGTCCCTGATGCAGCGAGAGCTCAATATCGATCTTCTCATGGTGCTCGCGGCACTCGCGGCGGCTGGGGTGGGGGAAGTGCGCGATGGTGCTATCCTCCTCTTCCTCTTTAGTCTCGCAGGGACGCTCGAACACTACGCCATGGGTAATACAAAGCGCTCAGTCGCAGCCCTGATGGACATGCGGCCAGACGAGGCGAACCGCAAGAAGCCCGATGGCTCGACCGAACGAGTGGCGGTAGAAGTGCTCACTATTGGTGATGTGGTGGTGGTACGGCCAGCGGAGCGTGTGCCGATTGATGGGGTGGTGATATCGGGTAGTGGGGCGGTCAATCAGGCGAGTATCACTGGTGAGTCGGTGCCGGTCGATAAGACAGCGGGAGATAAGGTCTTTGCTGGATCGGTGAACGAAAACGCCATGCTCACCATCGAGGTGACCGCACTCGCTTCGCAGTCCACCCTCGCGCGGATGATTGAGCTCGTGACTGAGGCGCAATCGAAGCGCTCGCCAAGTGAGAGTTTTGGTGATTGGTTTGGACAGCGGTACACCATTATCGTACTGGTGGGTAGTGTCCTCGCTTTGGTCGCTTTTCTCCTTGTTGGTATCCCATTGGATGAAGCGTTTTATAAGGCGGCGACACTCCTTGTGGTTGCGAGTCCTTGCGCTATCGTGATTAGTGTACCAGCAGCGATACTCTCTGCGCTCGCTGCGGCTGCCCGGCACGGGGTGCTCTTTAAGGGTGGGGCGGCGCTGGAGGACTTTGGTAATACGACCGTGCTTGCGCTTGATAAGACGGGTACGCTCACGCACGGGGTAATGGAGGTGACACAGGTGGTGGCCTTTGGTGAAGAGGAGGTATTTCTCAAGATCGCGGGGCAGCTCGAAACACACTCAACGCATCCACTGGCGCAGAGTATTGTCTCGTACGTGACGAGTCGCGGGGTACAGGTCGGGCATGAGGGGGAGGCGACTGCCGTCCCTGGCAAAGGAGTGACCGCGACCCTCGGCGCCTCGACCTACTGGGCGGGGAACCGCGCTATGATGGCGGACTACCGCACTACGCTACCTGAGGCCGAAGAGACGGCCCTTGCAGCGCGTGAGGCCCTCGGCGAGACGCCGATCATCATTGGTGAAGGGGAGACGGTGCTTGGGTACATCACACTCGCCGATACCATCCGCGAGACCGCTGTCGGCGCCCTGCGGGAACTAAAGGCTGTCGGGGTGCGGGATATTGTGATGCTCACAGGCGATTCACGCGTGGTCGCGGCTGCTATCGGGGCGAAGCTTGGCATCAGTGAGAGTGAGATACAGGGAGGACTCCTGCCCGAGGATAAGGTGAATGCGGTCTCGGCCCTGGCCTCGAAGGGTAAAGTGGCGTTTGTGGGCGATGGAGTGAACGATGCGGCGGCGCTTGCAACCGCACGGGTCGGTATCGCCATGGGTGTCGCGGGGACTGATGCAGCGATTGAGGCGGCTG
>JBJORD010000003.1:0-7171 GCA_046049585.1 Candidatus Parcubacteria bacterium
TGGTGCCAATCCAGTATCAAATGCCAAGACAGCCCTAAAAGCCGCCACCTTCTCATTGCGTAAGTTACCAATCCAAGACAACCCACCACAATTATCAGCGCACCTCCAAATGTTGGTAGACGAGCTATATAAAACAATTCCAGCCAAACGTGGCGCCATTTTGTTTTCTCTCTTACCACCAGACGTGCGCAATGGTGCAGTACCGTACCCCACCCTCCCCTCGGTAACCGGAAACGAAGACGCTGTACCGCAGATGATCGCCGCCCCCAAAAGCGAACGTATAATCAATTATCAAACCATTATTCGGAGTGCCTTTGCTCACCGCGGATCTGTACTCTTAGTAGCCCCACATGCACGTGCAGTGGTATATTTGATGCAAGCGCTACAACACGGTATTCAAGATCGCGTGGTGACATTTCATGGTGAGCAAAACAAAAAAGCTCGCACTGATGCCTATGCCAGTTTTGCCGACCTCAGTCGGGCTACTGTCGTCATTACCACCCCCGCCTTTGCTTATCTCGATCGACCTGATTTTACTACCATTATTATTGAGGAGTCAGGAAGCGGTTTGTATGTCGAGCGTACCAGACCGTACCTTGATCACCGAGTAGTATTGACGACTCTTGCCCGCATAACGAAACGTAATCTTGTTATCGGAGATATTGTATTGCGTACCGAGGACGAATATCGGGTACGAGCAGAAACCGCTACCACCTACGGCGAACATCAACGAAGACTAAACCTGCCGGCCACATTGACGACCATTGTCCAAAAAGACAAGCCGAGTCATGATATTCCCTTTGCTCTCTTTTCTCCCGAATTACAAAAGCATATTGAAATTGCCCTAGAAGGGCGTCACAATGTCTTTCTCTACGCCGCTAGACGTGGCTTGGCCCCAGTAGTAACCTGTATTGATTGTGGGTATATCTTCCGCTGCCCAGATTCGGGTACGCCATATTCACTGCTGCGTACTCATGACATCGAACATGGTGAGCGACGCTGGTTTGTCTCTACGACTTCGGGACGAAGACTGCCGGCTGCTGACGTCTGCCCGCAGTGTGGTTCTTGGCGCTTGCGTGAACGCGGTATTGGTATTCAGTATATTGATGATGAGGTACGAACTCTTTTCCCAAACACTCCACGTATCGTCTTTGATGCCACTACAGCGTCAACACCAAAGAAGGCGCTAGCCCTCCAAAAAATTATGCAGGGTCATAAGGGAGCGATTTTTATTGGTACGAGTAGCATCATGTCTTACTTGTCTGACAACATCTACCTTAGCGCCATCACCTCACAAGATGCTGCTCGCTCGATCCCTACCTGGCGGGCAGATGAATCACTCTTTCGACTACTCCTAACCCTTCGTGAAATAACTGCTCATGAAGTAGTGATCCAAACCCGCACCGAACCAGACAACCTACTCGTATACGCAGCACGCGGAGCTACCGACCGTTTTCATGATGATGAACTACATCTACGCGAAATGTTATCTTATCCGCCTTATTCTTCGTTTTACTTCCTCACCTGGCAAGGCAGTTCCGAACACATCAAAACTACTGAGGATATGATCAAACACCTCTTGGCCATACAAAACATCACCGCTGAATACTACACCAACCCACAATCACATAGTCAGAAACCGATTCGACACTGCCTTATTCGTACCACACCAAATAAGCAGACCGAGTTGGTGGAGCTACTTCGTCACGTTCCACCGTATGTTACGGTAACAGTAAACCCAGACCGGATTGTGTAAGGCCTGGCAGCCACTCTATAGTTGGTATTTATTTTTCACCACAAATACGCTATAGTGTCACAAATTATGGCCAAACTCGTCCCCGAAAACCACCCCGCCCTACACTCCATCGCCGAAGAAATTACGGCTGAGGAATTTGCTAATGGTAGTGTCACAAAAATCATCAAAGACCTTCGTCACGCTCTGAAAGGCTACAGTGTCGATGGCTTTACCGCTGTCGCTATCGCAGCTCCCCAAATTGGAGTCAGCAAACGTGTTTTCATAATCGAAGACCAAAGTAAAGATCGCGATGCCCTACCATCTTTTGTAGCGATCAATCCCACAATTATCAAGTTCTCAAAAAAGACCCACGAGGTCGGCGAAGGCTGTCTCTCAATCCCTGAGTACTATGGATTAGTGAAGCGTTCAACCAACGTTGTACTACGAGCCCAAGACGAGCAAGGTAATTGGTTCGAGCGCGGCGCGGGGAATCTCCTCGCCCAAATCATCCAACACGAGTACGATCACCTCGACGGGATTCTCTTTACCGATCGTGCCATCAAAGTGTGGCACAAAGATGAACTCAAGAAGGAAAAGCGTGATATCAGTTAATACTATGTCTACGACACCGCGACCGACATTTGCCTTTTTTGGTACTCCTGAAATCGCAGTAACCGCCCTCGAAGAGATGGCGACGTTTGGCTACCTACCATCACTGGTTGTCTGCAATCCAGACGCGCCAGTGGGACGCAAGCAAATTGTCACTCCACCACCAGTAAAAGTCTGGGCGCTCGAGCGTGGTATTCCAGTCTTCCAACCCACTTCACTCAAGAACCGAGATGAACTGAACATACTCACTGATACTACTTTTGATTTCTTTGTGGTGTTTGCGTATGGCAAAATTATGCCTGAATGGCTTATCAATCTACCCAAGTACGGCACCATTAATGCTCACCCATCTCTCCTACCGAAGTTTCGGGGTGCTAGTCCGATTCGCTCTACCCTCCTTCATGACCTCTCTGCTTGTGGCGTCTCGATTATCCAAATGGATAAAGACCTTGATCATGGACCAATTTTAGAGCAAGAAAAACTGATACTGCCAGGCCCAATTTATGGCAATATCCTTGATCACACACTGGCACTACGATGTGGTCATCTACTTGGAAAGATAATGACTGAGCAGATAAAAGGTCTGATCAAACCTACCTCGCAAGACGATTCAAAAGCCACTTTTTGTACCAAAATTACTAAAGAGATGAGCGAACTCATAATCGATCCATACCACCTCCCAACTGGTGATGAGGCATTCGCTATCTATCGCAAGATTTGTGCCTTTGACGGCTGGCCAGAGACCTTTTTCATACACAATGGCAAGCGTATCAAAATCAAATCAGCCCGCCTCACAGAAACAGGTAATCTAGAATTACTGCGCATCATCCCCGAGGGTAAAAATGAAACCGACTTTGCCACCTATTTCCGCTCTCCGATTCTTTAGACTAAACAAACCTTACGTTATCCGTAAGGTTTGTTTATTATATGTCTCTTACTTCCCCCACCGCATCATTTCTTTAATTCTTCTTGCTCCTTTGCGAAACATGCTCACTCGCTTATCATGCGCTCGTTCAAGTTCTACTTCCAAATTTCTCCGCACTTCATCAATTGCCTTTTCAAATGTTTCTTCCGTCGCCTCTGCGCGTGTGAGTCGATCACCACGCCACAAATTTGCCTCAATCCGACAAATCGGCCCATGCGTATGTGCTGTAGTCCGTTCGATCTCAACCTCACAACGCACACTCCGTGCTCCGTCTAGATATTTTTGTAACGACGATAGTTTATGTTTCACCAAGGTCTGTAGTGTTTGGTCGGGCGAGACATTTTTGTGAATAAACGTTATTGTGGGAAACTTCATAGATTGCTCATATGGTTATTCCTGATAAACGCTGGGAGATTGTCATGATAAGCGTATCTCTCCCTGTTTCAGTATACCGTAGTGTCTGATGCTAAGACAGCAACCATTGTTCTTTTACTCAATTGGACACACATTACCTACGTGTGGGATGGTAACTTTTGCACCATTTCCATAGAATTCCTGAAGATACGCAATAATATCAAGTGATTCGTACATCGACACGCCCCGTTCAGTATCTTCAAGGAATGGCACTTGTTGCTTACCACCTTTAGCCACTAAAGTATCCATTGTAGCTGAATTAGCCGAAACATTGTGTAGCAGAAGAGGCGCCTGGATAGTTTCATTAGCCAGCAATACTCGCTGGCAATAGGGACAGGTTGGTTTGTAGTAGAAATTAAGCATACTTTATCTATTTAAATCTTCATGAATCTCCATATGGCAATTCGCACAGAGTAACATACATTTTTCAATTTCTTGTTTAACTTTTTCCCACGATCTTGTCATACCTTGCGCAGAAATGCCAAAACTTTTTTGTGTTGGGTCTTTGTGGTGAAAACTTAATGCTCTGACACACTTGTTATATCCACATTTTTCACATCTACCACCCAAGTGCTCAATCGCCATAAGTCTTACCTTCTTGCGTCTCTTAACTACTGCCGCTTTCATGTATTCTGCCCGGTCTTTATATGTACGCTTTTCGACTCTTTGTGGCATATTTTTATAATTATACCACACCATCCCCCGCTCAAAATTTGAAAAAGTCTAAAAAACATGTACTATGTAAGGGCTCAAAAGAGCAAATTCCGCGATAGCTCAGCGGTAGAGCAGTCGACTGTAACATTGGACAATGTTCAAAATAGCAGCCTTATCAAGAAATTGATATTGCAAACAAGGTGAATTGCTGGAACCCCTACTGGATACAGAGGGCAATCAGCAGCCAAGCTTTCAGAGCAATCTGATTGAAGGTTCAGAGACTATCCCTTATGGGAGTAGGATGTAGTAATACATTCGAAGCGCCTTGCACCGTCATGCTTCAGCATCGGTGATGATATAGTCCACCCCTTTCAGTAATGATTGGATACGTGTAATCGATTGGTCGCAGGTTCGAATCCTGCTCGCGGAGCATTAAAAGTTTAGGCCACACGCAAGTGTGGTTTAAACTTTTTAATATACTTAGATTGTATATGGAGTAAAAATACAAGTAGCTGGGTACTCAGTGTTTACTTGTATCTATATATTCCAAAGGTCTAACTCAGCCCAATTTGTTGGATAGCCCATATGACGGAAGCTTATTCCAGGTGCAGTTGGAAATGATTTATTTAACTCTACCAATTTGTTTGCCCAAGTCGACTGTGGCCCAATTACTTGTTGCATGTAACGCATAATTGCAATGACTGCGTATAGTCGCTGGCTAGAATATCGGTCTGTATGTAGGTGGTCTAGGGCTGGTACTTCACCAAGCTTCGGAAGTTTAGGTTGTCGTACTGGTGGCTTATTCCAGAGTCTTGAGTGATGAGCACATGCATTCCGTGCATACGCTAACGATCGAATCCACGATGGTAAAAGGTCAGGTTTAACGAGTCCATAGCGTTGCGTTATTGCTCTTCGGTCTTGGACTTTCATGCCTTCAAACAATGTAGCGAGTGTACCAAAATCCCAAAGCTCTACCGCAGCCCAAATTGGTAATGGGTCAGAGTACTTATCTTGAAAGTGCTTTACGAACTCAGCTTTTGAACGAGGAACTGTCTTAGTATCAAAATCGCTAAGGAAGTCAACAAACTGTGTAGCTGTACGATTCGGTAAAATGACTGAGTTGAACTTCGGGTCAAAATACTGCGGGTCTCGATATGCCCATGGACTGTATTGCCCCAGCTGTAGTGTGATGTCAGTTCTGATAGCAATCTCAATTCGTTCGAGTAAATCAAGCAATAAAAGACGTAAGCGTTTGTCATACGTGTAAAGCTCAATGATTTGCGAAAACTCTGAGCCTTGCCGGAATACATCAGTTACCTCAAGCTCATCGTCACCGCTAGCATTCTTCACTGTCTTACTTTCCCGCATTGGATACCAGTAGCCACTTAAACGATAGTAACCAATGTTCTTGAGGCAGTCTTTAGCAAAAGCCGTGTCAGATATAGCCAAACCACGTCTCGCTAGAAGGGCAATTTGCTGGTCTAGCGTTAAAAATGGCTAGTATAAGGGATCATTTGTCGAGCATTATAACAAAGAAAGTCGGCCCGTGCATAAGCAGAGGGGCCGACGTTTGTACTACTAATATATTCTAAAATTGTAAGTCTGTCAATCAGGTATGGTGTCGTTCCGTGGATTAGTGTTTTTGACGCTTGCATGCATTCTTACTTGCTATACAACCTCGTGTCGCTTTGCTTATCTTGCGTGCTAAGAAACCGCTGCAATACTGGCACGTAACGCATATCCCGTAAGGCCAGAAGCCATTCTATGGTTCTGAACCTGTCCAGGTCTCGGAGCCATTGTAAAGAATAGTCAAGTAAATACTTGGCTTTTCTTTTTGGTATACTTCATCTTATGTATAAAGAAGAAAACAACAGAAACACTGAAAACGTGAGACCAAACGTTATTCTTCGTAATGAGCCTAAATTGTCTGAGCACGAGGTTGACAGAGACTTAAATGAAATGCGAACGTCGTTTGTTCCTCATATTCAACATTTTATTGCTAATCAGGACCTTTTTAAGGATGAGGAGGAAGTGGGTATTGAATTTGCCCACAAAGGAGTGGGTTCAGTAATTGCGATCATTGATACCCCAACAAATAAATGGGTACTGAAAATCCCACGTAGCAAGAGATTTTCTGCAGGAGAGGGACTGTTTCTACAGGCATGGGCACGTGCAGGCGTTACTATCCCGCAAGTAATTGATACTGGTGAACTCAATGGCTCACCCTATACACTCATGCAGTTTATCGACGCTCCAACTCTAGACGTTCGCTATAGTTATGAAGAACTTATAGCAAATGGTATGTTCACTGAAATGGGAAAAGTCCTTCGATTGATGCATAGTGAACCAGTTAGTGGTTATGGGTTCGTAGTTGATGGCAAACCAGAATTTAAAACAGTTGAAGAGTGGTTGGCAGGTAGCGATATGAAAAATCGTTTTGATTACGTAGCAGATCTTCAAATCCTTGAAGGAATTGAAGACGAGCTAACGAAAGCTTTAGACGTAATTACAGAACACTCCAAGACGTCTAGTAGTTCGTATTGCCACGATGATTTTGGGCAATCAAACATATTTGCAACCTACCCAATTACTGTATTTGACCCAAATCCTAGGTTTAATAGCGGTTATTATGATTTAGGCAAAATTAAATTTTTCAATATTGCTTTTAATGGATCAAAAACTGCTCTAGACCAGCTACTTAACGGTTACTTTGATAAGGAGACGTGTAACGATAGAGTGCTTAATGCCTATACATTACTTTCTTTTGTCTATAAATGTCCTTATTGGAAAAAGACAAAGAGAGAGAAAGAACTTGAAAGGGTAAAAGAATATTT
>JBJORD010000004.1:0-6804 GCA_046049585.1 Candidatus Parcubacteria bacterium
GACGCATTACCGCTAGCATCAATCACCAAACTTATGACGGCCTTGGTCGCAGAAGAGCTGGTGGCTGAGGATAGTACATTTAATGTTTCGAGTGCTGCCATGGCGCAATTAGGGGAAAGTGGGTTTGTGCCAGGTGAGGTACTAACTAGTCAATCATTACGTGATTACTCATTAATCGCTTCATCTAATGATGCAGCCTATGCACTGGCAGACGCAATTGGTGATGAGCTGCTGGATGGTGGTAAACATGCCGCTTTTGTTGAAGCGATGAATATTACGGCTGAGGAATTAGCTTTGCCTAGTTTGAAGTTTAAAAATGCTACAGGCTTAGATGAGTCAGCAACGGTCCCAGGATCAGTAGGGAGCGCTGCTGATGTCTCAAAGCTCATGGCTCATATACTAAAAAAGTATCAATACATTCTCGAACCTACCACCACCGCCTATGATCGAGTCTACAATGAAGCGGGCGCTTTCCATGAAGCCGAGAACACCAATCCAGTCATTTATCGTATTCCAAATTTACTAGGTTCAAAGACTGGCTATACTGATCTGGCAGGGGGTAATCTAACCATTGCCTTTGACGCAGGGTATAATCGACCAATTGTCGTTACGGTACTTGGTTCAGGCTATGACGAACGGTTTAGTGATGTATTGACCTTGGTAGCTGCAGTCCAAGAGGCGTTTAGCAAAATAGATAAAAATTAGCTTATGGAATTTCCCATTATAAAGATCCTCATTCCCGCCACGATTGCTTTTTGTATTGGTATTTTGATTACGCCCATAGTGACACACTATCTCTTTGCCTTTAGGGTCTGGAAGAAGCAAGGTGGTAAGACGGCCATGGGTGGTCATGAAGCAACTGAATTCAATCGACTCAAAGGTGAAGCTGAGGTGAAGACTCCCCGCATGGGAGGTATTGTGATTTGGGGAAGTGTTTTACTGACTGTCTTATTATTGGGAATCGCTGATATGGTGGCCCCCGATAGTATCCTTAGTCAGGTATTCTTCCTGAGTCGTTCACAAACGTGGCTACCAGTAGCGGTACTAGCCCTTGGTGCAGCGATAGGATTTTTGAACGACTATTATGATGTAGTACACAGAGGGAAGGGTCTCTCATTGCGTGTACGACTAGCCATCATTACATTACTCTCAGGTACGATTGGCTGGTGGTTTTTTGCCAAGTTAGGAGTAGATAGTATTGGTATACCATTTGATGGTGCTTTATACGTTGGATGGCTCTTAATACCATTTTTTATTAGTCTTACCATGGCAATTTACGCTAGCGGTGTGATTGATGGCATTGACGGTCTGTCAGGTGGTGTTTTTGCGTCTATTTTCTTATCCTATGCTGGAGTTGCTTTTACCCAAAGTCAGTATGATATCGCAGCTTTTTGCGCCACGGTTGCTGGCGGTATCTTGGCCTTTTTGTGGTTTAATATTCCACCAGCCCGTTTCTGGATGACCGAAACCGGTTCAATGGCGCTCACGTTGTCTCTCGCCGTAGTCGTACTCATGACTGATGAACTAGGGCAGGGGCATGGTATTAGTTTGTTGCCAATTATCGGCTTACCTTTGGTCGCTACGGTAGCCTCTAATGTACTACAAATCAGCTACCGCAAAATGACCGGTAAAAAACTCTTCCGCATTGCGCCACTACACCACCATTTTGAAGCAATTGGTTGGCCAAGCACCAAAGTTACCATGCGTTACTGGATCATTAGTATTGTGTGTGCCATTCTTGGTCTGGCTCTAGCGACTATAATGTAACATAACAGTACTTCTATGACTGGAAAAACTAAAATTGGTAGTATCGATACTATTTTGCTTGCACTCATTGTATTATTGGTGCTGTTTGGTTTTTTGATTTTCTCTTCTGCGTCACTCGGTCTCTTGGCCCGCGATGGTGTTAGCTTCTCAAGTGTCGCAACCAGTCAGTTCTTGTTTGGAATTGTAGGGGGCAGTATTGCATTGTTCTTTATGAGCACCCTCCATTATCGACACCTACGCAAATATGCTTTCTATATTTTTCTGAGTACCGTAGTACTGACCTTGATGGTATTTATCCCTGGCCTTGGGGTAACACACGGTGGGGCGACTCGATGGATAAACATTGGCGGTTTTTCTTTACAACCCGCTGAGTTACTCAAGATTGGTTTTGTCATTTATATGGCCACCTGGTTATCAGGCATGAAGGAATACATTACTAATTTTACCCAAGGCACACTACCATTTGTAGGTATCATCGGAGCTGTTGGTATTGTGATGTTGCTACAGCCAGACACTGACACTTTTATGGTGATGGCTACCGCTGGACTAGCTATGTTTGTGACGGCTGGCGGACGATGGCGAGATGTTGGTTTTATGTTTTTGGCTGCTATTGTACTTTTGGCTGCTATTGCGATTGTACGACCATATATTATGGATCGTCTGACCACCTTCCTGAATCCAGAAGCGGACCCATTAGGGAGTGGCTACCAAATCCAACAGTCACTCATAGCTGTTGGTTCGGGAGGCTTTTCTGGTCGAGGTTTTGGTCAGAGTATTCAGAAGTTTGAGTACTTACCAGAACCGATCGGTGACTCAATTTTTGCTGTGTATGCTGAAGAATTTGGCTTTGTTGGTTCGGTGGGTTTGATATTACTTTACCTCGCTTTTACCTTTAGAGGTTTTAAGGTGGCGGCTTTGGCTCCTGACTTGTTTGGTACACTTGTTGTAGTTGGCTTTATGACACTTATTGTTTGCCAAGCGTTTTTGAACATAGGCGCCATGCTTGGGGTAGCACCACTATCAGGCTTGCCACTGCCTTTTATTAGTCACGGGGGAACCGCCCTACTTACTACGCTAGCGATGGTGGGCATAGTACTCAATGTCTCCAAGTACCGACAATTGAAGCGTGGCTAACATGCTAGTATAGTTGTATATGAAAATTGGTTTTGTTGGCGGTGGTTCAGGTGGGCATTTTTACCCACTCATTGCTGTGGCTGAATCTATCCGTGACATTCATCCACAGGCCGAGCTGTATTACTTTGGACCACACCCTTACAACGAAGCGGTTCTAAAAGATCTGAATATTTCCTATGTACCTTGCCCAGCAGGGAAGATACGCCGCTACTTCTCTTTAGATAATTTCTTTGATATCTTTCGCACTATTGGTGGTTTCTTTGTGGCGTTTGTAAAATTGTATACGATTTATCCAGACGTGATTTTTAGTAAAGGCAGTTACACCAGTGTACCGATTTTGTTACTGGCACGTTTTTACCGCATACCAGTAGTGATTCATGAATCAGACAGTAAACCCGGTCGAGCGAATTTATTTGCTAAAAAATTTGCTCGTTATATTGGTATCGCTTACGCCAGTGCTGGGCCATACTTTCCACCCGAAAAAACAGCCCTGGTCGGCATGCCAATTCGAAAATCCGTTAAAGCCATCGTAGCCGATCCGCACAACGTTTTAGGTATCGCCAAAGATCGTCCCGTGCTTTATGTGACTGGTGGTTCACTTGGGGCAATGCGGATCAACAACTTGATTCTCAATAGCTTATTGCAACTATTACCCCAATATACGATCTTTCACCAAACTGGCCCAACTGAAGAAAAAAGCGTCACTGAAACTGCACAGTCTTTAGTTACCGACACAGCCTTACTCAAAAATTACTATATCAAGGGAACTTTTGATGCACCCACTGTTTCAGCACTACTTGAGGCATCTAGTCTCGTTATCTCGCGCGCAGGAAGTACCACACTATTTGAAATCGCCTTACATGGTACACCGTCGATTATCATTCCTATTCCAGAGGAGATTAGTCACGATCAGCGCACCAATGCCTACGCATTCGCCCGTACTGGTGGGGCTACTGTACTAGAAGAAGGTAACCTAACCCCATATTTGCTAACTGCAGAAATACAGTCTATTATGGGAGATCCTGTGCGCTATGAGTCCATGAGTCGGGCTGCTCGGTCGTTTAGTAACCCTGACGCCGCTCTCTCGATAGCAAACATTCTTATTGGTATAGGCCTAGAACATGGATCATAATACACCAACAGTTGTCACTCGCATTCCACCGTCACCAACGGGACGTTTACATATCGGTACCGTACGAACCGCTTTATTTAATTACTTATTTGCCAAACATCATGGAGGCCGTATGGTATTTCGTAGTGAAGATACCGACCGTGCGAGAAGCACCCCTGAATACGAAACCGAAATTATCGATGGCCTTACCAGTCTAGGATTGGTTTGGGACAACGAGATAATTCGACAATCAGAACGTGCCGCCATTTACCGTAACTACTTAGAACAGGCAATTGCAGCAAACCGGGCCTATGTTTCAACCGAACCAAGCAAAGCTGATCCGACTGTAATGGTATCTGTAATTAGACTAAAGAACCCAAACGTTGATGTTACTTTTCATGACTTAGTACGTGGTGATATTACATTTAACACCACTGAGCTAGGAGATATCGTAATCGCTCGTTCAATCGACGACGCACTATATCACTTTGCGGTAGTGGTAGACGATGCCTTAATGGGTGTGACTCATGTGATCCGTGGGGAAGACCACATCTCAAACACACCAAGGCAGATTTTGATTCAAGAAGCCCTAGGTTTTGCTCGTCCTGCCTATGCCCATCTTCCATTAATTCTGGCCTCTGATCGTTCAAAAATGTCCAAGCGGCATGGTGCTGTAGCCATCAAAGAATATCAAGCAGAAGGATTCCTTGACGCGGCTATAATCAACTATCTAGCATTACTTGGTTGGAATCCTGGCACGGATGAGGAGATGTTTAGCTTGGCTGAATTAATTACTCGTTTTTCTGTTGACCATATCCAAAAGAGTGGGGCAGTGTTTAATCGTGAAAAATTCTTATGGTTTAATCGCCAGTATCTTGCCAAGTTGCGTACTGATGAATTTTTGACATATATAGAGAGTGCTGTACCAGATCAACTAAAAACACAACCAAACTACGGAAAAGAGCGCCTAGAGAAGCTGCTCCCGACTATTCGTGAGCGTATTTCTGTTCGTAGTGAATTTGTCACTGCTGCAGTAGCAGGGGAGTACGATTTTGCCTTTTCTACGCCCCTCTATGACACTAGTTTATTACTACCAAAAAACGAGACTAGCTTTGAGAATACCAAAAAACACCTAGAGGAGGCGTTAGTTCTGCTAGAATCTGCTGATTTTAGTAGCAGTGATTCAATCAAGGAATCAGTCTGGCCATACGCTCTAAATGTCGGAAAAGGGGCAGTATTGTGGCCACTACGGGTATCACTCTCTGGCCGCGCCCAATCACCTGATCCTTTTACTATCGCTTATATACTGGGTCAACAGGAAACTATATCCCGTATTACAGCCGCCTGTGCTAAAATAACAGGTGATGCTACAAGCGTTTAAATTACCACTTATATCTGTCCTTTGCTTTGGTTTAATCCTTAGTCCAGTTTTGCTATATCCCTCGACTGTCCGTAGCGAAGATGTCCAGCAACTCAAAGACGAAATCAACGAACGCAGTAATCGTTTGTTACAAATCGAAAAGGAGATTGCGCAATTTGAAGCTGATCTAAAAAAAGTTGGCGCCGAAAAAAATACCCTACAAAAAGCCATCAATCAACTCGAACTAGAGCGAAAAAAAGTTCAAGCTGATGTCCGCTACACCGAACAAAAAATCTACGCCACTGATTTGGAGTTGTCCAAATTAATTCTTGAAATCAAATCTACTGAAGAAGATATAGAAATACAAAAAGCCGCCATTGCAGAAACTATTCGTGCCAGCTACAAAGCCAATAATCAAAGTATTATTGAAGTATTGCTTGAACATGAACACCTGTCTGAATTTTGGAGTAGTTTGGACACCATGATTCGAGTGCAAAATAGTATTAGTGAACGGGTGACTAGCCTTGATTCTTTGAAATTGGCACTTGATGAAAAGCGTGGCGAGACAACAGACCGCCGTGGTGCCTTAGTTGACCTAAAAGACCAGTATGACGACCAAAGCAGCGTACTGGCTAACAACAAAGCTGAGCGAGCCGAATTATTGGCTGCTACCCGTAACGAAGAAGCAGAATATCAAAAACTGATCAAAGCCAAACAAGCAGCCAGAGAGCAAATCAACAAAGAGATGCGCGACTTTGAAGCCAAGCTGCAATTTACTTTGAACCCGACCAGTATCCCGGCTTCAGGTAGCGCGGTCTTTGCCTGGCCTCTCAAGAACATCATTATCACACAATACTTTGGTGGTACTGAATTTGCCAAACGAAACGCTGGTGTTTATGGGGGACGTGCTTACCATCCAGGTGTAGACTTTGGTGCACCACGCGGGACAGCTATTCATGCACCATTAGCTGGTACGGTACGAGCAACAGGGAACACCGATGCCGTGCCAGGTTGCTGGTCATGGGGAAAGTGGACACTCATTGATCATGCTAATGGTCTATCTACTCTCTATGCTCACCAAGATACGATTTCAGTTACGCCAGGTCAACGTGTAGCAACTGGTGAAATAATTGGCTACGTAGGGAACACAGGCTTCTCAACCGGTCCACACCTTCACTTTACTGTCTACGCCAAAGACGGTGTAAGTGTTCGCAAGTTCAATGAAATTAAAACATCTACCAGCTGTGGTTCAGCGACTACGCCAGTAGCTGCCACCGAAGCCTACCTCGACCCAATGAACTATCTGCCACCATATTAGATTTCTACTTACAAATGAGTGAACCCCGCCAGATATACTGGCGGGGTTTGTCGTTATGATTTACCAACCTTACGTGTAGCATCCCCAGCAAGGAGTTCACGACGGGTCAGGTAT
>JBJORD010000005.1:0-10302 GCA_046049585.1 Candidatus Parcubacteria bacterium
ATAATACATGCATGCGAGCCAAACGATCAGACAAATTACAAGCAATAGAACTACGCAAGCAAGGAGCATCCGTTTCAGAAATCGCTAATCAACTCAAGGTCGCAAAAAGTAGCGTCTCAGTCTGGGTTAGAAATGTTCCTTTGACTGATAAGGCCGAAAAAATACTATTAAAAAAGATAACCGCAGGTCAATTAGCTGGTGGCCGTAGTCGGCACAATGCAGTTCTATCAGCAGAACATGCATACCTCAAAAGTACCAAAGCAGAATTTTCTTCACTTAATCTAAACCGTAACCATTACAAACTTCTCTGCAGTCTCATTTATTGGTGTGAAGGAGCCAAGAACACAAATCCTGTTGCTTTTACGAACTCAGACCCTGAGCTAGTGGCTTTGTTCTTATTTTTGTTTAGAAATACCTTTGACTGTATTGAATCTAAGTTCAGAGTTTGTGTACACTTACACTCATATCATGATCAAGCAACACAAATAGCGTTCTGGTCTCAAGTGACTAACATTCCAGTAGCACAATTTATCAAACCATACAAAAAACAACATTCTGGTACACAAATTCACGAGAATTACCAAGGCTGTGTCAGTATTCGCTATTACAACACTGACACAGCACGACAGCTTCAGGCAGCCGCCAAAGCAGCCTTTTCTACTTGGCAAAGCTTGTGAATCTCTAGAAGTGCGCTATTATAACTGCCACAGTTGGGTTCATAAGCTAATGGTAAACTGTCGCTCTCCAAAAGCGATTTTCGAGGTTCGAGTCCTCGTGGACCCGCCATATTATACAAAATGCCTAGTACAAGTGTACTAGGCATTTTGTATACACTATTCCCTACCACCTAAATCTTGGCTGGTCTTCAATTGATTTAACTGCCGTAGATAGAAAAGTGTGGCGCAGAAATCCAATCACCAAGTACTTTAATATTCCCTGCTGGTACGCCACTACTTACCAGGGCATCACGTTGTGACGATGTTTGTACCTCATATATTGCCCGTAACCCATTTGCACTTGCAGCATTTACTACTCGCAATACTTCAGAACCACTCATGCCACCAGCCTTACCATAATCAATACAGGTACCATTACTATGGCAAGCGCTTTTATGAGTACGAGTTTTTGGCATTGCCTCAGTAACCCGAGCTCCACTCACTCCAGCGGTTGCGTGCATACGAGCCAAACGAGACACCATATCAGAGGCAATACTGCAACTATTAGCATTTTTACAAGGAATAGTCAGAGGCACACAAGTACCATCTGCACAACCCGACGAACCACTGCCGCTTCCAACAGCGGTCGTGCCACCGCCAGGGGTAGCTTTTATACAATTAACCGTGTGATTGTCTGGATTGTCTGTATTCACTTGTGGCTGTCCACCACCACTTCGACAAGCTGCTATTTGTGCCTCACAATCTCGGTTGCCACCTGGTGTTGCTGTACAGCGTGTAGTTGAAACCACTTCTGCGCCACCCAATGACCCATTAGGATCTCCTACCCAAATCGGAGCTACATAAGGATCAAATGTACCTATTGCAAATGGTTGAACATCATCTTTTGGCACAACCGGAACATAACACTGCACCTGTGACCAGAAGAGCCAACCAGACACTTCACCCTCACCACTCACATTAGCCGCTACCGATCCTCTATTCTCTGAATTACCCACCAAGCCACGCATGAGCGTATCAACAATTAGCCACGCTGAAAGCACGAGCAATATGCCAATGATTGCATTAGAAAATTTCTCTTTGGCAGTATCTAAGGCTCCTTGATTACCACCCGACGTAACCAATCCAAAACCAGCCCAAGCTAATATCACGGCAAACAATACAAACAAAAAGCCGATTAGCCATTTAATCAAACCGTTGGCTATATGAACCACGTTACAAGTAGTACAATCCCGCCCATTACACTGTGCAAAAGACGCCAATGATTGCGCAGCTGTGTTAGAAATGATTGTACCACCTTCTAGTACTGACGATGTTATATCAGCTGCTACGACTGTATTTGCATAACCAGAGGTCAGAGCAAAAGCAATACAGACAATGGTCAAAAACTTCACAAAAGTCATACCTAGAATTGTACACTACCCGGGCAAAAACTAAGACCTAGATTTGTACCGGTATAAGCAGGATCAATATCAATCACTGTCCCTAAATACACATTTAGCGAGCAAGCAGTATCTTCATCCGTTTGTAATAATTCCAAAAAATAACGACTAGCGGCTATACGGTTCTCAGGGATCGGTTTAGACAAAATCGCAATAGCATAAGAATTATTCGCCTTGTTATATAGAAGAGAAAAACCTGCTTCAGGATTACTTCTTGTACCATTAAGACTATACATACCTTCTCCCAAATCAATAATTTCTGGCAGCAGAGTAATATCTGTTACTTTATTTCCAGCCGGTAGAGCAGTGGTTTTGGGGATAGTCTCAATCGAAACAATAGAAGTATTTTTATCAGTAAAAACTTCTGGATTATTATTCGTTTGACTTGAAGACAACCAGAAGACACGCAAAAATAAGATGACTACAATGGTACATATGGCTATGATAAATAATATTTTTTTCATAAGATGATTTTATATTAATCCGCACCCACGAGCAGTCGACCAAGGTCGCCAACTATTTCCTGCCTCTTTATAAATACGCGCGCCATTACGAATGTTACAGCTGACATTTTGCGCAGCTCTTGCACATTGTTGATACAATGCCTCATTAACTACACGAGCGTCATAATTTCGACCAGAAAAAGCATCAAGACAACGTAGAACCGAGCCAGTTCCGTTACAGTCGTTTAAGGTATGCACTGTTAGGTTAATTTGCATCGGACCAAATGAGAATGGTCTGCCATCAATTTTCATTACATCGGTACGACTAAGACTGACTGCACCACACGAACTCTCTGCTTCTATCACACATTGAGCGTTACCAGTTTGCGAACCAAAAAACGGCGAGATTGAGCCCACGGCACAAGCACCAGCAGCTGACATATTGGGAGGATGTGCTCCACCACCAATAGAACCACCGCCACCTGACGAACCACCAGCTCCTGGTATTACCATAATAGGGTCAACGTATGGGGTGAAGTCGCCTATTGCGAAATCTGCCTTATCTAGCGCCTGAGGTTGCGCTGTACACTGCACCTGATTCCATACCCCCAACCGCGACGACCCGTCTGTCAGCAACATCTTCATGCCGGTATCAATCAAGAGCCACCCAGCCAAGACAATGGCATACCCAATAAACATATTGGTAATAAGATCTTTGGCTTTTTCTTTGGCACTTGTATTTCCGCCCGAAGTCACTAATTGAAAACCAGCGTACACAATAATTATTGCCGCAATAGTACCGAGGATCAAAATAAGCCACTCAATAACATTGTTCACTACCTGTACCGCATGACAAGTCTGGCACGGCGGCTGTCCTTCTTTACCACAAATCACAAAATCTGCGGCACTAACCATGAGCGGCGCAGTTGAGAGAAAAACGATTGTCAGAAACGCCAAAAAACGAGACATATTTATTAACAATAGCGTACCACACGAACCCCTTTGAAAATAGTCAGAATATGTGGTAACCTCATGCTACGTAGCTGTCTGCTACGTGGCAGAATCAAACGCGTCGGTACTCAAGCGGTCAACGAGGGGAGACTGTAAATCTCCTGGCATCTGCCTACGAAGGTTCGAATCCCTCCCGGCGCACATTGAGAAAGTTTCGAGCTCTTTACGGGTCGCATTGTTCATGTCCAAACAGAGCCAATACTTCTCGAATAGTTCGAACTGTGGGTCGTCTTGGGGCACGCGTATAATAACGAGTCCTACTAACACAATTAAATCCTAACTATCATATACAAGTTAAGTATTGACATAAACAAATATTCATGATACGTTTCCAGTCCTCCTCCTGCTCATTGTGCACAGGAGGAGGCGGTAGCCACATGATCAAGCAAGATCTTGTGATGACGCTACTTGTAGCAACAAACCTGGAGAAAAAGATGAAACTCTTTGCAATTCTGTCGATGTTGATTGGTCTGACGACACCCGCGCTGGCCGATTCCTTCACCTTCAAGGTGGAGGAGGAGGTGAAGTGGACAAACAAGTTCACCGAAACCCAAACGTGGGAAAACCAGAATGAAACCACGTTTGCCTTCAATGGTGGTGCTGGTACCAATGGCACGGCCGGCGCTGATGCGGACCTTGCTTTCACGGCGGCGCTGTCGGGGCAGTATGCGGTCGGTGACGGCAGCTCCTACACCAACACCAATGGCGATCAGTTCGGTGAAGCCGCCTTCAGCGCTGGGGCCTTTGTGGCGACAGGTGCACTGGCGGCCGACTTTGCCATTGACGATCTGTCGGAAAGCACTGTCAGCGGGCTGGTGACGGCAGGTGGGGCTGGCACGACAGGTACTGGGACGACCAACATCTGGTCATATGACCTGACGCAGACTGGCAGCTTCGACTCCATGTATAAGCTCAAGGTGTCTGCGCAGTAACGCTTCGGGCACAGCAAAGCACCGCGGCCAGCAGGAATAACACCTGCTGGCCACTTCAAACTTCAGAAAAGGAAGACGAAATGCATCTCCGAAATATGTTCTTTGCTGTCAGCGCACTTGCACTGTCAGCGTGTACGAGTGAACCGATCGCGGTTTCCCACGAGCACGTGACTGCTGACGGAAGTCATTGGTCACTGCAAATAACCATGCACACAGGTGTTCCCAATACACCTGTGCAGACAGTGATGGTGGTATACAACCAGTTCAGTCATGAACCAGTTGCGATTGTTTCTGGCCAAACGAAACCTCTTGCTGAAAAGTTGGTTGACGACCTTGTAAACCTGGTGGCTTCGGTGGGGCCGGCAGCGGTCACGGGGAAATACATCCTCAGAGCAGCCGAGGCTGAATGCCCACCTGAAACCCTCTGCGGGACCTTGGTGCAGGTGAGCTCGTCCGCAGGAGCGAACGCGAACGCAGACTCTTCGTCCGCGGACACCACTGTCAACTGACAGTACCAGCATTGAACATCCCGCCTGGGCAACCTGGCGGGATTTCCTCATTTCAATAATATCCTACGTGCTATACTACAACTATAGTCTTTGCCATGGAGGGGCACGATGAGATCGATCTTTCTAGTCACAATGGCTGCATTGGCTACACTGAAGTTTTCTGTACCAGCAAGCGCCTACTCAACAGATGATGCGCAACGATGCGCTGATCAGCTGCTTGGGGCCTACAACGAAAAAAGATACCCAGAAGGAATACTGGACATACCAAGTATCACCAGTCGAGCTTTTGGGAACGGGTTCCAGACATTGTCAGCAGATGAACTGGAATACGTGTTACGTCTGACAGCGTTGCTGCTGCGAGAATCGTTTGAAAACCCGACAGGACGATACCGGTACCGCAACCTGGTAATCAACTTCACTGAGCCAGCAAATGACGGCAACTATCGGGTGGTCGGATCAGTTCATATCACATCCCCCAACTACACTGGTGATGGTTCGTTTATGGCTTTGGTACGACCGTCGTGCCAGATTTACCAAGTTCGTATCAAAGACGTAGCCACCCTAGATGGCCAGGTACGTCAACTGTTACGCGGCGATTATCGAGCGCGGGAACTCATGGAATAAAATGGCCAAAGAGACCGCAGCCTATGCTGCGGTCTCGCTCTTTTTTAACTGAAACAGTATACTAGGGTTATGAGCCTGACTCTGTGCCGACTTTTGTATGCTACGGTATTCCTGACCGGGTGCGCTGTACTAATTTTTGAAGTGGCTGCAATACGTCTCTTAACCCCGCATTTTGGTAGTTCATTGTATGTGCTCTCCAGTGTGCTCTCGACCATCTTGCTTGCTTTGAGTTTGGGTTACACACTTGGTGGTCGTTTGGCTGATCGCTACCCGCAACCAGCGATACTCTTTTTGATAATTGCTTTGGCTGGTACTACTATGATTAGTCTGTTGTGGCTAGTTGATACATTGTTACCAATTTTGTCTTCGGTGCTGGGATTATCATATGGACCACTCGTGATTGCATTTGTGGGGTTTTTTGTGCCAGCTTTATTACTTGGTATTGATTCTCCCTTTGTTATTAAACTCCTTGGCAAGACAGAACAAACCTCAGGCACCACTGTTGGAAATGTATTTTTTTGGAGTACCATCGGTAGTATTACCGGCAGCCTTTGTGCTGGTTTTGTTTTGATTCCTGGTTTTGGGGTAAAGGAAACTATTGTTGGTACCGCCCTCCTCATGACAGCATGGGCCACCTCACTACTATGGATATTTGACCAAGACCGTCGACTGAAAGTGGCGAGTAGTTTTCTTTTGTGCATTACTATTATTCTAGCCGGATTACTACTTCGGCACCCACCACTCACTACTGGCAACACCCTCCATGTAGAAGATGGTTTTTATTCGCATACGGAAGTATTTGAGCGTGAACTTGGCGGTATTACTTACCGCTTTTTAAAAAATGATACCAACTATTCATCAGCCATCATACCGAATACCTACGAAATAGCCTTCCCTTATGCCGCGTACGCACTGCTATTTCCGACAATGGTAAAAGCGCCGAGTAACTATTTGGTACTAGGTGGTGGGGCCTACACCATCCCCCGCCATGTTCATCAGGCATATCCCGATTTAGCGATTACTACGGTAGAAGTGGAACCGCACTTACTATCCTTGGCGTACGATTACTTTGAATATCAAAAGTCTCCCAACCTAACAAACATCACGAGTGACGCGCGGCTTTTTTTGCAAAGCAGGACGACCAAGTATGATGTGATTTTTTCTGACGTGATGAATAGTGGTCACTACATCCCTCCCCATTTACTCACCGTTGAATTTTTTACCACCCTACAAAACAGCCTGGCTCCAGGTGGGGTCATAATGCTGAATTACATTGGCAGCCTTGACACCGCGGGGACTACCATGACAGGATCGGTTCTCCGCACCATTAGCACAGTGTTTGAAAATTATCAGTTGTATGCTATGGAAGATACAAAGACAAAACGCTTACAAAACATCCTAATAGTACTACGTCACGCCAAAGAAGACATTACTTTTGGTGACGCTCGAATCAAAAACCACTTATACCAAAGTGACGTAGCTGCCAAAGACATGCTCATAACCATAGATCCACAGAGCCTGGCAGACGAAGCACTCTTTACTGATAATCACTCAACAGCTGAGCAGTTAACCCAAAAACAATTCCGCTTACATAGTCAGATCAACTAACAAAAAGACCCGCGAGGGGTCTTTTTGTTAACTCTGTGTTACTACAAGACAACAGGGGCTGGTGTCTTGACTGGTTTTTTGGCTGAAGCACTACGTGACTGTGCTTTTTTCTTGACGTCAAAGACGAGTTCGTCTTTTTTCATATCAACGCGCACTGTTCCACCTCGTAACATCCCTTCTTGGATCATTGTGGTTGCCACTGGAGTAAGAATCTTACTTTGAATCACACGCTTGAGTGGTCTCGCTCCAAACTTGGGATCGTATCCCTCTTTGGCCAGATAATCGAGGACAGCGTCACTAACCGAAAGCGCAATCTCTTTACCTTGTAGCCGCTTCATAACATCTTCTACCTGGAGAGACACAATACTGCGAATTGTTTCTGGTGACAGGATATCAAAGACAATGATCTCATCGAGTCGGTTGAGGAACTCTGGACGGAAGAAGGTTTTGAGACTGTCCATTACCTTGTCTTTGGCCTGTGCATATTGAGCGCCAGCGCCATGATCATGACTAAAACCAAAATTAGACATACGATCGATGTGTTCCGCACCGATGTTTGACGTCATAATAATGACGGTATTACGGAAGTTGATCTTGCGTCCCTTGGCGTCGGTTAGATGACCTGAATCAAGTACCTGCAAGAGAACATTGAACACTTCAGGGTGCGCCTTCTCTACTTCGTCGAGAAGAATAACGGAGTATGGTCGGTGACGTACCCGTTCAGCGATATTACCACCCTCTTCATGACCAACATACCCAGGGGGTGAACCAATGATCTTCGAAACGGAGTGTTTCTCCATAAACTCAGACATATCGATACGCACCATTGCGTCTGGATCATTAAACATAAATTCTGCCAACGCTCGCGACAATTCTGTCTTACCAACACCAGTTGGACCAAGAAACAGGAACGAGCCAATCGGGCGATTCGGATCAGCAATACCAGCACGTGAACGCTTAATCGCATTGGCGACCAAGGCAATAGCACCATCTTGCCCCACCACTTTTTTCTTGAGCACGTCTTCGATACGAGCGAGTTTTTCGGCTTCAGCCTCGAGCATGCGCGAGACAGGGATGCCAGTCCAACGAGATACCACCGTCGCAATATCTTCTTCGGTTACTTCTTCTTTGAGCAGCCGACGACTGCGTTGGAGTTTTTTGAGGCGCTTTTGCTCGACTTCAAGGTCCTTTTCTACAGCCGGAATAGTATCGTAGCGAATCTCTGCTGCCCGAGTGAGATCAGCCATAGCTTCAGCACTTTCAGCCTCGAGACGTAATTCTTCGAGTTCTTTTTTGAGGCCACTCATTTTGGCGAGCGCTTCTTTTTCATTGTTCCACTTTGTTTCTAGGGCTGAAGTTGTCTCGCGCAGCTCACCAATTTCACTATCAATATCCTTGAGACGATCTTTGATACGCTTTTTTTGTTCAGGAGTTAACTCTGATACTTCAGCTTCTTTTTTGAGTGCCTCTTTCTCGATTTCGAGTCGGCGAATTTGGCGATCCGCCACCACCAGCTCTTCAGGTTTGTTTTCGAGTGAAATACGCAAGGCTGAAGCCGCCTCATCAATCAAGTCCACTGCCTTGTCTGGTAAAAAGCGATCAGTAATATACCGAGCTGACAAGGTGACCGCACCCACAATCGCATCATCAGTAATGCGGACACCATGGAAGAGCTCATACTTTTCAGCAATCCCGCGCAAAATCGCTACCGCATCTTCATGTGATGGTTCGTTAACATACACTGGCTGGAAGCGACGGGTCAAAGCTGGGTCTCGTTCAATATGCTTTTGGTATTCCTTGAGGGTGGTTGCTCCGATCACTCGTAATTCACCACGAGCTAGAGCTGGCTTCAACATATTAGAAGCATCCATTGATCCTTCCGCTTGACCAGCTCCGACAATAGTATGCAACTCATCAATAAAAAGAATAATCTGTCCCTGTGAGCTTTCGACTTCTTTCATGACTGCTTTCAGGCGCTCCTCAAACTCACCACGGAACTTGGTACCAGCTACCAATAGGCCGAGGTCGAGCGATAGGATCTCTTTACCTTTGACTGATTCGGGTACTTGGCCTTGAGCGATTTGTTGCGCTAAGCCTTCAGCAATAGCCGTCTTTCCTACCCCAGCCTCACCAATGAGTACTGGATTGTTTTTGGTCCGACGAGAGAGTATCTGAATAACCCGCTGCACTTCGACATCCCGACCAATCACAGGATCGAGTTTGTTGTCTTGGGCAAGCTTGGTCAGGTTACGTGTGTACTTGGCAAGTGATCTAAACTTCTTTGGCGCCACAGCATCAGTTACCCGATTGTCTCGAATTTCTTTGATAGCATTAACGACCCGGGTCTTATCAATACCCGCACGCTGCATGATTTCGATTGCTGGACCAGGGTGCTCAAGGACCGAAACGAATAAATGCTCTACACCCACATATGAGTCTCCGAGCTGTTCCGCTAACTGCCCTGAATATTCAAGCGCCTTTGCCAAGTCAGCGGTGAGGTACAGTTGATATGATTGCGAGATAGTGGTATTTGATTCTGGTCCCTCGAGCGCTTCAAGTAGCAGGTCGGTCAAGGCGATAATATCGATATCCAACCGATCAAGCACAGAAATTACCAGACTTTCGTCTTGGAGTGATAGTGCTGTCATGAGATGGACCGGACTAACGTGATTTTGACCTCGTTCGATAGCTAGTTCATGTGCTTTGCGGATTGCCTCTTTTGCTTTGGATGTAAAATTGTGAAAACTAGGCATATAGTGGAATTATACGGCACTTCCTATGGGTATAGACGGGCAATACAAGCAATTCTGTCAGGCAGTCGAACAATCGTTTGGAAGTCTTTATATAATGCTATAAAAAGCCTAGATTGTCTATTAATTATCCTTGGTGCATCAAAAATTAGCGGTGGTTGCGAGATGGTTTACCAACACATCGAGTAACCGATCAATATGAGCGGTCGTGGTATCTGGTCCTAATGTAAAACGAAGTGTGGAAGTTGCCCGTATCATATCATCGGTCATTGTCAAGATAACCTGACTGGCTCCACCACCTTTACTACT
>JBJORD010000006.1:0-2731 GCA_046049585.1 Candidatus Parcubacteria bacterium
CCACGAGACACCTGCTCACTACCACCCCAGATCAAGTCTTCTCCCCGCTTTCCTCGGAGTGACTTCACCGATTGTTCACCGAGTACAAACCGAAACGATTCGGCCACGTTACTTTTGCCCGAACCATTTGGGCCCACAATAGCAGTAATTGGCGCCGAGAATTCTAGCTCGCTTTTTTTGGCGAATGACTTAAAGCCATTGATACTAAGTTCTTTGAGATACATATATTACCAGTCTACCGCTCCAGCAGAATAAACAGCATAATGCGTAGCCATATTTTCTAATAGGCAGCTCGGGCCAATATTGCCAGGACAACGAGCAAATTCATCTTCATAGCTGGTCACAAATTTCTGCTCCACTGAATCATGGGCAAAAATCTTGTAGTTTGCTCCATCTGAAGCATACAAGTATCCTTTACCATGTTCATACTCATTCACTGGATCAATTGGTAGCTCGGCAATAAACTCTGGCACTAGCCCAACAATGTACTCTTCAGATGTACAGCCCCATGCAGGGTGCGTCCCAGGACCTGCATACGCTGAACCAGTGCCACAACCTTGTGCAGGGTAGACACCGTTTTGTGCTTTGTACAACTCTACTGCCAGCTGCAGTTCTTTGAGCGCCGCTTTGCGGACATCATCACGAGCTCCCGCTCTAGCACTACCAAAGTTCGCATAGACAATTGCGGACAAAATCCCAATAACTGATATCACCACCATCAGTTCAACCAGTGTAAAACCTCTGCCATCGTAATTAAAAAATTTCATATATTATTTACAAATTATTTCAGTCGTACCTACAACATGCTGGGCTCTACTTGCTCCACCTCCTTCGGGCGCAAAACCTCCCCATACCGCATAAGAATTATCAAACCGACCATCGCCACCATCAGCGGTAGTTTTGCACCTTGGTACATCACTGTTGTCAGGGAACACATAGGCACACCAACCGCCTGTATCTATACCATTACCATTAACAAACTGGTAGGCGCCATTACTGGCTGGTCTAATATCACAACTTTTGAACTCATGAGTATAAGAAAGCACATCAGACTCTACCGTATTCATCACCATCAGTTTAAAAACCGAGCCTGAAGAATTGGTCACATACGAAAAGCCCTGCGCTGTACCGCGTCGCGGATCTTTAGGTAACCGTGGAATAAATTCTGGGGCCACCCCAACGATGTAACTAGCACAGGTACTTTCATGTGCCCAGTTACCCGCCCCTACAGAACAGCCAGCTGCGGGATACTCACCATATTTCTGTTTGTACTGAGATATAGCTGTTTGTAGAATACGTAGATCGGTCTGACGCTTGGTATCACGCGCTTTGGCATTACCGACCCCAAAATTGGCGTAGACTATAGCAGACAAAATACCAATAATGGTAATAACGACCATTAGTTCAATCAGGCTGAAACCACGGCTCTTTTGGACACCCTGCATATATCTTCAGTGTAGCATGTTGGAAGTGGCCAAATGTCAGCCCTCATTCTTGTTTTGTGTATACGAACAAACTAGACATCACCCCACTCTTTGACCGCAATAGCTCGTAGGGCAGCTTGCTGTTCCGCTTCTTGTTTGGATCGGCCCTTACCTTCAGCTACTAGTTCATTGCGCAGATACACACCGATAGTAAAAATTCGGTCATGATCTGGACCTTCCTGACCAAGCAGTTGATAAGCGGGCGTAATCGAAACATGTTCCTGCGCCAACTCCTGAAAACGGCTCTTTGGGTCTTGCCAGAGACGCTTACTAACAATATCGTCGGTCTTTGGAAACAGCTGTGTTGCCACAAACAATGCCGCCGCATCATACCCCTGATCGAGATAAATCGCTCCGATAAACGCCTCAAACACATTGGCCAAGATATACTGTCGTGCCCGCCCTTCATCTTTGGCCTCACCTTTGGACATGAGGAGATACTTGTTAATACCAAGCTTCTCTGAAGCCGCTGATAGTGACACCGTATTAACTAAAGCAGCTCGAATGGCCGTGAGTTCGCCTTCCGGCTTATCACTATAGGTACGGTACAAATAATCAGTGACGATCAATTCCAAGACCGCATCACCCAAAAACTCCAAGCGCTCATTGTGATCCTGGAGCGCGTCACGATGCTCATTTAAATAAGAACGATGAGTGATCGCTGTAAGCAAATGCATCGGTTCAGCAAATGTAACGCCAAGGATCTTTTCAATCGCGGCTAAATCGTCTGGTATCGAGCGGACTTCCATATCTGTCATGTATTTGTACAGAGAATACCACCATTACCGGCGCTTGCCAACCAACATTGTCACGGCCTTGGTCACAATCGGGAGGATATCCTCATAAAAATTGAGATCAAGAATATCTGCTACCTTAAACCATTTTCCATCATCTAGACCGCCTTTTTGCTCTAAAGTAATTTCGGTATAGGGTGCAGCTGCCAAGAAGTAATTTACCTGTTTGCGGACCTTACCCTTTTCAGGATGGCTCGCCACGTATTCATTCATACCAAGCGGAGATTCAATCGTTATTGTAAGACCCAATTCTGAACCAATTGCCCGTACTGCACCCTCTTCGAGGGTTTCATTTTCTTCTACCTTGCCCTTGGAGAGCGTCCAGTGTCCAAAGATGTCATGGACCAAGGCGAGATACATCACATCATTGTCCATGGCATACACCACCGCCCCCGAGAGGCGCTCTACCGGCATCTCGTGAAATGGGATGTCTTTCTTTTTCTTTTTACCAAT
>JBJORD010000007.1:0-15007 GCA_046049585.1 Candidatus Parcubacteria bacterium
GATATTTCTCCTACCGCATTTGCCATCGCCTTTACCAGTGGTCTTATACCAGCCCTCTTTTGGTTGTGGTTTTGGTTACGCGAAGACAAAAAGCGCCCTGAGCCATTGTTGCTTATCGCTATCACCTTTATCGCTGGCATGATGGTAGTACCACTCGCACTCCCACTCCAAAAAGCTGCTATCGAGATCTATACCGGCACCAACCTAGTGACAGTCTGGGTTATCATCGAAGAAACATTAAAGTATGCCTTGGCAGTGCTCCTGATTTTGTGGAATCGAGCTGTCGACGAGCCTATCGACATGATTATCTATATGATTACTATTGCACTTGGTTTTGCCGCCCTTGAAAATACCCTGTTTCTCCTCGCTCCATTAATGGCTGGTGACTACCTCAATTCCACTCTCACCGGTTCATTCCGATTCTTGGGAGCCACTCTCCTTCACGTCCTCGCTTCGGGGACAGTAGGTGTGTTTCTCGCCTTTGCCTTTTATAAAAGTAAGCTGGCCCAAATACTCTATGGTATGATTGGGTTATGCCTAGCGATTGTATTGCATGCTCTCTTTAACTTTTTTATAATAGGAGCAAGTGGAGAAACTATCCTTGGAGTGTTTCTCTTCGTCTGGATAGGCATCATCGTGCTCTTCCTCTTATTTGAGAAAATCAAACAAACCGAACGTCAGCCATTAGTACCTTAGTTCCCTTATGAAAAAACCATCATTCCTCGAACGCCTTACCGGCAATGTCCAACAAGACGATTATGATCGGGTACTTCGTGACGACCATCACTTTGGCGATGACGAAGTAGAAGAAGAAGTTGATGAATACGGTGACGACCAAGACACCTGGCAAGACGGAGACACTCACAATCATGCTCCTCAAGAAGGTGAGCTGCCTGTCGACATGTACCAAACTCGTGATGCTATCGTGATCCGTGCCCTTGTCGCTGGTGTCAGTCCAACCGACCTCGATATTGCTATTACCCGTGACATGGTCACCATCCGCGGCATGCGTGAAGAATACCAGGAAGCTTCTGATGACAATTACTACCACCGCGAACTATTCTGGGGCTCATTCTCTCGCACCCTCCTACTACCAGAAGAGGTAGTGATCGACGAAGCAGATGCCCAAGAGAAACATGGTCTCCTCGAGATCCGCCTTCCGAAGTTAGACAAGAACCGCAGCACCCAACTCAAAGTCAAGACACAAGTCCACGCCAAAAGCTAAAACACAAAACTACCTGTCCATGAGAACAGGTAGTTTATGTTTTAAGGATACTTAAGCGGTAAAGGTAAACTTCACCCTTGTTTCTATCTCATCTTCTGTTGCATACAAAACTTCAGTTGTGTATTTTTCAGTCCCATATAGTGACGCAAAGCAATCATTTATCTCTTTGATACGAGCCTCCTTATCTAAGCCAGTAAATGTATTTGCGTAGCCTGCAATATCTACTATGACTGAGAAAGGCAACGCCGGAAATTGTAAAATGAAGTGCAGTGTCCCTCGAGTATCAGTAGCACTCCCTGCTACTTCAATTGATTTAAAAGGACCAATACCAGATATTTTTAGACTACTAATTTGCGCTATATCTCCCATTCCACCAAACCAAAAGCCAGCTTGTTCACGCACTACCTCATTAGCAGTATATGATTCCAGATCAGCCAGTTTGGGAAAGAGCGGTAATACATCTAATGGAAATGGGACAAAAGAATTAGGCGCATCCATATCTGTGTGTGTAATAGGAATATCCAAAGGCACCAACGCGTTTGGCATCTCATCTAGATCAGCCTCGTTACTTACATTAACAAGCGCCTCATGTGATTCAGGCGTAAATGCAATGTTGCCCGTAACAGATAACCCTAGATTCGAATTTACTGCATAATCCATCGTGCGCCAGTCTTCATCCAAGCCAAATCGCCCGACAAACTCGACATCATCTATCGGCAAGACAAAGGTCTGATCATTATATGTAACTGTGGCGGTGTTTTTATTGGTAGACATACACTACTATATTATTCTGTAATTATACTACATTTTATAAATTGTACTTGTGCGATATCTCGATCAGCAATCGCTGGCAGAACAGTAGCCGTAAAAGCCCTTATATCATAATGATACGCAAAACAATTCATAATGTCAGTCACTCGCTCTTCACGAGACACACCCTGGTACTGATCGGCATACCCATGAATAGTAAAAATGTATGAACATGGTACTCGAGCCAAAGACACCTTAAAATCAACAAAAATACCCTCATCTGAAAGAGTCCCTGTAATTAATACAGAAAAAGTTGTCTCTGAATCTTTTTGTATATGTATTTGTGAGATGGTGATGTCGTCTTTGTAAGCTAGATCAAAGCCATACACTGTAGACTGATCACACACACTAGCATTTGCTGTATACGAAGACAGATCCTCAAATGACGGAAAGTATGGCAATGTATCGAGGAGATCATATTGGTTTTTGGTCTCATGTGGCAATCCTGTTTGCAACACTAGACCTCCAGATACCTCAGATATCTGCTCCCCAGCACCCCAAAAATACTTTTGAACTCGTAGTGGCAAATTTTGATTAGCGATGTGCCAGGAAAGCTGCAGTGAGATATGTGCACCATTTTGTCCACGCGTATCAGTCATCCATGATTCTTCCATTCGATACTCCCCCTCCAAAATAACCGAGCCAAGTGGAACTTCGTACTTATCTCCTGAAGTAGTAATTGTGAGTGTACCAAACGAATGTGGGGGCAATACCATAATTACTACCAGTATAACAATTCTCCCTCAAAGGAAAAGACGGTTCAGTTTTGAACCGTCTTTTTGCTGTTTTGCATACCCTCCTACTACGTTGGTAACTGGTATTTCTCTGTGTATGCAGCGGTTTCTTTGACAACCACCTCACAAGTCTCACCGCCCATATGCCAGTATGTAACGTGGATGCTTTTTGCATGTATGTCATGCACACGTTCGGTACCGGTGACAAAGTGGCCTCGCGCCTTTGTCCACAAATGTACGGCCCTGCGAATATCCCGAAAGGGCAACATCGCCTTCATACCAGCTTGTACCACATCAGTCACACTATTCATGGTCTGCCATTTTGTGGCGGTGTGATGACCATGGCCTCGTATCCCTTTAGTCGGAACCAAAGGAGTACCATCACTTTTCGATATTTGATTATAAGTACCATCCATGTCTTCCTCCACATTTGGGTCCATACCCTGATTTGAACAATTCCGAGCCTCGTCATTTCACAAACGAAAATCCGCCTCGGAGAGCGGATTTCGATGCCATAAATAGATAATCAAAAACTACTCCCCAGTGCGGATACTAGATACACAGGATGCCGAGAAACTACTCCAAGTAGCAATGTGGTGAGTGATCTTCATAATAAAATAATTGTAGCAGAGGTGGGCGCTTGTTGTCTAGCACAAGGTCCATCATTGCGAGGAGTGTAGTGTATACAGAATGGTGTAACGATTCAGAACTTTATTACTTCGATCTAGTACTTTTTAACTATATCTGCTTCTGTATATAACTCCAGTTCATCTTTGAGAAAATCAAAAGCTTCCCCGACTTCACTGAGTTTTGTAATATCGTCTTGCATAGTTATTGATGATTAATAGAGTTAAATAGTGGAAGAAGTTCTCGAACCGAACCAAAGAGATCTAATATGCTTGCTTCATGAGGACTTACAAAGCGAAGCTCCACACACTCTTCTGAGGGTGTAAATTCTAGATTCTCTACGGCAGTTTCGTAAATTATATTAGCGACCCAGCATCCATCAGTGTCACGCTGCATAACAGTAAAATATGAAGGATTTTTTGCCACATAAGTTACAGTAAGACCCATCTCTTCTTTAATCTCTCGTACAATCCCCTCTTGTGGCTTTTCTCCCCAATCCAAGCCTCCGCCTGGTAGTTCCCATTTTCCATTATCTTCTTTTGCGATCAGAAACTTTGTTCGTGTCTCATCAAGAATCAATGCTTTAGCACTGATGCGATAGTAACCGCTACGTAAATTTAGGGGTTGTTCTTCCATAGAATCTAAGTATACCATGTAGCAAGGTTGGTAAAAGAGTAGTGGAGGGGGGGCTCGTCCTGACGGTCACCAAGCTATATTTGTTCGCCTAAAGCTCCAAATCTAGCAGGTGCCGCGGGACACGCCTCGCTCGTGACAAAGTCACATCGTTCCGGCGTTCGAGCCCGCACGTGACTGATACTAATCAGTCACTCCCCAAGCACAATACACAAAAGCGCCAAATGGCGCTTTTGTGTATTGTGCTTGGGGGCGGGCTCGAACCGCCGACCCCTTCCTCTTCAGGGAAATGCTCTACCAACTGAGCTACCCAAGCAGTCGGCCTATTGTACCTGTTTATAGATATTTTTCAACTTGTTTCTTGTTGGTCACCACCCTACACATTCTATTGACTGATATAGGCTTCTATCAGTCCTTCTAAGACTGTTGGTGGAATGGTCATTTCATTGTTCGTAGTATTGCCACCCTCCAACCCCATTAATCCCAAAAAAGTACTGTAGAGATAGTAATACGCGAGCATTGGAATACCGAGCAGGATGGTGTACCAGACAATTTTAAAGATAAGTCGGCGTCGTTCGCGTCGTTCATGTTTGTGAAGTAACTCATTATTCTGACGAAGCAACCCCTGATTCTCACGTAAAAGAGAGATAACAAGTTCGTTTTGATCGGTAGGTATTTGTTCCATATACGACAAGTATAACAGTTTTGTGGTACGATAGCGCCACTTGCCCTTGTAGCACAATGGATAGTGCAGCTCCGTCCTAAGGAGACGATGTAGGTTCGATTCCTGCCAAGGGCACTTTTATGGAAAAAACTTATACTGTCTCAGTGTATGCCACACCGATGTCATTCCCACTCAACTTTACCGTCCATACGTGGATCGAAATTACAGATGGTCGCACTATTGACCGTTATGACTTTTGGGGCTACCCTGGACTGACTACTATCCCTGCCCGTGGCTATATCTATAAAAACCTTTTCCCAAATCATCTTGGTACTACCTTATCGCCTTTTACCGACCCCAACGTCACTCATAAACGTCAACTTGGGAAAATTATTACCGCAAAAAGCGGAGGTAAAGGATCGGTAGCCGAACAGCTTTACCAAGCAATCAGACAAGAAGCACTGAACTACCCCCATGCACACAAGTACAACATGATACTTGGTCCGAATTGTAATACATACACCAATTGGCTTTTCAATCTCGTACCAGAAGCAAAATTGCAGCTACCCTGGTACGCATGGGGTAAAAACTATCACCTATAACAAAACGGCCAGCAGGCCGTTTTGTTATAGGTATGTCCTCAGCGTTATACTCCCAGCAATTCCTTCACCTTACTCTCATCAAATCCAACAATAACATCATCACCAATGCGAATTACTGGTACCCCCATCTGACCAGTCATATCAACCATTTCTTTACGCTTATCGAGGTCGCTGGCAACATCATGCTCGGTGAATGCAACATTATTCTCAGCGAAGAAGTCTTTGGCCATGTGACAGTAATGACACACTGGAGTACTATAAATGGTAACTGTTTTACTCATATCAATATATTTATACTAATTGCTGATAGTATACGTTACCGCCAAAAAATATACCAGGGAGGGGTATCGACAGACACTGGTACTAATGGTTGTATTTCAGCAGTAGTCTCTTCCTCATCAAGAATTATTACCACTTGTTCACCTGGCTGCGCAACATCAAAATTACGTCGCATTTCGGCCTCCATCCCCCGCTCACTTTCCAGATATTTGACCTTATCAGCGATGGCAGCCTCGCGAGCCCGTAACTCATGCAACACCGACTCGGCTTCGAGTCGACGTGCAGCCATATCACGCTCGATGGTATAGCGATTGTACACAACCACGAGTAAGAGCAGGCAGACAAAACCCAAAAAACCTGCAAACCACCAGGATTTCAGTACTACCCGCCAACTACGCTTTTGGTAAAACTCGAGCATATGGTACTATTCTAACATCTTAACGTATCAAATTCATGAGTTTCCTCTACCACAAAAACACTAAAAAAATTATTAAGTACATCTGGATCTTTATTGCGGTTTTTATTATCGCCAGTATGGTAGCGAGTTTGTTTGCTGGGTACTAATACACGTAGTGTATTAGTACATATTCATACACATGCATTAGATGAATTTTTCTTGTAGTATAGACCACGCCTCTTTGAAAGCTGGTGTAAACTTTTCCGGACTGGTGAGCATCTCACGATTAAGGTCAGCAATATTGTACCAATGTACAGCTGCTAACTCTTCTGGATCAAACGCAATTACTGTTCCATCAGGCACTATTGCTTTATAGATACCATTGTAAAAATCACTAGTTCGAAATGACAACGCTATTGGTATAAGTGGAATATCACTAAGTCCCAATTCCTCAAAGAGTTCGCGTCGAGCAGCTTCCTCGTAACTTTCACCCTCGTCAACATGACCAGCTGCAGACTGATCTAACAGCAACGGTTTGGCGACCTTGGCACTGCGTTGCTGTACAAGGAGCTGTCCTGATTCGTTAAAAACATATATTCGAGACGCTCGGCGGATGAGACCTTTTTCAATAGCTACCGCCATATATTCAGCCCCAAGGACATTGTCGAGCTCGTCCACCACGACACATTTCTTGTATGTTTTTTGCTCAAAGTCAAATTGAATGATTTTTACTTCTGTCTCTGCATTCACTTGATCACCATAGTAACTACGATACTCAGCGTACATGGCGGCGTCCGACTCATACCGTTCATGCCCAACCCAATCTGTCTCTGTGAGAGTACCGAGGGTCTTGATTGTGACGTTGGTTACAGTGGCAATACCAAAAAGTTCACCAGTTTCTTTGTTAAAAAAATTGAGCACATCCCCCCCGTAATATCTTTATCATCAAATAGACGCCAGGTAGAGGTCTTGGTGCCAGCGAGGATTTGTTGTACTAAATGTGGTTTGAACTTAAGTGTTTTCATAAATATATTTTCATTAGATCTTCGAAGTGATTTATTTTGAGATGAATGCGAGGCAAGTGAACAAAAATTTGAGGAGGTGTACTTTCTGTACATTGACTCAAATTTTTGTTCACTTAACGAAGCGGGCGCTCAAAATTAGTCACTTTTCACCATTTTCATGAACACATCTTGTGGTATGTTTACCCGACTCTTCCCCAACTCCAACGCCTTCTTCTTCCCCTTTTTCTGTTTATCAAGCAGTTTCATCTTACGGGTGATATCTCCACCATACAGGTAGCCGGTCACATCTTTGCGAAAAGCAGAAAGAGACCGTGACGCGATAATTTTGCCACGTACTTTGGCTTGGATTTTGGTGACAAATTGATTGCGCGGTAAGTTGTCATACAATTTATCTACTACCGCTCTAGCGTCGAATTCAGCTCGTCTTTCCCCCACTACCCGTGAAAAGGCGGTGATGAGCTCTTCAGCCACCAATACATCAAGCCGTACCACACTGGCGGCACGCATTTCAGCGATTTCGTACGAGAGGGATCCATAACCACTACTGGCATTCTTGAGTTTATCAAAAAAGTTACGCATCAGTTCACGTAATGGCATTTCAATAGTGAGCAAATTACGACCATCCTTGAGTACCTCTGTCTCTAGTATGCCCCCTTCGTGATCAAACAAGAGGGTCATAATATTACCAAGAAACTCTGGTGGGGTAATAATTTGTCCAAGGAGCCACGGCTCACGCACTGAAACCTTTTCACCATGATCAGGAAAGCGTGAGGCGGCATAAATAGATTCAATACTCCCATCTTCGAAAGTTATCTCATACGCAATTGATGGTGACGTGATGATAATCTCAATTGAAAATTCTCGACGGAGTCGTTCAGTCACAATCTCAAGGTGAAGCATCCCCAAGAAACCACATCTGAAACCACGACCAAGCACACCTGAAGATTCTTCTTCATATGAAAGTGACGAGTCAGACAACTTGAGCCGATCAAGGGCCTGACGTAACATAGTGAAATCGTCCTGACTATCAGGAAATACCGACGCCCAGACTACCGGTCTCGCTGGAGCATAACCAGGCAATGGTGGAGCTGGTTTCTTCTCGAGAGTGAGTGTGTCTCCCACTGTAGCCACACCCGGTTCTTTGATACCCGTTACGATATAGCCAATTTCACCAGCCGAAATTTTATCACACGGTACTTCGTTTGGTGTTACCATCCCGACTTCTAGTGCGGTAAAGCTTTTGCCACCCGCCACAAAGCAGAGTTGATCCCCTTTCTTTACTTCCCCATCAAACACCCGCATAAAGACAATTACCCCTCGGTGATTGGAATAGGTAAAGTCAAAAATCAGTCCGCGGTAAGCATCAAGGGTGCCCGGGCTTGGTGCTGGAATACGGTCACAAATTGCCGCCAGCAGTTCTGGTACACCAGCGCCAGTTTTGCCAGAGACGAGTAAGATATCACTACGATCACAATCGAGGAGCTCCATGACAGATTCAGCAATTTCATCAGGGCGTGAATGGGCCATATCTGTCTTGGTAAGCACAGGAATGATCTTGAGTCCTTGCTCACGTGCCATAGATAGGGTGGTGAGGGTTTGCGCCTGGATACCTTGGGTACTATCAACGAGAAGCAGTACTCCCTCAACTGCCTTGAGCGCACGTGAGACTTCATACGAAAAATCGATATGGCCTGGCGTGTCGATGAGGTTGATCTGATACTCTACCCCATTATGCATGTATTTCATGCGTACGGGTTGCATCTTGATGGTAATCCCCCGTTCACGCTCGAGCTCCATTGAGTCAAGCACTTGTTCTTTCATTTTACGTTGTTCAACTGTCTTGGTATGCTCGAGCATACGATCAGCCAACGTCGACTTACCGTGGTCGATGTGGGCAATAATACTAAAATTTCTGATGTTGGCAGTCATGTGTACGTACTACACTACCGCAAAATGCCAATAAATTCCACTCCAAAACAGTCTTAGATAATATCTGGCTGCGGCGCTACCACGTCGGTCTTAAACAAACGGGCACGAAACGACCTCGTTAACTCATGTAGTTCCTGTGAATCAAGGAGTGTATATACCACCAAAATGGCAGCGACACCAAAGACTCCACCTGCGGCACCCTGGATGAAAATCCCAATAAACGTATCCTGATTTACCCCCTCCACAATAAAGGCCAACGTTAGGTACGCTGCCACCCCACCAGCAGTAGCAGCGGCAATACCCTGCCAGCAAGGACGCCAAAGATCACGTAAAGGGAAATTATAGGTGAACCTAAATACCACCAACATAATCACGAGTTCAAGCAATACCCCACATGCGTACCCGAGCGGCAACATAAGGACCTCTACTCCCGCTACATTATCTAGACGCAAAAATGCGGTGACAGCTTCTGCGAACTGACCATTTACTTGATACAGCTGATATAAGACAAAAGACATCCCCGTCCCAACAGTCACACCAAGAGCAGTCAAAAGTAACGGGGTACGAGTTCTGCCGCCAGCATAAAAAGCCCGTACCAAAAGTAGCAACAGTGCCTGAGCCGCTAGCGTGATAATAAAAATTCCCAGTGCCGCAGCAGTCAGACGAGTATCGTCCCAATTAAACGAACCTCCTCCTAGTAGTACACGCACCATCTGAGCACGCAAAACTATTACCAAGGCGATGATAGGTAGCGACCAAAAGATAATGTGTCGTAAAGCGGTTGATACATACGCATTAAACTTTGCACTGTCGCGCTTCGCGAGTAGTTCAGTCAAGACCGGGAAAGCAGCTACTGAGTAACTCATACCGACAATTGCCAACGGCACCGACTGTAGGTTGAGAGCTAATTGTAAAACCGCCACCGAACCAATAGTCATGGTACTGGCTAGTGCCACCAAGACAATCATCTGCAACTGACCCAAAGACAGGGTGAAAGCTCGCGGGATAGCCACCTGCGCAATGGCCCACATAGCTGGCCAATCAAACGTTCTAACAAAAGAAAAGTTAAGGCCTGAAGTACGCACCAGCGGCCACTGTACCAATAGGTGGCCAAGTGCCCCCAAAACCACACCATACGCGAGCCCCGCCATGCCAAAAAACGGAAATAGAACCGCTACTCCAAAGATAATTCCAATATTATACAATAGTGGTGACAGAGCGTAGAGTACAAAACGGTGGTTCATTTGAGTTACGACACCAAACAAACTAGAAATTCCAAGCAAGAGTGGCTGCAAAAGCAAAATGCGTAACAGAGTCACAATCTCACTATAGGCCTCAGTAGTAAAACCTGGAAATAGCCATGGTACCAACCAGTCAGCAGTAGCAAACGTCACTGCCGCTATCACTGTATAGAGCATCAGAAATAGCGAAAAGACTTGGGCCAATACCTGACGACCTGATGATGGAGACTCTTCTTCTGCCCGGGCAACAAAAGGTAACAGTACGTACACCGACAACACCGAAGCAAATAAGACGAACAAGAGATCAGGTATACGAAATGCCGTATAGTACACATCTAGCTCATAACCGGCTCCAAATTGACTAGCGAGTAAACGATCACGAACAATCGCTAAAATCTGTGATGCCAGAGTAAATAGTGCTAATACATAAGCAGCCTGGTGTAACCCCCGCACTTCACGGTACAGCAAATGTAGCACCTTGGTAACCATACAACTATTCCACTACAGATTCATTGGTGGAATTGATCGGAGTCAATAACTCTGAATCAGTATCAACAGCTGTTGGCGCTACGTCAGTTGGTGCTACGGCTGGTTCTTCGATTACCTCACCTCCCTCAGGTGTCACAGCAGCGGTGTTCATATTACCACTTTCGATTTGGGTGATGAGTGTAGCTACAGTCGCTGCATTATCAGGATTGAGATCTCGTACCGCTTGTAAATCAGCTAGAGCAGATGCAGTATCTGACTTTTTTATGTACTCAAGAGCACGCAAATATCGAGCATTGGCATATTGTGGATTCTTCTCGATTGCCACACCAAAGGCACCAATTGCTAAATCAGTGTTGTTTTTGGCACTGTGCAGCACACCAAGTTGATAATAGCGACCAGGGTTATTACTATCAATCGCAATTAAAGACTCAGTAGTTTTGATTGCTTCATCAATGTTACCAGCCGCAATATCAATTTGTGACAACAGGAGTAGCGCTTCAGTATAATTTGGTTTTTTGTTGATGGCTTCAGTGAGATTGGTGCGGGCGCCAGCTTGGTTGTCTGCCCGTAGATCAAGAGCGGCTAATTGCACAGCATAATAAGGATTTTGTGGATCACGTTTTTTGGCCTCTTCATAATCGGCACGAGCTCGATCACTAGCACCATCCAAGTCTACGAGAGCTAACATTGACCATACATCGCCACGCAACCGCCAATTTCTTGCGTCTGAGCTTCGTAGCGTGATCGCCTCATTACTGGCGGCCAAGGCACCTGTGGCTACATCATTAAATCTTTGCTGTTCAGCTGTACCAGGATTTGCAGTGTTCATTATTTGGCGTAGCTGACTAACCTGATATGACGCAATATCACGTAAGAAGGAATCAGTTGGGTGGTAGGTATACGCAGTAACTAGTTTATTTAGTACTTGCTCTGGTGTGAAATTAGCTTCTGGCACAAAGATATCTGCATATGAGACGAGAGCCACACTCATCTTAAATGTGTAATAACCAATCGCAATACTACATATAATAGTCACCATCACCGTCGCAATCAAGACAAAGCCGGTTCGAACATTGGTCAACATATTGAGTGACCAGCCAGGACGAGCTGTCACTACATCACGGGTTGAAGCTACGAGTAAACCGGTAGCAACAACACCCAATAACACAATTACTGGACCAGGTACATATACCAATGAGATACCCCAAACAAATAGAGCTGTGACAAAACTGATGGTGGCCAAGAAGTAACTGGACTGATCTTCAGATGGACGCAGCAATGTCACCATTCCTGCACGGAGTAACATGCCAAAGAATATTAACCAAGCGAGCACCATAAGTAACCCACCTGTAACAAACCAGGTTGTGATATAGCCACTACCAGCATTAAAGGTGGTATCCCAGAAAATAGTTTCATTAATACCCTGATCCTTAAACTCTGTCCAAGCTTCGTGGAAGTGGTTTGGTCCCACCCCTAACAAGGCATTGGTACTATAGACAGAACGTGCAATATCTAAGGTAGCAGACAGTGATGGTCGTACTTCCAAGTACGAAATACCCGTAGCAGAACTGAGAGCATTACTAATTGATTGTCCCCCAACAATAAAGATTGCTGAGACCGCAAACACTATCATGATGACTAACATGGTCAAGAAATCTGCCCTGGTACTAGCACGAACAGCTGTACCAAAGCGATCTTTTGTGAGTGTGTACATGAGAAGCAACAAACTCACAAATCCTAGCACCGCCCACAACATAGAGAAGTTGATCACCATGAGCATCCCCAAAGCAAATAACGTGACCAGAATAGTCACTACTCGTTTTACATAACTTAGTTTGAGTTGAATAAGCGCAATCAAACCACCCAAAACCGCCAAAGACAAAAATAAAGCTAGATCATTGAGACTACCTACCAAAGAAGTGGTTGGGCCACTTAGCACACCGAATGATAGTGTGTCTGGACCAAAAATTACTCTCAAAATATGCAGTGCAGCCAACAGACCAGCCATCAGGAAGAGCGCCGTATAAATAACCCAAATACCACGACGAGTGTGACTGTATATTTGAATACACGACATCAAAACACCACACAATATCAAAAAACCGACGGTGTGGATCTCTAGAGAATCACCGATGAGTGCCACTCGTGCTTGAGGTGCCAGCAAGGCAGCAATAACACCTACTCCAGCTATGCCCCACCACGAAAGCAAGAGTGGGTTGGGTCGCCAACTAATCTGACCGTCACGTAAAATCGCTAGACTCAAGAGTATAACGGTAAAAACCAAAACACCAGTTACCCAGAGAGCCTTACTACTAACAAGCAATAAGGGTGAACCAGGTATGAACACTACTGGCAAACCTACAACAGCAAGTAATAAGAGCAATTTGGCTCCAAAAAACAACCGTTTACTCAAAGCATCAGACTGCTGCTTTTGACCTGGAATAAAAGAAGATATGTTCATAGTGTATGACTATTAATCGGTAATTCTTGCGTGTAATGTCCCTCCCTTGTAATAACTACCAGCATACCATATAAACAAACCCAACCGAGTAACGATTGGGTTTGTTTATACACATAAGCCGAATTCTGTCAGGATTGCTCCTGGATGATCATATACCTGGGATGATAATTACTTATCACCTCGTGCGGCTCTCTGTCCCGGGCACTACATAGAACCGTAGTTCTATCCACTGCCCAGGACAGCGCGGCCTTGCACACGCGTAAGGATTTAGCCGTTTCACCTCACTTGTTACCAAATGAGCTATTCCACTAGGGAATCTTTTTGCTTTCGCATCAAGCGTCTCTGTTCGCACCTCGTGCATTGCTGCAGACGGGAATTACCCGCTACGTGTCTCCATATTGCTATGGGTGTGTTCGGACTTTCCTCCCTATTTCAAGAAATAAGGCGATCATCGTGCGTTATAACTATACTACACTTTTTGATTTAGTCGAGTGTCGGCAATATAATGGTGTCCCCTACCTCTAGCCCGGTGGTAGCAAAAAAACCAACGTTCGTTTCTATCACATATTGTGTCGCCACTTCAGGACCGTACGTTTGTGGATATGATTCGGGACGTACGGCGGTTTCGATATGAACAATTTTTCCAGTTGTATCTAACCAAACCATATCAATCGGATATAGCATTTCCTTCATCCAGAAGGTATATCTGCCTGGGGTTTCAAAGACAAATAACTTGATAACATCAACTGGCAAGGAACTGGTACGAGACAGGCCAAGGGTTCTGGTGGCACTGGTATCTGCCACCGAGGCAAACACATCGATATTTCCTAAACGCATCGGGATCAACGGCGCATAATACGTCCGCGGTGTTTCTTCTATATTGAGAGAGGCTGTGGCTTTTTGCTCAGTGTACCAATACCAAGACCCAATCAGCACCAGGGCCCCCAGTAGTAAGAACCAATTACGAGACCAGACCATACACTACGTATGTCACCCCAGCGACAGAGGCACCCAAAAACGTACCCCACAACATATCGACTATGGTAATAGAGAGTGGCCAGTCACGGAGTGTCGCCAGATTCGTCAAATCGTAGGTGGCGTATGTAAAAAAACCAAACAGACCACCCCAAAGTACGGCATACCAAACAGTGCCTTTTGCCACAGCTGGATAGATAGCAAACAAAACGAGACCAACCAAAAACACTAAATAGAACGTAATGGCAGCGGGCCAGTTGATATCGCCCATGATATACCCCAGCTTCTCACGATAGAAGTTACTCGCAACGAGTCCAAGCCATACCATGTCAATCGCAAAAAATATTGGTACTGATATAACGTACAAGGTCAAAAATTGCATAATATTCATATGCTACTAGTATATCACGCTGTGATACTCATATTTAATTCACCACACAAAAACCGCACTGAAGTGCGGTTTTTGTGTGGTGTGTCGAGATTATTTCCGATTCACTGATTCAAGCATGGCCGCCATACCAGCCAGATCTTTGTTGGCTCCAGCGTCAATGATAATGGTGTTACCATGTGTGGCTGCACTAGTGATCGTATCGAGACGGTTAGTATCAGACAAAAATTGGATAGATTGTTCAGTCGAGAGACCAGCCGAGGTCATCGTCCGCATTGCCTCTTCGAGACCTCTGGCAATTGCCTCACGCATTTGTGCCATACCTTCACCTTGTAGCTTCTTACTCTCGGCTTCGGCCTGCGCTGCACCCACGAGTTTAATACGTTGCGCCTCTGCTTCGTTACGAGCCGCTTCCATGAGACGCTTACTCGCGATCACTTGGTTAAACGCATCACGCACTTCTGGACTCGGCTGCGGTTCATCAACGAGTACATTTTCAATAATGTATCCAAAACGAGCAAACTGTTC
>JBJORD010000008.1:0-7170 GCA_046049585.1 Candidatus Parcubacteria bacterium
GCCGAAAGGCCACGTCAGTGACGTCTGCCATCGGGGCTACCGCCAAAAATGGAGATGTGAGCGTTTGCCAAAAGTTCATAATGGTTGTACTGTACTAGACGATTTTGAAAACGCAAGGGTGAGGGTGCCAGATGCTAAAAAGTAAGAAAATGTTGACTGTGGCTTTGTACAGTATGTCACTGATCATTACAGCGCCAGCAATCTTTGCTCTTTTGTTCTTGGTCACTGGACTTGACCTATTGCTACCAATTGGCCAACTGTACAGTAAAGCAATGGTCATCATGTCCTATATCGCACTCTTTGGCGCCTTTGGTATCATCAAAGAAGAGGTCGCACTCACAATTTGTCGCACTATTTTTCGGGTGGTATACCCCACAAGGTGACAATGTGCTCGGGACCCACTTATACAAGTGGGTCCTTTGCTTACTCAACAATGTCTAGTGACGAGGTACTCGTGCTTGATTCTTCGGTTACTTCTACTTCAGTCACTTCTGTTGGCGTTGGCTCAGCCACATCTTCTGTCGGCAACACACTTTCTTCAGTAGTAGTTGGCGTACTAGTAGCCACGCCTGGTTTTTCTTCATTCACAAATACTTTATTACCAAAACGCAAATCAATGTACTGGAAGGAACCAGGGGCGATATCCTTGAATTCTTCAGCACTGAGAACGGTGCGAAGATTTTCAAAGGTTTCTTCTGAGGACATGCGTAAGGTCGCTTTGATTTCACCACCGCCAGCTACACCTAGAAAAACATCCCGCATGATATCAGTCTCCACATAGGCAATGGGTAAAGCGAGCTCGACGCTGATCCGCTCACGAATGACTTCTATTGCCCGCAAATCTGCCACCGGTACCATTGTTGTCCGTTCGGTAGGTGTGGTACCAATCGTGTGAAAACGTGGGAATGCCCCACCTGATAATTGTGGCGCCTTAGTAAAAGCAAAACCAGACTCATCAATAAACAAACACTCGTTACTTGTCCGATCCGTGCACCACAGTGCGTATGGAATATATTCGGTAAAGGTAATAGCTATTTCTCGCCCATTCACTGCAGTTACTTGCGGATCTTTTACTCGTGGGATACTGGCGACGACTGCCAGCACTTCTGATTCAGGATATAGCCACGCAAACCGTCGAGGTATGAGACCAATGTATTCACCAGCCAGTACTGTATCCACAGCACTACGTACTTCGGTATGATTGATTGTTTCACCACCACTGACAGTCACAGTACTGATCGTCAAAAAATCGACACGGGTACCATACCATACGAGTACCCCCATCAGGAAAGCGACCAGTAGTAATCCCAGCCCAAGAAACCCTTGCTTGAGCAACACCACTGTACGAGGATCAAGCGACCGACGATACTTTTTTGGCGCGGCAGCTTTGGCAAACTTCTTTTTGACTGGTGATTTCTGACGAGAAAACATTGCGCATAGTGTACCACAGCCATATCTACCCAAAACACAATCGCTCGGGGTGACCCGAGCGATTGTGTTTTGTTGGCTATCCAATGGTGTGTTTGCCAAAGTATGGCACCAAGACATCAGGGATTTTGATACTGCCATCAGCTTGCTGGAAATTCTCTACCAGGGAGACCAGGATACGTGGCGCTGCTACGGCGGTGTTGTTGAGTGAGTGTGCGTAGCGGACTGTTCCGTCAGTGTCCTTGTACCGAATGTTAAAGCGACGGGTCTGGAAGTCATGGAAGTATGAAGCTGAGTGTGTCTCGCGATACTTGCCTTCTTTTGGTACCCAGGCTTCGATATCGTACTTCTTTACCTGACCTTGACCGATATCAGCGCCACAGTTCAGAACCACATGATACGGGATACCGAGCGCTTGCATAAAGTCTTCGGTATTTTGAGTAATTTCTTCATGCCACTTCACACTCTCTTCATGTGACGCTTCACAAAGTACAATCTGTTCTACCTTATAAAATTCATGGACACGAATGAGACCCTTCACATCTTTACTGTGACTACCTGCTTCGCGACGGTAACATGGTGAGAAAGCCAAAAACTTTACGGGTAACTCACTTTTATCCAACACCTCGTCAGCGTAAAAGCCCATCCCCGATACTTCACTGGTACCGATGAGGTAATCGTCGTCTTGGGTACGGAACACATCATCAGCATCGTTTGGAAGGTGTCCAGTACCATACAGATTTTGTTTGCGGACGATGGTTGGCGGAAGCATCGGAACAAAATCACGCGCACCAAAGAAGTCGTTGGCAAAATTCCAAATCGCCCACATGAGACGAGCTCCATCACCGAGCATGTAGTACCCACGGAAGCCATGTACCTTGGCGCCACGCTCGAAGTCGACCATCTTGTGAGCCAACATCAGTTCGACATGATCTTTTGGTGTAAAAGAAAACTTGGTCTGGGTACCCCAGGTACGCACCTCGACATTATCAGCATCGCTCTCACCATCAGGAACGGTCATGTCTGGAATATTTGGCACCTGCAGCATCAAGGCCTTCCATTCTTCGAGCACTGGTTTTAGTTTTTCCTCTTCAGCCTGGATGTCGGCCTTCAGACCTTGCACACCAGCAATCAAGTCAGCGCGTACAGCGGCTTCAGTAGTAGCAGCAATAGAGTCTGAGACTTTGTTTTGTTCGGCCTTTTTGGTTTCGATACTCGTCATGAGGGCACGACGAGTTTCATCAAGAACGACCAAGCGATCTAGATCGATCTTGATTTTCTTCTTAATGGCCGCCATTTTGACCACATCGAGGTTTTCACGAATAAATTTGATGTCGAGCATACCAGGTGTTGATAAACAAATAACGTAAAAAAGTATAGCATGTATCGTTTAATGCGCCATATTACAAAAAATCGCCAGCTATAACTTGTATAGCTGAACGAAAAGATGGGGAGTTATGAAGCATCTGGAAACAAGCTTCCTCCCCACCAGTAGACAGATTAAGGGACGTCTACCACTACAACCCCCAAAGAAGCAGTCCAGTCAGCTTCTTTTTCCTCTAACAGTGACACCGCAGCTATCGAGGATGGTAGAACACAGCTGCAGCAGCCCTTACGGGCCATAACTCAGAACTTGATCTCAAAACCAAAAAACATGCGCTGTTGATTGATGTCGATACTAGCTTTGCTGCCCCCGTCGGTATAAGTACCGCTATAGAAGACTTCCTGCCACTCGAGGGTGAAAGCTGTGCGCTTGGTGACCGAAAACGCGGCGCCGAATGCCACATATGGTCCGACAACATAGCCATCACCCTCCCCAGTGACAGCAGTGCCCCCGCCTGCGACAGTGAGCTGGACACTGCTATGCTGACCTGCGTAGCCAGCCTCGCTGTAGATATACATTTGTGGAGAGATGACGTAACCAAGCTGGAACCCAACCGTCGCCGACTGGACATCCGTATAGGTAAAAGTTCCAGAGAGGCCGTACTCAAGAGACTCCTCAGAAACAAAACTCTCATGCCCACGACCGTAGTAGGCCACGGCTGGACCAAAACGCCAACGATTACCGAGAGCGCCGCGATACATGAGCTTCGCTCCTGAAATCGCTACTCCGTCACTCATCGACAATGAGACCATGTCAGTATTATAACTGGCCCCAAAAGTGAGCATTGTTGTCTGGTAACCCGCCCGTGTCTCGAAACCAAACCCGCGTTGCAACAACCCCTCAGCTGCAGCAGTTGTGATTGATATGGCAAGCGATGTTACCACCATGAAAAGAACCCGAATGAACTGCACGACAACCTCCTGTTTTATTCGTGTTTATGATATAAGAACACATTTTTGGTAGAAAAACAAATACATGATTAATCATATGCTACACTTTTAGCATGAGTACTTTGCCTTTACGTGCATTGCTTCCAGCTGAATTTCCGTCCCTACTCAAAGAAATTCCTCAACCGCCAAAAACACTCTGGGCCGAAGGCAACCTCCCTGCTTCACATCTCCCACTTTTGGCCGTAGTCGGGTCAAGACAATACACCACCTATGGTAAACAAGTAGTTGAACAACTGATCGCTGGTTTGCGCCACTACGAAGTCGGAATTATTTCGGGTCTAGCGCTTGGAATGGATACCCTAGCCCACGAAGCGGCTTTGGCCAATGGTTTATACACGATGGCAGTACCAGGCAGTGGACTTAATGCATCTGTGATCTACCCGGCGAGTAACAAACGACTGGCCAGGCGGATTATTGACACTGGTGGCGGCTTGTTATCTGAATTAGCACCTGACGTTCGCGCTGCGCTCTGGACCTTTCCCCAACGCAACCGCATTATGGCCGGTATGTGCGAAGCCACACTACTCATTGAAGCTGGTGAAAAAAGTGGCACCCTCATCACTGCGCGGATGGCTACCGATTACAATCGTGAACTATTGGTGGTGCCTGGTAGCATTTTTTCACCCACCTCGCGGGGCACTCACCAGTTTTTAAAATTAGGCGCTACTCCCGTGACGAGTGCTGAGGACATAGTGGCGGTCATGCAGCTTGAGCGCATGGATACGATGACCACTCCCAGAGTCACCAACTCTCTATCGCCCGAAGCCAGACTGGTCTTGGCCGAGCTTAGCGAACCAACCGATCGAGACACCCTCATCCGTAAACTAAATCTCCCTGTAGCGGCTGCCAGTATTATCCTCATGCAAGTAGAACTTGAAGGACATATCAAGAGTGAGGGTGGCTACTACACAGCGGTTACGTACCTCCCTTAAGTAGTTAGGGCTGCCACATAATATAACCACGCCTGTGGTACTATCAGTTGACAGAACCAACAAAAGCTAGTATTTGTTACAAGCACTATATATGAATACCCTCGTTATTGTAGAGTCACCAGCCAAAGCCAAGACAATCGAAAAGTACCTTGGTAAGGGGTACAAAGTCATGTCTTCTATTGGTCATGTCCGTGATCTCCCAAAAACCAACAAAGACGCTGTTGATATTGAAAGCGGCTTCGTACCAAAATACATCATCTCACCAGGCAAAGAAAAAGTGATTGCCGGCTTACGTAAGGCCGCCAAAGAAGCCAATCAGGTACTCCTTGCCTCCGACCCGGACCGTGAGGGTGAAGCGATCGCCTGGCATGTTGCCGAACTCATCAAGGGAGATAACAAAAACCTCAAACGTGTGGTCTTTCATGAAATTACTGAAGGTGCGGTCAAAGAAGCTATCACCCACCCACGAGATATCGATCTTCACCTCAAAGAAGCTCAGGAAGCGCGCCGCATTCTTGATCGTTTGGTGGGATACGATCTATCAGGCCTCATCTGGAAAAAGGTGCGCTATGGGCTTTCGGCTGGACGAGTACAATCCCCTGCTCTGCGTATCATCATGGAGCGCGAGCGTGAAATTCGCGCCTTTATCCCAGAACACTACTTTGTACTCACTGCTCCCGCTCTCATCAACAAACTTCCCGTACCGTTTTTGTGTCAGACAGAACCACGCGAAGAAGACGAAGCCAACCGTATCAAGCAGCTTGGTGAAAAATACCCTTGGGCCGTAACTGCCATCAAAGAAACCGAAGCCAAACGTGTCCCGCGGGCGCCATTTACCACCTCAACCTTGCAGCAAGTCGCTTCTACACGACTTGGCTTTTCACCATCACGGACAATGGGTGCTGCCCAAAAGCTCTACGAGAACGGTTTTATTACCTACATGCGAACCGACAGTACCACCCTCAGTCAGGTGGCTCTAGCGCAAATTCATGCCTACATCAAAAAAGCCCACGGTGCCAACTATCTGGCACCGCATCAGTACAAAACCAAAAGTAAGTCAGCCCAAGAAGCACATGAGGCTGTTCGGCCTACCAACATCCTTGTCAGTGAGGCTGGTCTGACCGCTGACCAAAAAGCACTCTACGAACTAATCTGGCGCCGTACTGTGAGTTCACAGATGGCAGACGCCCACATGGCTCGCACCAAAGTCAGTATCAATATCACCACCAACGAAACCATCCCCGACTTCTCGGTCAACGGGGCACGAATTACCTTCCCTGGTTGGCTCGCAGTAGATACAGCGGCGCGAGGCGAAGACACCGAAGTGCCATCACTCACTGTCGGTGACACAGTAGTCGTATCAGAAGTGGTTATTGAACCCAAACAAACACAACCACCAAGCCGCTATACCGAAGCCGGTCTGATCAAAGAACTAGAAAAGCGCGGTATTGGACGACCATCGACTTACGCTAGCATCATGAATACCATTACCGAACGTGGTTATGTCGCCAAAGAAGGGCGCACCCTTTTTCCAACAGACACGGGCGATGTGGTATCGACGTTTCTTGAACAATACTTTGGAGAGTATATTTCTGATACCTTCACTAGTGATATGGAGGATGAACTTGATGGTATTGCCGAGGGTACACGCACCTATATCAAAACCCTCAAAGATTTTTATGGACCTTTTAGTAAAGATGTTGCCGCCAAAGAGAATATTCCCAAATTAACTAATCTCGGGGCAGGCCCCAAGCAATTCCCTTGCCCGCTCTGTGGCGCTGATATGGTAATCAAACTTGGTCGCTCGGGTACCTTCTTGTCTTGTGGTCGTTATCCTGATTGTGACGGATCACGTCTCATAAATGGTAGTGAACTAAAACCCGACGCCCCAATCGGGCAACACCCTGATACAGGTGAAGATGTATTTGTAATGAACGGAAAATTCGGACCCTATGTACAATTGGGTGTTACGCCCGAAAAAGTAAAAGGCAAAAAAGCTGTCACCCCAAAGCGTGCCAGCCTGCCTACTGGTATCAAAGCAGAAGATGTCACCCTCGCAATGGCAGTAAAATATTTGCTTCTTCCCCGTGAGCTTGGTACCCACCCAGACACCGGCGAACCAATCATCGCGAACACTGGTCAGTATGGGCCATACATCGGACATGCGGGCGACTTCCGTTCACTCAAGGGTGAAGATGATCCGTACACCATCACCTATGACCGCGCACTGAGTATCCTCAAGCAGCCAAAACAGGGTCGCAAAGGCGAAACCCTCCTCAAGCAGGTCGGCCTCCACCCCAAGACCAAAAAGCTCATCAATCTTTATGAATCAAAATCTGGCCGCTACTTCCGCAAAGGCTTCAAGCGCATCAGTATCCCCGACAATATGAAAACTGAAGACATTACCTTAGAAGTAGCGATTGAATTACTCAAGTCGTAAAACGGAAATTAGAAGGCAAGCAAAAAGGCACCCGAG
>JBJORD010000009.1:0-10209 GCA_046049585.1 Candidatus Parcubacteria bacterium
CCTCGCCCTCACTGTCCTCCTCGGGTACAACTTTATCGGGGCCCAGTGGGCCAACCCACCAGCGGGTACCCCTCCAGCCAACAACGTTGAAGCACCAATCAATACCAGCGCCACTTCACAAATTAAACTTGGTGCCCTGGGCACTGGCCCTTTGAGTATAACTGGCAGTGCTTTATTGACTTCAACCTGGCCATCAGTCTCTTTCAGAGACACTGACGGACGACAGTTTTGGCAAGTAAGTGAAGCAAATAATTTTTATTTGTTAGCTGATCGCAATCGAGATGGGTCGATAAGTGGTCCTGATCTACCTTACCCACTCATACAAGTTACCGGAGATACATCAGTTAGCGACTATGTACAGTTCTCAAATAAAGTCTACGCTAGTGAATACTGTGACCGTAATGGGGGGAATTGTTTTACGGCTAATGTTGTAGGTGGGGTAGCTCCGGGTAGTGGTAATACAAATAGTGGAAACAAAGATTGTGCCGCACTACCGGTATGTGGGTCGGCTGCAGATACTAATTCTGCACAGGATTGTCGCGTATCTGGTGGGACTCATCAATACTCTGGGCAAGCACTTTGTGTGGCACGAACTAATGTGACCGGCCTCTTGAGTTGGGGAGAAGCCCTCGATGCTTGTCGAGTAATGTACGGATCAGGGTATCACGTGCCCACCGAATCAGAACTTAATGCATTATATGTACAACGAACACAAATCGGTGGGTTTGGCAGTCAGGGTGGGTCATGGCCTTCATATTTCTGGTCAAGCACAGATTCTAACTCAATGGATGGACAATCTACAGCAAAGTTAATGACTACTGGTGTAAATGCTAACTTTTTTACCACTCGTGAGATTCAAGTACGCTGCGTACGAGGTGATCTTTTATAGAAAAATTGATTTATAGCAATCTATCCCGCTCGCCCCAAGCAAACTGCTTGAGGGCTTTGTGGTTTTGTAGATCGGACACAATACCTTTGGCGGCTTTGGGATCAATAAGATGTACGGCAATTTTCTGTACACCTTGGCCAGAAACAATAAAATGGATACCAGCAGAGGTGTAGACAGCGGTAATATGCCGTGGTCCTGACCTGCGAGCATCAATTATACCGGGGGCGATCATTTTTATACCAGGTAGGCGCTTAAGTACAGTAACCAATACCGTCGCGGTTTCGGTTAGGGTGGAGTGTTCACGACCGCGGGGCTTGGGCATGAGATGAGTATACCCTAGTTTTGGTCATTTTGTTGACTTTTGTTACTATTTCACGTAGTATTGGCCACGTTCCAACCTCGGATACATATACGTATATGTATCGAAAGGAAGTGTCAAAAAGAGGCAGAGAGAAGCTTGGGAACCCCTTATAAGACTGGCCGTTACCTGTTTTTATCAGGGGTTCTCAGAGACCGCACTTCGGTGTGGATTTATTTGTAAGTAGTAAGTATGTCACGATCACTCTATAAAGGACCATATGTAGACGAAAAACTCCTCAAAAAGATCGCCGGAAAGAAACCCGGAGAGGGTGGTGTCATCAAGACCTGGGCGCGCGCAAGTCAAATTGCTCCCGAGATGGTCGGATTCACCTTTGGAGTACACAACGGCAAGGATCACATCCCTGTCACCGTATCAGAAGAAATGGTCGGTCACCGACTCGGCGAATTCTCTCCAACGAAGAAATTCCATCGTCACGGAGGTAAGATGCAGAAGGAACTAGAACAGAAGAAGAAGGATGCTGAAATCGCAGCTGCGAAAGCTGCCAAAGCCTCAGGCCCAACCGCTAAGAAGAAGTAGTCTTATATTATGAAAGCAATTCTAAAAAACTACCGTCAGTCACCACGCAAGGTTCGCCTTGTGGCTGATGTGATTCGCGGCAAAAAAGTGCCTATGGCTATGAGCGCTCTCCAATTTGTGGAGAAGCGAGCAGCAACCCAATTCAGTAAGCTTCTAGCTTCTGCTGTAGCTAATGCCAAGCAAGCTGGTGCCAATCCTGATCACCTAATTGTAAAATTTGTGTCAGTTGATAAGGCGCCTACTGCTAAGCGTTTTATGCCTCGCGCTCGCGGTTCGGCTTCACGCATTAACAAGCGTTCAAGTCACATTACTATTGAACTCGGTACCAAATAACCTATGACACACGTAGCACATCCATACGTACAGCGCATTGGTATTACCAATGACTGGAAGAGTCGCTGGTATACCACCGACCCAAAGCGGTACCGTGAGTACATTCGCGTAGACGCAGAGCTACGAAAGTTCCTCGCTAAGCGCCTTAAGGGTATGTCGGTAGACACTGTCGAAATCGAACGAAACGACAAGCAGATTCGTATCATCATCAAAACTGGCCGACCAGGTATTATCATTGGTCGCAGTGGTGAAGGAGCTACGAAGCTAAAGCAGGAGGTAGACATGTTCTTCCGCCAGGCTAAGCTTGTGAGTAAGCCAGAGATTAAGATTGATATTGAAGAAGTCCGCTCACCAGAATCAAGTGCCAACATTGTTGGTCAGATGATTGCTGAAGGACTCGAAAAGCGCATGACGTTCCGTCGTGTTATGAAGCAGACCATTGAAAAGGTGATGGCCAACCGTGACGTACAAGGTGTACGTATCAAGCTTGGTGGTCGCCTTGGTGGTGCTGATATGGCACGTATTGAAGAACTCAAAAAAGGTCGAATTCCACTCCAGACCCTTCGAGCCAACATCGACTTTGCTCGCGTCACAGCACGCTTGCCATACGGTGCGATTGGTATCAAGGTTTGGATTTACAAGGGTGATGTATTTGGTGACCGCAAGGCTGGACAGCAGGATGCTGCTCCACGTCAGGCTAACACTGAAGATCGTGCACCACGTAACCGTTAATCACTATGTTGTTCCCTAAGAAAGTAGCGCACCGAAAGTGGCAGACAGGCCGAAAGAGTGAAGCAAAGCGTGCCCGTCCAGCTACTCGCGGTATCACGATAGCATTTGGTGAATTCGGTCTTCAGGCCACTACACCATCTCGCGTAAGATCAAACCAAATCGAAGCTGCCCGTCGAGTAATCTCACGAACACTCGGCAAAACCGGTCAAATCTACATCCGTATTTTCCCAGACCGACCAATTACCAAAAAAGCGGCTGAAGTACCGATGGGTAAGGGTAAGGGCGATCTCGATCACTATGTATTTGAAGTAGAACCAGGTCGTATCCTCTTTGAGGTACGCGGTGCTACCTCAGAAGAATTGGCCCGCAAAGCACTCCGCAAAGCAGTCAATAAGCTCCCATTAAAAGCGAAGGTAGTCTCAAAGGCAGACACACAGCCAGCTAAGTAACTTCTATGAAATACGAAGACATCACAAAGAAGAGTATGGGTGAGCTAAGTGAGCTTGTGAATACTACTCGCGAAGAACTACGAGCTGAACGTTTCAAAGATCGGTTCACCAAGAAGGCTTCAATTATTCGCAATGCTAAGCTCGTCATTGCACGTGCACTCACCGAAATGACTGTACGCACACGACGCGGCGACACTAAGTAATCGGTATGACTACAGAAACAACCAACAATGGGCGTGTCCTCCGTGGGACTGTCGTTTCCACAAAGATGAAGGATACCATTACGGTCGCTGTTGAGCGATACGTAATGCACCCAAAGTACAAGAAGTTCATGCGCCGCACCAAGAAGTTCTTGGTACACGACGCAGGCAACACTGCTACTGAGGGGATGATTGTCGATATTCACGAAACTCGTCCAATCTCAAAGCGTAAGCGTTTTGCTCTCATTACCAACACTAAATAATCGCGTATGATTCAACCACAGACAATCGTTCGTATCACGGACAACTCGGGTGCCAAAGTCGGCCGCGTATTTAAGGTGTTGGGGGGTTCAAAGAAGCGCTACGCAGAACTCGGTGAAATGGTCGTACTTTCAGTACAAACCGCCGAACCACGAAAGCAGGTAAAGAAGAAGGATGTGGTATACGGAGTAGTAGTACGACAAGTTAAGCCATTTCGACGCAAGGACGGTTCATACGTCAGTTTTGACGACAATGCCGTTGTACTTGTCGACAAAGTAAAGAAAGAGCCAAAAGCCAACCGCGTATTCGGCCCAATCCCACGCGAGCTAGCTGAAGCTGGTTACCAGAAAATTGTCTCACTTGCCCCTGAGGTAGTGTAGACATCTGTAACTTCACATTTTATGAAAATCAAAAAAGGAGATACGGTCATGGTGATTGCAGGAAAGGACAAGGGTAAAACTGGAACCATTCTTTCAACCCATAAAGAGACCAACAAAGTAGTGATTGAGGGCGTAAACGTCGCCACCAAGCACCAAAAGAGCAAGCGAGTACGTTCTCAGGGACAGATTATTGAAATGAGTATGCCGATTGACGCTTCAAACGTCGCTCTTATGGAAGGTAACAAGCCTGTCCGAGTAGGGTACAAGTTTGAAGGTGAAGGCGATAAGCGTGTCAAAGTGCGTATCGCTCGTGGCAGTGGTAAGAAAATCTAATACCTATGGCATCAACACAAACCCAAATCAAGAGTGCCTTCGCCTCCCTCAAGGAAGCCTTTGGATACACCAATGTCATGCAGGCACCAAAGATCGAAAAAGTGGTGGTATCGGTTGGTACTGGTCGTGTCAGTGATAAGCAGCGTGAAGCGCTTATCCGTGATCGTCTCGCCCAGATTACTGGTCAAAAGCCATCACCTCGTCCAGCCAAGCAGTCAATTGCTTCATTCAAGCTCCGTGAAGGTGAAATCATTGGTTACCAAGTAACCATGCGTGGAGCACGTATGATGTACTTCACTGATAAGCTCATCCATGTCGCAATCCCACAGACTCGAGACTTCCGTGGTCTTAAGGTCAGTGCGATCGACGAGATGGGGAATATCACGATTGGTATCAAAGACAGTACAATCTTCCCAGAATGTGCTGACGATGAAATCAAGGATTCCTTCTCATTGGCGGTTACTCTCGTGACAACCGCGAAGAGTAAGGCCGAAGCTGAAGCATTGCTTCGCCACATCGGCTTGCCGTTGCAAAAAGTTGAGTAATTTTACTTAATACCAAATGAACCACAACAAAACCGACCATTCTGGTCGATTTTGTTGTTTTATCGAATTAGCTATTGATTTACAAATGATTTTATGACATGATCACGCGCATAACGTAACTTGATCTTTAAGGAGGTGGTGATGGGGACACAGGATTGGCTTGAGGCACTGATTGTTTTGCCAACGCTTTGGCAGTTTGTGCAACTAATCTGGGTATGGGGACTGGCGATGTATGGTCGCTATCTCAACCTAAAAGAGGGCTGGTTTTCAGAGCCTATGACATCAAAACGTCATTTGTGGGAGTATGCAGTGGTGGCAGGCTTTTTGGTATTCATCAATACTGACCTACAGCTCGACGGTTTGCTCATTGTGATGAAATGGCAATACATCAAAGAGTGGTGGAAACATGAAAAGAAGTTTGGTATCAGCCTGATCCTATTGCTCAGTATACTGATCATACTGCTTATCTTGTCGCCCATTTTGGGTGAGTGGTGAAATTTCGGTCGGCAGGCGCGGTAGAGCGCCTGCCGGCTTTCATTTTCTTGCAATTTCAAGCTTTTCTGGTACTATAGCGGGCGAACTGTGGTAGTGAGTACTTTTTGTATATTGCTACCCAGTCTGCCAAATACACATTATTTGCGCGATTTATTCAGGGGACACGTCATCAATTCTCGATGATACGGTCTCATAATTCATAACACAGTGGCACGAACATCAATCAAGGTGCGCGCAATGCGTGAACCAAAGTTTGCTTCTCGCGTCGTACGACGCTGCAAGCTCTGTGGACGAAAGCACGGCTATATGCGTGATTTTGACATCTGTCGAATCTGCTTCCGTGAGCTCGCCCACGAAGGACATATACCAGGTATAAAGAAATCATCATGGTAGGCGACGTAATTGGCGATTTCATCATCCGACTCAAGAACGCCGGAGTCGTTGGTAAGAAGACTGTTTCAGTACCGTACTCAAAGCTCCGTCATGCAGTAGCAGACAAGCTTGTCGAGGCTGGTTACTTGGCAGCTGTAACTACCAAAGGAAAAGTAGCAGATAAGACACTTGAAGTAACTCTCAAGTACGAAGACGGTGCGCACCGCATTAGTGGGGTAAAGCGTATCAGTAAGCCGGGACGCCGTTTATACGTAAAGGTCGATTCTATTCACCGTGTTAAGTTTGGTCAGGGGCATCTTATCCTGTCGACACCTGCTGGTATCCTCACAAATTATGAGGCAAAAGCCAAGAATGTCGGTGGTGAGCAGCTCTTCATCATTTGGTAATCTATGAGTCGTTTAGGAAAAATTCCAGTCACTATTCCAGCCGGCGTTGAAGCAACGCTTGTTGACGGTGTACTGACGGTGAAAGGTCCAAAGGGCACTCTCACACGAGAAGTACGTGATGACGTTTTATTCACTATCGCTGATAGCCAGATCACCCTTGCTCCAGGCAAGACCAGTTTGGCTCCAGCGCTATGGGGAACATACGCTGCACACGTACGTAACATGATTACTGGTGTAACCACTGGTTTCACTCGTATTCTTGATATTGAAGGAGTTGGATACCGAGCAGAAGTAAAGGGTACCGACCTAGTACTAAGTATGGGGTATTCACACCCAGTGGTGCTAGCAGTGCCAGCAGGCATTACCGCAGTAGTTGAAAAGTTAGCTATCACTTTGTCTGGATCAGACAAAGATGCCCTTGGTCAATTTGCTGCCAATGTCCGCAAGGTGCGCAAGCCAGAACCATACAAAGGTAAGGGTATTCGTTACCGAGGAGAATTCATTATCCGCAAACAAGGTAAGAAGGCTGTCTAGCCCGTACGTATGGAAAAAACACAATACAAACAAGCTAAACGCGTTGGCCGTCACGCTCGCATTCGAGCCAAGGTCACTGGTACAGCTTTACGACCTCGTCTCGCGGTATTCAAAAGTAACAACTTTGTGTACGCTCAACTCATTGATGATACCAAAGGTGTCACACTAGCCGCTGCCGACTCACGCACTCACAAGGGTACTCGTGGTGAAGGCGCAGCAGCCGTGGGAACAGATATCGCCACCAAAGCTAAGGCCGCTGGTATTACTACCGTTGTCTTTGACCGAGGAGGCTTTCGTTACCAGGGAGTGATTGCAGCCTTGGCTGACAGTGCTCGCGCTGGAGGACTAGCGTTCTAGTCTCTCTATTACTACTTAAATTAATTTTATGTCTCAGCAGGAAGCTACAACTGACATTGTGTCAGACATTGCGGTACCAGAGGTACCAGCAACCGATGCACCAGCTGCTGACGCGGTCGCGACCGAAGACGGTCGTCGCCCACGTCGTGGTGGTGAGAGAGGAAACGATCGAGGCGCCCGTCGCCCACGTCGTGGTGGGTCAGCTCGTCCAGAGCGCACTCGTCCAGAGTTTGATCAAAAGATCATCAGTATCCGTCGTGTTACTCGTGTTATGGCTGGAGGACGTCGTTTCAGTTTTTCTGTCTCAATGGTCTGCGGTGATAAGAAGGGTAAGGTAGGAGTGGGTATTGGTAAGGCTGGAGACACACAACTAGCGATCGAAAAAGCCGTTCGTGATGCTAAGAAGAACATGATCGTGGTACCAATGAACAAAGATAGTCATATTCCACACGATGTACATACCAAGTATGCTTCAAGTGAAGTTATGATTATGCCAGCACCAGGTCGTGGACTTGTGGCCGGATCATCGGTTCGTATCGTACTCGAACTCGCTGGAGTAAAGGATGTTACTGCCAAGATCTTTTCACGTAGTAAGAACAAACTTAACAATGCTCGCGCTGCTGTCGAGGCGCTCAAGCTCCTAAAGAAAGCCAAATAATATGCAGCTTCATGAATTAGTACCTGCTACCAAGCGACCAGCTGCCAAGCGCATTGGTCGTGGTGGTAAGCGCGGTAAGACCTCAGGTCGTGGTGGTAAGGGACAAACAGCTCGCGCTGGTAACAGTATGCGTCCAGAAATGCGTGACTTCATCAAGAAGTTGCCAAAGCTTCGTGGTCACGGTGTAAACCGAGCAGCGACTGTTAATGCCGAACGCGTACGTCCATTTGCTCTCAATATCTCTGTACTTGAAGCTACTTTCAAGGCAGGGGACACTATTACTCCAAAGACTCTCGTAGCTGCTGGTGTCGTAGAAACTGTTCGTCGCAAAGCTCCTAAGGTGAAGATTCTCGCTACTGGTGAGCTCACTAAGGCGCTCACGATTGAAGGATGTGAAGTATCGGCTACAGCCAAAGCTAAGGTAGAAAAGGCTGGCGGAAAGGTGCTTTAATCGGTACAATACTGATATATGCAAACTTTTCTTCGCAAGCTCAAAATTATCTTTACTGACCGTACCATTCGTAATCGTGTATTGTTTGTAGTTGGAGCCTTGGTTATCTTCCGTTTGTTGGCAGCCGTACCAATTCCAGGCGTTGATCAGACCGTGTTGCAGCAATTTTTTGCTAACAACCAATTCCTTGGTTTGCTTAACATCTTCTCGGGTGGAGGGCTAGCGAATCTATCGATTGTGATGTTGGGTGTGGGGCCGTTTATTACTGCTTCGATCATCATGCAGCTCATGACCGTGATGTCTCCCAAGATGAAGAGTCTCTACACTGAAGAAGGCGAAGCAGGACGTGCAAAGTTTACCCAGTACAGTCGTATGCTATCTTTGCCACTTGCAATCCTGCAAGGTTTTGGTTTCCTTACTCTCTTGCAGAGTCAGGGGGTAATCAGCGGCCTATCGACTTTTGAATTTGTGGTAAATGTCATCTTGGTAGTAGCAGGAGCGATGCTGCTTATGTGGTTGGGTGAATTGGTCACCGAATACGGTATCGGAAATGGTGTATCCATCATTATCTTTGCTGGTATTCTGGCTGGTTTGCCGGCTACGGTAACACAGCTCGTCTTCAACTTTGATATGGCACAGTTGCCACTGTATCTCGGTTTTGCCTTCCTTGCGTTGGGTATCATCTATGCTGTGGTGGTAATGACAGAGGCTGAGCGTGTGGTACCGATTACCCATGCCAAGCAGAGTCGAGGCAATCTCATGTTGTCGACTCGTGGTGGTAATTCATATTTGCCATTACGTCTTAATCAGGCTGGTGTTATTCCAATCATCTTTGCGCTATCAATTCTGTTGTTCCCGCAGATGATCCTGAATATTCTCGCGGCTTTTGATTTGCCATGGGTTGCTGGAGCGAACGCTAGTGTTACTGCGTTCATCAATAACTATCTCTGGTACGGTATTACCTACTTCGTCTTGGTGTTCTTGTTCACCTTCTTCTACACTGCTGTGACCTTTGATCCAGATGCTATTGCCAAGAACTTGCAACGTAATGGCGCATTTATTCCTGGTATCCGTCCGGGTGATCAAACAGCTCAATACCTCGGTAACCTGATCACGCGATTGACATTGGTAGGGGCATTATTCTTGGCGCTTATTGCCGTGCTGCCAATTGGTATGCAGGTAGCGACAGGTATTGCTGCCCTCGCTATCGGTGGAACTGCGATTCTGATTGTGGTGTCCGTGGTGCTTGATCTTATCCGTCGTCTTGATGCTCAAGTATCATTGCGTGAATACTAAAAGAAAACGTTAGAATCACTATATCTACGTTGTTGGACTACAGAAAAAGAGCCTCGCAGTACAACCTAGTACAGCTCGGCTCTTTTTCTTTGTCCGCCTAGTAGCTATAGTAATTCTAACGTCTTCAATCTTAATTGGTTATTGGTGTTTGTATTTCAGGCAAAGGGAAAGCCCGACCGGAGCCGGGCTTCTTTCGTCTGCGCATATCAGTCTGTGGCGGGGGTCTCGGTGGCAGAAGGCTCTTCCGCCGGAGGCCTCAGGGTTTGCACGATGATGAGGCCGAGGCCGACGATGGTGGCCGTGAGGACAACCCAATCAAAAGTCACTTCGCCAGCTTCGCTTTTCTTGAAGTTCTTGAAAATGTTCAAAAGTTTCATGTGCCCTCCTTGGCAGGGGAGGTCTGATTTGTTCTCCTCCCCGGTCCACTATTCTGTACCAAAATGACTAAATGTCAATACTGATTCTTAAATGAGTAACCAGCGGGGATGGCGCTTCGTTCTTGTTTCCAGACTTCGGTAATAAGCCACTTGCGATAGGTGTCAAAGACAGTGAGGGCGACAGTTTGAGGTGAGTGTCGTGAGGTATCGATAATCAAGTCAAAATGGGAGAGATCATAGGG
>JBJORD010000010.1:0-4520 GCA_046049585.1 Candidatus Parcubacteria bacterium
CGCAGTCACAAAAAGTGCTTGGCATCGAAGTATCAAAGGGGCGGGTAGCGGTCTTTGCACCAATGGTGGTGGGTCGTAAGGGTGAATACTCTCAATTACTCTACGATCTGCTTGGCAAAGGTTTTGAGACAGTGAAAATTGATGGGGAAATCAAGCAATTGCGTGATCGTATCGAGCTCAGCAAGACCAAGCGTCATGATATAGATGTACTCGTCGACGAAATCTATGTCAGTGAGTTCACTGATGATCCAAAAGGCTCACACGAGCGTTTGTCTGAAGCAGTGGAGGTAGCACTTGGTATTGCCAACGGTCTAGTGAAGATCGAGTCACCAGATGGTACTTCGCGGATGCTCTCAGCGAAGTTCATTTGTCCGGTTGATGGTTCATCGTTCCCTGAAGTCGAGCCGCGCCTCTTCTCATTTAATTCACCCTATGGTGCTTGTCCTGAGTGTAACGGGCTTGGCGTAGTCGGTATTTTCCAAAGTGACACCTGCCAGGTCTGTAATGGCGCACGACTACGACCAGAGGCACTCCGCGTCTTCTTGGGAGCGACCGACAAGTCACTTGGTATCAATATCGTGGACTTTACCGCTATGACGGTCAAAGACGCAACCAAATTCATTGATAGTCTCAAACTCACCAAACACCAACAAGAAATTGCGTGGCCGGCGCTGCGTGAAATTATTGAACGACTCGAGTTTATGAATAATGTCGGTATCGAGTACCTCACCCTTGATCGCCGTGCCAATACACTGTCTGGTGGCGAAGCACAACGTATTCGTCTCGCGTCACAACTTGGCTCAGGTCTTGTAGGCGCATTGTATGTACTTGATGAGCCAACCATTGGTCTCCATCAACGAGATAATGATCGACTCATTAGTACACTCACTGAACTGCGTGATCTTGGCAATACCATTCTTGTAGTAGAACACGATGAAGATACTATCTACGCCGCCGACTACATTGTCGATATCGGCCCAGGGGCTGGTGTCCATGGAGGACAAGTGGTAGTCGCTGGCTGGCTTGAGGATCTGCTCAAAGCCAAGAAGAATGATTCTGGCTCTTCTACACTAGCTTACCTACGACACGAAAAGAAAATCGAAGTGCCTGAACGACGAACCGGCGAAAAAGGTTCACTCAAGATTAAAGGTGGAAAGGCGTTTAATATTAAAAACCTCAATATTGACATTCCACTTGGTCGACTGATCTGTGTCACGGGAGTATCTGGCTCTGGCAAGTCGACATTCATGTATGAAATTGTCGACAAGAATCTCAAAGGTCGTCTTGAAAAGAAATTCCGTACGGCAAAGACGTATAACTGTACTACCTTCACCGGCAGCGAGTACCTTGGTCGTTCAATTCTAATTGATCAGTCACCAATTGGACGCACCCCGCGCAGTAACCCCGCCACCTACACAGGAGCTTTTTCACATATCCGCGATCTTTTTGCTGCCAGTAGTGAAGCTCGTGCACGGGGTTGGAAACCAGGACGCTTTTCATTCAACGTAAAAGGCGGCCGCTGTGAGGCGTGTCAGGGTAATGGCGAAATTGCAGTAGAAATGCACTTCTTACCGACCGTCTTTGTGGAGTGTGACGTCTGCGAGGGGAAGCGTTTTACCAAAGAAACCCTTGAAGTCACCTACAAGAAAAAGAATATCTACCAGGTACTACAAATGACCATTGAAGAAGCGTATGAATTCTATAAAGATGTTCCTGCTATCGAAGAACGACTCAAGACGCTTCTTGATGTGGGTCTCTCATACTTGAAACTCGGTCAGAGTGCGACCACCCTCTCTGGGGGTGAAGCACAACGAGTCAAAATTGCATCTGAATTGTACAAACCACATACTCAAAAGACCATCTACCTCCTCGACGAGCCAACCATCGGACTACACTACGACGATGTCAAGAAACTGATCGAAATTCTGCAAGAACTGGTCAATAAGGGCAATACGGTGATGGTCATCGAACACAATCTCGACTTGGTAAAATGTGCCGATTACGTGATTGATATTGGTCCAGAGGGTGGCGCGGGTGGGGGAGAAGTAGTAGCAAAAGGGACTCCCGAAGAAGTGGCCGAAAATCCCAAGTCACATACTGGCCGATACCTGAAGAAAGTTTTGTAGTACAATAAATACTAGAGAGGCAACAGGGGAGATAAAGATGGTTGGCGATAGCTGGAGATCATCTGTAACAAGTCAGCTCGCAATTGCTTGGGGTCTGTATAGATTATCAGACACTGAGCTACGTGAAGAGGCTGCTGATTGGGGCTACGGAGACTGTCCTCAACGTTTCGTTGATGATGTCTATGCACTCTTTGGCGCCTAAGGAACAATGCCGCCCCCTATGGGGCGGCTTCTACTTTTGTGCTACAGTACCACTGTATTTATGACCAAAGATGACCTCAAGACACTTACTCTTCCTGACGCACCTGGTGTGTACTTTTTTTTGAGTGCCAACAAAGATGTACTATACATTGGAAAAGCCACCTCATTACGTAACCGTGTCCGCAGCTACTTTGCCTCAGACATAAAAGAAAAACGTTCTGAGCTAATCGAGAATATGGTGCGTGACGCCCATACCATAGAGGTCACCGAAACCGAAAGTGTTCTTGAAGCGTTGATTCTCGAGACCAACCTCATTCGCACGCACAAGCCACATTTCAATACTCGTAGCAAAGATGACAAATCATATAACCATCTCGTTATCACCAATGAAGAGTGGCCACGCGTATTAGTGGTGCGTGGCAAAGATTTGACCGAGCGCTTCAGCGAAAAAGAAATCAAGTACCACTTTGGCCCGTTTCCGAGTGGTGGATTATTACGTGAAGCCCTCAAGATCGTACGTAAACTTTTTCAATTTTATGACACCGCTGAACCAGTTGGCTTTGAACGTACCAAACTCGCTCGGGGTAAGGTAGACTTCAATCGTCAAATTGGCCTCTATCCAAACCACACAGATAAGGCAATCTATGATCGTACCATTCGTCACTTGAAGTTGTTCTTTGAGGGACGAAAACGAGAAATCATCAAAGAACTCACCAAAGATATGATGACCGAAGCCAAAACTGAAGCCTTTGAAAAAGCTAACAAAATCAAGCGTCAGATCTTTGCTCTCGAACATATTCAAGACATTGCACTTATCAAAGCAGAACGTGCAACCCTACGGACAGGTCGAACTCTTCGGATCGAAGCGTATGACATTGCCCACATGGATGGAAAAGACATGGTTGGTGTTATGACCGTGATCGAAGGTAGTGAGCCCCAGAAAGACGAATACCGTAAATTCAAAATCAAAACACTCAAAGATGCGAACGACCCAGCCGCTCTCAAAGAGGTACTCGCACGACGACTTATGCATCCCGAGTGGCCATTTCCGAATATTATTGTGGTGGATGGCAACGAAGTACAAAAGCGTACGGCCGAACTCCTCCTCGCCGAACATGCTCTTTTGGTACCTGTGGTGGCTATAGTAAAAGATGATCGACACAAAGCGCACCATATCCTTGGGCCAGAAGCACTAGTAGAAGCACACAAACTAGAAATACTACACGCAAATGCCGAAGCTCACCGCTTTGCCATTACGTACTTCCGCCAAAAGCAACGCAAACGTACACTATCGTAACTAGATACCATTTGCTAGTAGGTGTACTTCATACTTACTACGTACGTATGGTAAAATATCACCATGCTAAAGACTCGGGTGGCTGTCCTCCGTGGTGGACCAAGTAGTGAATACGACGTATCGATGCACACTGGGGCAGGGGTACTCGCTTCGTTGCGGCAGCTTGGTTACCACGTGATTGATATTCCCGTCACCAAACAAGGAGAATGGCTGGTTGATGGACGAGTAAAATCACCCGAAATTGCTCTTCAGACTGTTGATGTAGTATTTATTGCCATGCACGGCGCCTATGGTGAAGACGGTACTGTACAACGTATCTGTGAGCGTCTCCATATTCCATTTACCGGTAGTAATTCTTTCGCCTCTGCGATAGCTTTTAATAAAGATGTCACCAAGCGCTCGCTTCGAGACGAAGCTATTCATTTGCCGCAGCACATAAAAGTAACAAAAGACCAACTACCAGCCGTGAGTGAAATTGTGCGTGCAGTCGAACTGGCTTTTGGTCCACAATACGTGGTCAAGCCACTAGCGAGCGGTTCATCACACGGCGTTACAATCGCCACTACAGAAACGTTGGAATCTATTTTGGCAGCTACGTTGGCCGACTATGACACTTGTCTGGTTGAGGAGCGTATTATCGGTATCGAAGCCACCTGTGCCGTACTGGCTGATTTTCGTAATACTGATTTGTATGTGTTACCGCCAGTCGAAATCATCCCACCCGCACACACAACGTTTTTCTCCTCTGACGTGAAATATGATGGATCAACTACCGAGTTGTGCCCAGGACGTTTTAGCTATGATGAAAAAGAAAAGATTGCTGCAATGGCTACGCTCGTACACCAGAAGCTCGGCTTAACCCACTACTCGCGAAATCATTGAATCGTCCGTGATGG
>JBJORD010000011.1:0-9451 GCA_046049585.1 Candidatus Parcubacteria bacterium
GTAACAGGGACTGAACAAGAACAGTTGTTACAGCTTGAACGCCAAGTATTGACCCATACAGGACAAACTACTACTAATTATGTTGTCCCTGGTGGTTACATCAAAACCACAAAAAAAGTACCAGTATATGAGAAGCCTGGTGTTAAAAAAATGGCTACAGTAGCAAAAGGTAGCATAGGCACAGTGGTAGGGGATCCTCGCCTGATCAAAAAAGTTATTTGGTGGCGTGTGCAATTTGATACCACTATTGGTTGGGTACGCGAAAGTGAGATAGAACGTATTGCGTCAGTGACGTTGAGTTTTGACTACAATGAAGATTTGCTTGCTGATGCCGCTATCCGTTTGATTGGTAATTACGATGTAAAAAAATTCGTTATTGAACATGAACGTGAAAATGCATATATGCTCGTCCGCTATACAGGTGATCGACCATCAGTACGTTCACCACGTGTTTTTGCTTCACTCGCAACTAGTTCAACCAGTTATAGCAAAACTGACAAAAAACGAGCACAGTGGGGGATACAGTGGTATGTAGAAGGTTTGCCAAAAGATGGATACACTACTTTTCAAATTGAAACGGTACGCACTACAGCTTTCTCAGGTTCTGGGGGTGGTTCGGTGGAAGGATGGGAGATTACATCTGATTTTATCACTGGCTTACACTATATTGATTTAAATCAAAAGCTTACCCCTGATCCTGGTGTATATAAATCACGTGTATCTATCAATCATTGTTCTGGCTATCGGCCATATGGTTGTGGGGAAGGTGAAGAAAAAATTATCGCCATATCAGATTGGTTATCTTATACCATCAACAACTAACAAAAAAGAAACCCACAGGGTTTCTTTTTTGTTAGTTGTTGCGTGTATCGATCGAAATCTATACCGTACTATTGTCTAGTCATTGTTCAACGATGCAGCTGGATTAAGAACGATGTACTTAGTTGGTTGTTGTGTATAATAATATATATGATAAAAAACATACTTACCGCAATACTAGTCATTTCGTTCCTGATACCAATGGTTGGACCGTATGAAGTAGCCGCTGCGGAGTGCGTTGTATTAAAAAATAATTTGATGCGAGGTCAGTACGACGACTTCACTCAAGGCGAGGTCAGTGTGTTGCAAGGATGGCTCAAAAGTCAGGGTTATTATCAATCGCTAATAACCGGTTTTTTTGGAGAAATGACTGAAAAAGCAGTGATTGATTTACAGAATCAAAAGTTACCTGACACCGTGAGTGAATGGAAGGGTATAGTAGGTCCTAAAACACGTGCGTATATCGCAGCTTCATGCAATGAGACTCTTGCCGTCAGTGATAGTGCTGAACTAACTGTAGCAACAGCGGTAGCAGAAAATGTGGGAGGGGTTAAACTTGGATCATTAAGTTGGTCACCAAAAAAATCACAAACTCCTACCTTCACCCTTAAAGAAAGTGATCCAAAACTTATCACTCATACAATTACGTCACCACACCAAACTGACCCATCACATTCAATGAGTATTGGTCTCAATAGTCAGGGCGGTGGTTTTGCTTGGAGTACAAAAGTCAGTGGGTATCCTGGGTTTTCAAATCGAGAATTGGGGGCAGCAGGCTACGGACGAGGTTTTGCTGGTTCGATTCGTGACCGTTACCACAGTAATAGATACAACCCTGAACAAGCTGGTAAAACTGATATTCATGGTGTTGTAGTTGAACCGCAGCGGGTAGATGGTGGCTTTGTTGTGCCGCAGTATCAGATGCCGCTTTATTCTGACGGTGCCTTGTCGGCAGTACACGAGCAATTTCCGGTAAGTAATTCGGCTTCAGAATTTGACTACAGTACCCGCATGACTGATGTCTCTCGTACATATTCAATTCCAGCTGTCGCATTTGATGAGTACTACGTATACGCTCGTAAACCCGACGCAATAAAACAATTTACAGGCAACGAAACAATCAAAGCCGGACCATCTAAAGGTCAGCCTGTTCTTAATAAAGCGTTACAGATCAAAGATATATCACCACGTAATGGTGTTCAAACCCCAACAACTACTGATATGTCTTTCTTGGTATACACCCATCGAGGTTTGCGTGTACCAAGTAATCTAAACTACGCTCACTATCGTTCTGATGGTCAATGGGTAACAAAAAAACTTGAAGCAAATAGTAGTCTTGATCAGAAATTTACCTGTAATCTGGCTAAAGATAAAGGAGACATGAGTTATACCTACGAGACTACAGGCAAGAAAGTATCAGTTGGTATTTCTACCAATTGTGTTATAGATGAACAGTTGATAGTTTTCAGTAATTCACCTAATGTCACACAGGGATTTGGTTTGGGTGTGTATCTACCAAAAGCGCATGAAATGAACAATAACCGTGTACACGTGATTAACACTAAAAAGAATAAAGTAGAGTGGCGTGAAGATCGAAATATCCAGCGTACAATCAATGTAGAAGATTATACAGACAAATCTGGCTATTCAGATAATGGCTACTTCTTTGCAGCCGTGCGTGACTTTATGTCTGGTCTACTGTCCCCTGAGTCAGCAACAAAAGCATATGGGTTTGATGCGGTTGAGGCATTAACAGGTCGTACCGTAGTACTGACTGGGACTCCAGCGGAAGTATTGGCTGGTATCAATAAAGCAAATGGTCAATCGTCGATACCTAAAGATGAAAACGAACCTGAGCCATCGGCTGAAGGTGCTATAGATAAACCAGCTGACATTATTATTGTAGGTGGGCAATCAAATGCGGTCGGTCGTGGTCAAGGTACTTATACCGAACAAAAGTTGTTTACTGCTCAAGCATCTCGCGTATTTCAGCTTGGACGATTTGAATCAGATAACTTAGTTCCAGTTCCAATAACTAAAGAGCCATTGCAGCATTGGGGCCAAAATCCGTATAGTACAAATGCTGAGATTCAGAATAGTTTCTCGTCACAGTTACGCGGTTTTGCCTATCCGTTTGCGCTTCGCTACGCTACACGTGTGCCAGCTGAACGTAATGTACTAATACTGCCAGTAGCTAAAGGGGGTACCTCCGTATTACAGTGGGATAATGTAGTTGCAGATTTCAGTAATGGTAACAGTAAAGATTCTACTGAACTTTACGACGATATGGTCGTTCGTATTAGAAAGGCTCTGGCATTGAATCCTGGAAACAAAGTTACGGCAGTGTTGTGGCAGCACGGTGAGGCGGATGTCAATGCTTTAGCGAATCCTCATTCTGATCTTAAGAATCATATGACGAGTGCTGATTTGTATACACAAAAACTTACTTGGATCCGAGACAACATCCGCAAAGTGACAGGCGAATCATGTTTACCATTCTTGATTGGAGATACCGCACCAGATTGGCAACCAGTTAATGGTTTGCCGGCAGGTAAGGTAGCAAAGGAACAAATTAGAGAGGCGGCGCAATCAGTGGCTAAAAATGATACTTGTGGTACCACAGTATTTGTACCATCGTTCCGCGTCACCAGTAACCCAGGTACTGATACCATCCATATGAATGCCCGAGGTCAGTACGAAATGGCAAGAAACTACTGGGGTCGTTATACAACACTAAATAAGTAAACTATATTTATTGCATCTCAGTAATTAATAGTACACCTAACAAAAAAGAAACCCTAAGGGTTTCTTTTTTGTTAGGTGCGTTTTTGTTTGGGCTTTTCTTCACCAATGATTCGTCCATCTTCCATATTGATGATTCGGTCGGCGGATAAGGCATACTCATGTTCGTGGGTAACCATGATGATAGTTTGACCAAAGTCGCGATTGAGTGCGGTAAGGAGTTCAATGATCTGTACGCCTGAGGTACTATCGAGGTTGGCGGTCGGTTCGTCGGCAAAGAGAATTTTTGGCTTTCCTGCGACCGCACGAGCCACCGACACTCGCTGCTGTTCACCACCAGATAACTGCCCAGGTAAATTCTTATACTTACCAGCCAGTCCTACCGCATCAAGTGAGGCACAAGCAGTAGTACGGGCTTCCGCCCAAGACAGTCCTCGCATGAGGAGGGGGAGCATGACATTTTCTTCGGCACTAAGGTCGGGTACCAGGGCATAATCTTGAAAGATGTACCCTAGGGTATTCAGGCGGAAGCGTGTCCGCTCTTCTTCACTGAGATCTGTAACGTCAGTATCATTGATTATTATAGTGCCGCTGGTGGGGGTATCGAGGATGGAGAGCTGGTACATGAGGGTTGATTTACCAGCACCGGACTTTCCCATGATAGCGACAAATTCTCCTGTCATTACAGTAATATCAATTCCTTTGAGGATCTGCACTACCAAATCACCTTTACCAAAGGTTCGTGTAATGCCAGTAGCGGTGATAATTGCAGTCATAGATTATTTACGTCCGAGGATCGAATTAAGGGTATTCTTTTTAACAATCAACCAAGCTGGTAAAAAGCCAGCCACCAAGGTGACGCCAAACAAGATCAAGAAACGATAGAGAGTACTCAGTGGTTCGGCGACCAAGATACCATCACTAAAAGGGAAGTCGATTGGATTACGATCAAAGTAGCCGACCAAGAAACCGTAGGTGATGAGGACCCCGATCGCAGAACCAACGATGGCATAAAAGGCAGCCTGCAGGATGTACGCTACTTCGATGACTCGGCGCTCGATACCGATGCCTTTGAGGATACCAATTTGACGTTGTCTTGAAACCGCATTAATAAAAATGATTATAAATATTGTGATTGACGCTACGATGATACCAATAGCGCCAATAAATACCCCAAGGATGTTAAATGTATTTTTGATATCAACAACAAACTTTGGTATGGCTTCGTTAAAGGTGCGGATTTTGGCATGGTCAGCGAGTCCGAGTGCCAAGAGGGTAGACTTGGTTTCTACAGCGGTATCTGGTGAAACAAGTCTGATGGCAATTTCCTCGGCATTACGATCAATCCGGCCACTCAATCGCCGTAGTTCTCGTTCGGGGATATAGATGCCACTTGAGACCTCGCCAGCCTTAGCGTCAACAATTCCTTTGACGACAAATTCTTTGGTATTACCATTACTAGTCACTCGGACAGTGTCACCGGGGTAGATGTTTTCGAGCGACCCAGTGATATCAGCAAATCCTGCTGTATAGCGATCAATCGTGAGAGCCCCAAGGAGTAAATAGCCTTCTTCGGTAGGATCGAGGTACTCACCTTCGACCACATTCTCAGACAACTTGGTTACCGCGTCTTCATGGAGCGGGTCGATACCGATAAATCGTCCAGTGACTATGTTGGCGTCTTTACTGAAGTCTCGCCTCGTTTTGTAGTTGGCTTCGACACTAGCGCTAGTTTTGTACCGGATTGAGTAACTGGCTATCTCAGGGAGTTGGGCTAGTTCACGGGCGAACGTATCGGTTTCAAGGATAGTGTCTTCATTATCGAGTGGTGTCACAATGATGTCGCCAAGTGATTTTTCTTGGAGCGCTCGTTCCGAACCAGCAATCAGGCCGACCAAAATACCTGATACAGCAATGAGATTCATGAAGGTGAGGGCCATCACAAATATGATAAGACTGGTCGTCCACAAATTAGCTCGCTGTATTTGGCGAAATCCTAACAGTAGTCCAATCCGTAAAGCTTGCATACTTATGGTGCTACGATCGTATCACCAAGATTGAGTCCGGCAATGGCGGCAAAGCCGTCATTGCCGATCATTGTTACAGATACGGTCGAGGTAGCAACAGTGCGTCCTGATAATACTTGGACCGAATAAACACCGCTGTCATTGTTGAGGAATCGCCTTGGGATACGAAGCGCCTCAGTTTTGGTATCAATAATAATATCGACATCGGCATTGAGTCCTGCACGTAACCAGGGTGGCGTAGTACTCAACAGAAGCTTCACTTCGTAATACGATACACCATCAATCTCGGTTGGTAGGGGAGAAACAAAGTGCACGGTAGCGTTTTGAATGTCGTCGGGAGTCGCATCAAAGGTAATACGGGCTTGTTGGTTTAAAGCAATCTTAGTGATATCGATTTCTGGAATACGAGCCACAATCTCAAATCCATCAGTAGCAAAGAGTGTGATTACAGGTGCGTTGCCAGCTGTTTCGCCAGGGAGAATATCAACCTTGGTCACCATGCCACCAAAAGGAGCAATAATCGAACGGTCAGCCAGGGTGGCAGTAATCTCAGCCACACCGGCGCGTGCTTGTGCGACGCGAGCTTCAGCAGCTCTGATATCGGCTGACACCGGGGCCGCATTTTCTAGAGTTTGCTGACGGAGGGCAAGAGTCAGGGCATCATTTGCTCCGGCAATGGCGGTGGCTCGAGTATTCTCGGCGGTAGTCAATGCGTTTTTTAGGGTGGTGTAGCTTGGGCTTGAGGTATTTGGTATTTCGACGGTCCAAATGGTGTCGCGGTAGTTGGCAGTTGGACTAAACTGTGCAAAAAGACCACAGGTACCAAACGCCACTGCTTGATTAGTACTAATACTGTAGGTACCATTTTCTAATCCTGTAACAGCCATAGAGTATCCTGATTGTGCACCCGAACCATACGTACGAATAGTATAGGTACCAGGAGTGTTGCACGTGTACGTGCCAGTAATAACAGGTGGTGTCGCATCCTCGTCTGTGTTTTCGGCACGAGCAATAAGGGCAGCCGAATAGAGTGCCCGACGAGCGTTTTCTACAATCAAGTTCTGGGTCGCTGTCACACGTGCGACTTCAGCACGAGCGGTTTCAATAGTCACTGCAGTGACGTCACGAACTTCAGATCGGACACCGTTCTTGAGGTTATTGAGAGCGGCTTCAGCAATCGCGACATCAGCCTCGGCACGAGCCAGAGCCGCCACCTGTTGCTGATTTGCGAGTGTTGCCAGTAGCGTTCCGGTGGTTACCACGTCACCTTCTTTGACAGGAACACTGGCTACGACACCACCACTCGGGAAGGCTAGTGAGGCAGCATTGTTGCTCTTGGTTGCGCCCGAGACAGAGACAATTTGTTCCACTGTCCCTCTATCTACTGTTGCAAGTGTGAGACTAGTCAATGGATCACTAGTGAGGGTATCTATCAAAAAGTACACAGCACTACCAATCAGGAGAATGGCCAGTCCCACTAAAATACCATGCTTAAGAACAAACGAACGCATATTAGCAATAGTGTACCATGCGGGTGACGTCGCCATGTAGTATTAAGGCCGTTGGTGTGACAAAAAGTTACACAACACAATTGGTAATAGATTGTGTACTTAACAATGTCTAGTTGTCCGTCTGCCTGGACTCGAACCAGGGACCACAGAGGTATAAGCTCTGCGCTCTACCAACTGAGCTACAGACGGGGTACAGCCACTACTATACCGTGAAATGACAATTGTCTCAATCGGGTAGCATCAGTACAACACAAAACCGACAGAGCTTAACTCTGTCGGTTTTGTGGTCTGGTTCACTCTGCTAATTAGATATGAACAACTATATCAGCCATGTTTTTACGTACTTTTACGTAGGCAGCGGTAGCATCATCAGCTGAACGATAGCCCAGTACCAATAGTGCCGTGGCACGGAGGTGGTGGGCACTGAGTCCTAGTATCTCATCAAATTTGTCAGCATTAAATCCTTCGAGCGCAGCATTATCAATCCGACGTTCCGAAGCAGCTGTCATCATGGTACCAAGAGCGATATAGGCTTGCTTTTGTGCCCAGATGAGACGATCTGTCTCAGAAATATTGGTCAAATGACCTACCATCATGTCTTTAAATCCGTTGACGGTACCAGCAGGGAGGTGACGAATTGCTTCAATACGATTTGTATATTCGGTAATGTACGCAGCATCAACATCAGTACGTGCCGCCAATACAACCAGGGCACCATTTTGTGCGACTTGTGTCTGGCCATAGGCATGCTCTACGAGTGCCTGTTTCTTGCTCTCGTCAGCAACTACTACAAAGGCAGAACGGCTGCAGACCATATGATGTAGCAGCGAGGTTGCCTGCCTCGAGTACGGCCTGTAGATCCTCACTAGTAACAGCCTTGCTTGTATCAAATACTTTCGTTGCGTAACGCCACTGCAAATTTTTAATGATTGTCATAGGTATACAGTATACCCTAGGGGGGTATATATGCAAGGAGAGGATAACAAAGGCTTCTTTACTAGGTTACTCCATGTGGAGACTCTCTCCGATTTTGGCGACTCGTTTTGCGATGAGGGGGAAGTGGCGGGCGAGATCGGGGGTGGTGTGATCAAAAGGTAGGTGCAGGACCAGGTTGCGCGCTTCGTTGCGAGCGGCTTCAACGAGTTTTAGGTTCTTGATTGCTTCCATACCAAGATCTGAGAGTCCCGACTGTTTGGCACCGTAGAGTTCGCCACTACCACGGAAGGTGAGATCGTGTTCGGCGAGTTCAAAACCGTTTTTGGCAGTGACGAGGGCTTTAAGACGATCTTTCGTTTTATCACTTTTACTTTCGGTGACCGCAAAACAGTACGGTTGGTGAGTACCGCGGACTACTCGGCCACGGAGCTGGTGGAGTTGGGATAGTCCAAAGCGTTCGGCTCCTTCAATAATAATATTCGTAGCATTGGGAACATTGACCCCTACCTCAACAACCGAAGTAGCTACCAGGATATCAATGTCGTGATTTGCAAATTTGGCCATGACCGTATCCTTATCTGCGGGGGTCATTTTGCCGTGGAGAATGCCGAGACGCCAACCCTTAAATTCGGTCTTCTGTAGGCGTTCTGCTTCAGCGGTTACCGATTTGAGTGTTAGTGCTGTTTGCTTGTCTGGATCTGGTTCTTCAATGCGAGGACAAATGACATAGGCTTGGCGACCAGTCTCTAGTTCACTTCGTACATGTTCGTACATGTCTGCTTGTTGACCTGGCCCAATGATTTTGGTGATGATTGGTTTACGTCCAGCCGGCATTTGATCAAGGAGGGTGATATCGAGGTCGCCATAGATGGTAAGCGCTAAGGTGCGAGGAATCGGAGTCGCAGTCATCGAGAGGAGGTGGGGCATGCGAGCGTCTTTTTTGGCTAACGCCTTTCGCTGGTTAGTGCCAAAGCGATGTTGTTCGTCAATGATTACATACGCTAAATGCTTGAACTCCACACTTTTATAAATCAGTGCATGGGTGCCAATAAGAATTGGCACCTCACCATTTTTTACCCACTTGAGGAGCTGCGCTTTACTGATTGGTGTCGGTTTATCTGGATTACTTTTACTAGGAAACTTTTGGCACCCACTACCAGTAATGAGACCAATGTTGATAGGGAGATGTTTGAAGTATTCGATAAATGATTCGAAGTGTTGCTTGGCGAGGATTTCGGTAGGAGCCATATATGCCACTTGAAGATTTCCATAATCAACCGCTGCCAAACCGGCATCAGCTTTTCCTCTACCTTCAGGTGGACGACTAGTGGCAACAGCGTACGCTGTAGTCGCGGCCACTGCGGTTTTGCCACTTCCGACGTCTCCCTCAAGCAGTCGAGACATGGCATGATTCTG
>JBJORD010000012.1:0-4448 GCA_046049585.1 Candidatus Parcubacteria bacterium
AATGAAATTACTGAGGAAATCATCCTGGCGGGCGCTGATATTGTGAAAGTAGGTATTGGGCCGGGATCGGCCTGTACCACAAGGCGTATGACCGGTGTGGGGTATCCACAATTATCAGCCGTGATTGAATGCGCTGACGCGGCGCATGGCGTCGCCAACGCCCAGGGTCACGGCCTAGTGATTGCCGATGGCGGACAACAGTACCCGTCGTGTGTAGCCAAAGCGTTTTGTGCGGGCGGTGACTTTAACATGTTTGGGTCGATGTTTTCTGGTTATGACCTAAGTGGAGGTGAACTAGTGGAAAAAGACGGTAAACAATACAAAGAATATTTCGGGTCGTCATCGAACAAGGCTCTCGAGAAATTCTACGGAAAAAAGGATGCTTACCGCGCGAGCGAGGGTCGCGATGTGCTGATCCCGTACAAAGGCGATATTCAGTTTTTCCTCCAAGACCTCTTTGGTGCACTGCGGAGTACCGGTACGTACGTTGGCGCTCGTACGCTCTGAGAATTTTCAAAACGCGCGACGTTTATTCGCGTCAATCGCCAACTGACTACCTACCTCGAACCATTTGATACTGGTAAGTAGAATTTGTCATATTAGTTTCCATAACAATCACTATTCAAGTTAAGGTTGCAAAAGTCATTTTGGCTTCAAAATTTGAAAAAATGAGAGGCCCGATGCGTGACGCACCGAGCCTTTCTCTCAAGCTCAATCATATGGTCTTTCGCGCAGCACATAGCAAGCAAAACAGGCGATCATCCATACAAACAGAGCCCCGCCGATTAGTGGACTGAAGTTTTTCTGCCACCATTTCTTATGCACCGGTACGAGCTGGTTTGTGTCTGCATCATATTGCCAGCGCAGTACGTCACCAGCAGGCACCTCGATGTGGACGGGTGCCCGTTCGACAAACGCAGCACCCTGCCACCAGCAGTCAAACGCAAAGAACGCACTGCTCGTTTGCTTCTCGGACTGGTGGCAAATAGCCGATACCGGCACCATGTCAACAGCAATTGCAGACTGATGCTGCAGGTAAATTGACCTCTCTGACGTGCGGACTAAAAGTCTCGCTTCTGCTTGCGGAAAATCGAGGTCGATCGCTTCCGCATATTGCACCGGCGTTGCCGCAAAGAGGAAAATACCACATTGCGCAACAATCAGTGCCAAAAGGCACCAAACGAAAAATTTGATCATTTCGTGATTCTCCTGTTTAAGGGTGACAATGTCATATCATCACCTGCGGCGCTTCTCCGATTCAAATTTAATCACAAAAAAAAGCAAATAAGCAATTCTAACCCATCACAAAATCCGGACACCGTCTTTCAGAGAAAGACACCAAAATACAATTTTAATACATCTCCCAAGGCTCAATCGTGGGTGGAGTCGCTCCTGTGATATGCGGCACGGGGACATCGCTCGAGAAACTCACTTCTGCAGTGTGTAAAAATATATAACTCCCTACTATTGCTAACCCAATACACGCCACCAAACTCCGTTTTATTTCTTTTGTCATATCAGTATAAAACTTAAGGCAATGTAGTTTCGTTACAAAACACACTCTTCTCACAGTGTGCGAGAAGAGTGTGTTTTGTACCAATTCTAGTGGTTATCTATTAAATCAGAACAGTCGCGTGATTATCTCGGACTTCAACCGTGCCGTTTTCGAGGTCGTACGAAGTCGTATCACCTTTAGCCGGTCGAACGGTCACTGTACCGGCTTTGAGGGCAGACACCAGTGGCTCGTGGTCAGCCATGATGGTCATTTCACCTTCGGTACCGGGAAGCGTCACTGACACCACTTCCCCGTCAAAGACTGGTCCGTCAACTTTTGCAATCGTCAGTTTTAAATATTTAGCCATGTTTACTTAGTTAACGGAGTTCGATTGACTTAATGAAGTTTTCAAAAACCTGAACATAGTTATTGTACTCATCAGTATAATACAAGTTGATGGTATAGGTAGAACCTTGATAGTAACCCTGATACTCAACCGCCTTACCTAATTCATTTTTGCTCTCCTCATTTTGCGAATAATCTACTATGTTTTTTACAAACGGTACGTTATCAATCGTTACTGGTCTACTTTTGGGATTTATTTTTAATTGAAATGCTTGATATTTTTCAGGCGAAGCAATTGATTCGGTGGCATTTTCTTTATGCACCTGAATGTTTATTTGCGCACCTTGTATGGCTGGCGTTAATTCAACTAGTGACCTTGATCTAGGATTCGCGACAAAATCTGGACTTTCTAAAATGTAAAAAGCCAATAGACCATTTCGTACGTTCTCCTCTGTGTTTACGTTTTTATTTGACCACATATCCGGCACGACTATATTGGCGTCAACAATCTCAATTTTTGGTGTAAAGTTATTAGTCGACACTGGAGAAGCGACGCCATTAGGTTCCCTAAGTATTTTAACTGAGTTCAATACGTACATAATCTCATCACTTGAAAGACCTTGTGTTGGTATTACCAGAGAAACACCTACTTCTAGCGGAAATTCGTACCGTGGTGAAGATACCGATTCGTCCGCATAACTAAAGACACTGGTCATATCCACTTCAAAATATGGAGTATCTTTTGCATTAACTTTTTCTATACAGTATTGTTTATTAGTAGTTGAACCTTGGCAAAACGGCTGAGAAATATCTTTACCTGAATCATACTCAAGCCCATCAATTCGAAATGGAAGAATTTTATTAGCGTCGTTTTCACCGTAAAATACTAAAGAGGATTTAATCAAATCAAAACTTTCATTCGGTATCTGTTTCGAACTAATGGTGCCAAATCTTTTTGGATACGCAAAACTTACTCCCAATTCTGTGTTTTTGTATTGTAAGTAGTTCGTATTTTGATCAGCCGTGATACTTTCAACTTTTGTCTCTTGCTGTTGCAATTCTGTATCAGAAGCGATCTGATCTTCCGGTGCTGATTGGTTAAAGTACACAATCACACCAATAATAATTGCTACAAAAACACTATTGATGAGTAAAATTTTTACCAATACATTGTTATTTTTCATACAAATATTATACCACTTCATCAATTGAACCTTTCATGTAGAACGCTGACTCGTTCTTCTCGTCATGTTTACCATCAAGGATTTCACCAAAGCCGCGCACTGTATCAGCGAGTGACACGTACTTGCCAGGGGCGCCGGTAAAGACTTCGGCCACAGAGAATGGCTGGGACATAAAGCGCTGGATTTTACGAGCACGGTACACGGTCTGCTTGTCTTCTTCGGAGAGTTCTTCGATGCCAAGAATCGCGATGATGTCCTGGAGGTCTTTGTATCGCTGCAGTACCAACTTCACTCCTTGCGCGACGCGGTAGTGTTCCGCCCCCACAATCGCTGGATTGAGCGCAGATGAGTTACTTTCAAGTGGATCAATCGCTGGGTAGATACCAAGTGAGGCGAGCTGGCGAGAGAGTACAACAGTCGAGTCGAGGTGTGAGAAGGTGGTCGCAGGCGCCGGGTCGGTCATGTCGTCGGCTGGTACGTACACTGCCTGGATCGAGGTAATTGAACCGTTCTTGGTTGAAGTAATACGTTCCTGCATCCGACCCATTTCTTCAGCGAGCGTCGGCTGGTACCCTACCGCACTTGATACACGACCAAGGAGTGAAGACACTTCCTGACCAGCCTGGGTAAAGCGGAATACGTTGTCCATAAAGAAGAGTACGTCCTTACCACCTTGGTCACGGAGTGACTCGGCCATCGTGAGGCCGGTGAGTCCCACCCGCGCACGCGCGCCTGGCACCTCGTTCATCTGCCCGAATACGAGCGCAGTCTTATCAAGCACACCTGAGTCCTTCATTTCGTGGTAGAGGTCGTTTCCTTCACGCACGCGTTCACCAACACCGGCGAACACTGAGTATCCACCGTGCTCAGAGGCTACGTTGTGGATGAGCTCCTGGATGAGCACGGTCTTCCCTACTCCCGCTCCTCCAAAGAGCCCCACCTTACCTCCCTTAATGAACGGTGCCAAAAGGTCTACCGACTTGATACCAGTTTCAAACACTTCAGTCTTGGTCGACTGATCGACAAATGCTGGCGCTTCTTGGTGAATCGCGCGCATCGTACCACCTTTTACTTCACCCTTACCATCGAGAGTCTGTCCAAGCACGTTAAAGAGTCGTCCGAGAGACGCTTCGCCAGTGGGGACCGAGATCGCTGCCCCAGTATCGACAACATCCATCCCACGAGTCAGACCCTGCGTGTCTTGCATAGCAATCGCACGCACGCGATCAAGACCGACGTGCTGCGCTACTTCAAGCGTAAGGGTCTCGCCATCTTCTTTTTTGACGGTAAGGGCATTTAAGAGCGACGGCACACCATCCTTGAAGTGTACGTCGACCACCGGACCGATAATTTGGGTGATAACACCTGTGTTTGTAGTACTCATAATATTTAATAATTAGTGTTTGAAACTGTTTGTAATGTAG
>JBJORD010000013.1:0-5288 GCA_046049585.1 Candidatus Parcubacteria bacterium
AACACCATCAGCACAAATACCCCTAGGTATCCCTGTTCTGTTATAAACAACAAAATTGCGTCAGCCATGCTCTGCAGTATACCGTCATTTAGAAAAATATCTAACTCGAGGACGGGCAAAACAATTAATCGTCTGTCATTGGTGGTTCATCCTTGCGATCGTCACGGACAACTGGTGTATTGGTAGGAGTAATCAACACTGGCGGTTTTGGACGGACATGTGGAATACGTGGAATAAGGACCGAAGCGAGCGCGGCAATAATTGCAATTTGGTGGTACCCAAAACCAATCGCCATACCAATCGCGCCCGCAAACCAAATACTAGCAGCGGTGGTGAGATTCTTCACGTTGGCACCGTCTTTTAGAATCAACCCCGCACCCAAAAAGCCAATACCGGTCACTATTTGAGCCGCAATACGTGACTGTGACGCTGGATCGACAGTCGCAGACATAAAGGTAAATAGCATGGCACCCGAAATCACAAAGGAATGTGTACTGATACCAGCATCTTTATTACGTAATTCCCGTTCAGCCCCAATAATAAACCCCAGCGCAATCGCAATGAGCAAATCAATGGTGAAGGCCAGGGTAACAGGGTCAACAGAAGCTAAAATTGTCTCAAACATGAGCCAACTTATACTACAAAATAAAGCTATAAGCAACATTTGCAGTTACAAGGACTTAGGCGTATTGTATGCCCATTATGCAGCACCAAGCCGCTCTGGCCCTTATTCTCGTCCCTACTTGTATTATTGGTATTTTTGCTCTCAACCAATATGTCAATCAACCCCGCGTAGAAAAATATACCCTTACCCCGTTACCAGGTACCCAAGTCGCCAACAGTGTAGAATCAACCACCTCCCGCAAGCCAGCGACTTCACGCTCTAACACTGCCAGTACATCAAACACCAGTACTGTTTCAATAGGTACTCCAGCGATACAGCCAACTCCCCTGGTCACCTACTTTGAAGTAACAGAAGGCTGTAGTATTACTGTTGATGCCATGTGTGCAGCAGCGCACAGCCAACCAAACGCCAGCAGCACCAAACGAGCTGATCTTCGTATTGGCACACTACTACGTACCACTCGTAGTACCACCACCAGCGATGGACAAATCTGGTACGAGATAGAGTTTCCTGAACATCTCCGCTACGCCGAACGCCTGACACTGCCATGGTTTGTACCAGCCAAAATGGGCAACATTATCAGAACCTCTGGCCCCGAAGAACTCACCGCCACCACCCCAACTACCAACAAAAAGCTTGTCGTTGATCGCAGTGCAAAAATCATGAGTGCCTACGTGGGCGACACCTTGCACGCCACCTATACCATCTCAACTGGCCGCGATCTCACCCCGACACCACGAGGTACCTTTACTATCTTCCGCAAAACGCCATCACGGTATATGCAGGGTCCTATTCCTGGCATTTCAACCAACTACTATGACTTGCCCGGTGTTCCTTGGAATCTGTACTTCACCGCACAGGGCGCCATTGTGCATGGTGCCTACTGGCACGATGCCTTTGGTCAACAGCGATCAAATGGCTGCGTGAATGTCCCACTCGACCAAGCCCGTGCCGTCTATGAATGGGCAGACTTGGGGACTCTAGTGGTGGTAGTGGATTAAATCAACGACCAGAAACCACAACTAAAGAAAATAAAAAATAAAAGCATCTACGAAGATGCTTTTATTTTTATTCAGTGTCACAACACCTACTACTGTGTCTTTTCTTTCATCATCGCTTCGTCTTTTTTCATCATTGCGTCTTCATCTTTCTTCATCATTGCGTCACTACTTGAAGACATCATAGCGTCATCCTTCTTCATCATGGCACCTTCGTCTTTTTTCATCATCATACCAGCAGACATCGCTGCCCGGGTGAGTGGTCCATAATAGCCAGTACTTGGAAGACTATTACTGGCTTGATAACTCATAAGGGCGGCCTTAGTTAATGGACCAAAATACCCCATCGCTACACCAGCAGGCATTACGAGAAGACTCTTAGAAACCAAAAACGTTTGTAAAGCTACCACATCCTCACCACGTGACCCCATTGACAGATCTAGCTGTGGAGCAGCCATCACTTCTTTCTTCATCATGGCTCCCTCATCTTTCTTCATCATAGCGTCACTACTTGAAGACATCATAGCGTCATCCTTCTTCATCATTGCGTCAGTGGTACTGGCCTTCTCTTTCATCATTGCGTCATTTTGTACAGTCATTGCATCTGCACCAGAAGCAATAAAAGCAAGAGCGATAATAAAAGTAATTACTGGAACTTTTGTCATGTTATATGTGAAATTATTAATAAATTTACTGCCACAGTATAATACTAATTTTTAAAATGTAAAACCTACTTTACATTAATCTGGGGAAACAAATGGTTACCTTATGCTCTACCCTAGAGTATTTGATGTTAACCTTGATCAAAACGCTCAAGGCTTTGATTAAGTTGCCGATTAACACGCACAAACGTGGCCCGTTTAGCAAACTCCTTCAAGCTTCCAGCACCGATATAGGTCCCCGTGCTTCGCAGAGCTCCAAATAGATCTTGTAAAAAAGTAGTAATGGATCCTTTGTGTGTGATAAGCGTATACCTTCCCTCGCTCGCCCGGTGCGCGTCTTTTTTACCATACAACTTCTCCATCGCATGATTAGATGATGATCCAAAATATTCTTTATATAATTTACCCTCTTTTTCGATGGTCTCACCAGCACTTTCCTCAAAGCCAGAGAACATTGAGCCAAACATATTAAAATCCGCACCCGCCGCAAAGGCTTTGGCCACACATGATGGATATTGCTGTCCCCCATCTGCGATGATCAATCCACACCCCTGACCACTATGAAGACCGTGAGCGGCATCAGCACATTCGATCACGGCACTGAGTTGCGGGTAGCCCACACCCGTCATTCGTCTTGTGGTGCAGGCACTGCCTGGACCAATGCCAACCTTTACGATATCGGCCCCCGACAAAATGATCTCTTCTGTCATTTCATTGGTTACGACATTTCCTGCAATTATGATATGGGTCGGAAACAAAGCACGAACTTTTTTAATCGTATCGGTAAAGCGTTGCAAATAACCATTTGGGACATCGATACAAATAAAGGCAAAGTGCTTAATAAGATCAGCCTTTTCCATCTCTGCCAACTTAGCCAAATCTTCATCCCGAATGCCAATGGTAAAAGCAATGTAATCAGTCAAAGCGGCCAGAGTGTCAGGCGAAAAAGTAGCAAAGTATGCTTGGTACTCTTCAACGGTATAGTATTTATGAAAAGTAGTTACCATTTTGTGCGCATGGAGTATATTAGCCATTTCAAACGTACCACAGGTAGCCATGTTAGCGGTCATAATCGGCAGTCCAGTCCACGTTCGCGGCGAATGATAAAACTTAAATGTCCGCTCGAGGTTTACATCTTTACGTGACGTCAAAGTACTACGCTTTGGCCGCAATAATACATCTTGGTAGTCAAGTTTTATTTCTTCTTCAATTCGCATAGCTATTTCTTAGTACTAACAATCAACCTATGTTAGATCATGGTTATTCAAGTTCAAACACCGCTCGTACAGTAACCATCACTTCCTTATTCTGACTACCAGTATCATATGACCCATAATCACTGATATCGACACCGTCTACCGCCATTACTTGTACCACTCCCCCAGTAGCGTTGCGCAACACCCCCACCGCTCGACCAGACTCATCAGCAATCGCTTCGGCGCGATCAGTAGCATCTTTGATCGCACTTGATAACAATTTCACCCGCATTTCATCCAACTTACTATAGGTCAACTCAAGACCTGCTGAAGACACTGTGTACCCGGCACCAGTCAGGGGCGTAGTATCATTGGCAAGTACAAGTAACTTATCAATATCACCACTACGAATTACCAAACTACGGGTAATGATGTAGCCTGTTTGTACAGCTGGGCCATTGGTAGGATAGTAGTAATCAGGTTGAATACTGCCAGCTGGTGCTTCATATTCAGTCAGCTCTTGGGTTGCGAGATACGCTGTCGCCGCATCTACAGCGGCCTGCATTCTTTGGGTTCCAGCAGCTTGATCGCCCATACCGGTACGCGTTTCCATAGTCAATACCAAACGACCACGATCGGCCGTAACCGCTTCTTTGGCTGAGCCTGTCACTTCTATTGTGTCGCCAGCGAGTTTAATGTCGTACAGCACCTGTGCCAGGTATACCGTAATAACCAAAAGACCAACTACAAATAAGGTGGTTGCCGCTACTAAGGGCTGTGAGTAATCAAATAATTTTTTAAAATGCATATACTGACAATTATATGCTCGTTATAGGAAAGTACCAAGTAAAAATAAATCTTGTTAATAATTTGTTGAATACATGAGATGACACAAAAATTGTATAACCAAAAATATATGTTAAACTTATAATAAGTGTGGGAGTCACTGAAGCGGCTGAAATGCTGCGGAGACACCAAACAGACATATCGCTGGACCACACAGATGTATAAAGGCACTTCCGAGTGCCTTTATCTTTTATTATTGAAAAAGCACTCGAGAAAGTGACTTTCTACTCGCTGACCGTCTGGGACGATGTTAGAACTTTTATCAATGATTATGCTGATTTTGTTTAAACACATGAGCTTCGGTTGCGGGTGAATCTTCAGTTAACAGCAATAGTTCACAATTACCAAAATGGAATTGCATAAGTACCTCTTTCCAATCCAAATTATAATAAGCGGCATAAATCATTTTACCGATGTCACCGTGAGTAAGGAGAAGAATTGAACCATCAGAATGATTATTCCTTACGAAATTAATTACCTTCTTCCCACGTTCTATTAGATCAGGAAAAGTTTCTGCTCCTTCAGGAGAAAGAAAGTATGTAATAGTATCAGTCTGGATTACTTCTGGGCTACAGAGCTCAATAATCTGCGCTGCTAGCTTTCCGCTCATAACACCAAAATCTCGCTCAATTAAACTATCGAGTACCACCGGTTTAGTAAGTTCCAATTCATGAGAAATGATTTCTGCTGTCACATACGCACGTTTTAAGGGAGAACTGTATATGCGATCAAATGTTAGATTATTGTCTTTAATGAATTGTGCCGTTTGCTTGGCTTGATCTAGACCCAGTGGTGTTAACGGTTCATCACGGTGTCCATTTAGAATTCCATTTACATTATCTTCATTTTGCCCATGTCGTGCGAGATATATTTTTAACATTACATTAGTATATCAAAATAAATTTATATCGGGGACTCGAACTTTTTTATGTTGCTAAATATAGCTGAAACTCTCGTGCTG
>JBJORD010000014.1:0-10895 GCA_046049585.1 Candidatus Parcubacteria bacterium
AGAGGATATTGGTTTTACTATTGGTCCGCGTGTAAATGCTGCGTCACGCATGGATGCTCCCGAACATGCGTTCCACTTGTTATCTACTCGAGACGAAAGCGAAGCTGGTACCTACGCCGATATGCTTGAGAAACTCAATAACGAGCGCAAGGGGGTAGTAGCAACTATGACCAGGGAGATACACACTCGCATGAAAGATGTGGTCGAATTGCCGCCAGTACTGGTACTTGGTAACCCACTATGGCGGCCAGCGTTGGTGGGACTCGCGGCCAACAAACTAGCAGAAGAACACAAGCGGCCAGTTTTTTTGTGGGGTCGTGATGGGAATGGTGTCATCAAAGGATCATGTCGGGCGGGTGGTGCTGTCAGTGTGGTGCGACTCATGGAAACGGTGGCACATATCTTTCATGAATATGGGGGACATCATGCTTCTGGTGGGTTTGCGGTACATGATGATCACATTCATCGTTTCCAAGATCATATGAATGAAGCCTACATAACTTTAGGAACAGAGGCTGTCACCATAGAACCACTACAAGTGGACGCAGCATTATCACTTGATTCAGTGTATGGTGAGGTTCGTACGATTCTCAAGGCTATGGCACCATTTGGTGCCGGTAATAAAAAACCACTCTTTGCCTTTGAAGCAGTGATGCCACTAGCGGTCGAACCTTTTGGTAAAGCCAAAGAACATACCAAGCTACTATTCAAAACAAATCACGGTACCATCGAAGCTATTGCCTTTTTTGTGACCACGGATGGTTTTAGTGTCACGCCATTAGTTGGCTCTACATGTACGTTGCTAGCTCACATTGAAGAGTCGTACTTTATGGGTAAGCGTTCCACTCGTTTACGTTTGGTTGACATTGTGTAAATTACTAGTAGTCTGTTCAAAACAAAGGAGGTGTTCTTTTTATGCAATTCAGTAGAATTAGGCAAGCTGTATTGGCTGGGGTAGAGATTGAAGTTGGAGAAGCGGGGACGCTTTTGTACGCAAAAGGACTGATGAAACAATTAGGTCCGGATGAGCATTGGATTTTGCTTCATCCGCAAGGAGAGGGCAAATATCAGTTCACTTTGCCTGGCCGTCATAAGCCGGTGACCGCTGAACTGAAATTCCCGCCCACATAATAAAGGCGTCCCTCTGGGGGCGCCTTATTGGTATTTGTGGTACAGTGCACTAATGGAAACAATCAAGTGTTTTACGTATGGTCTAGCTACATCCGATCCTGGTCCTGCGGCCGTAGCGGTAGTAATTTGTGACAGTACTGGTGCAGTACTGCATGAGGCTTCTCGGCAGATTGGTAATAGCACAAATGTCTACGCTGCTTATCAAGCTGTGCTGTTGGGACTTGAGTCACTCGAACAAGTTTTTGGTGATACGACTAAGACGATATCATTTACGGTACAACTTTCACACAGTGAGGCAGAGGCACAATTAGCGCATCGTCAGGTTATACAAAATCCTGGTCTCATCCCTCTCTTTATGGCCATTCATAATGTACGAGTTGAACACTTTCCACAACTCAACTACGAATTAGTCACCAAAGAAAAAAATGCGATCGCAAAAACTCTCGCTACCAAAGCTCTTGACGACTAGGGACTAATTACGGGTATGTATATGACGCGGAGCACTGTGGTGTATGCGTCTGTTCACCCGTTTTGAAACACAAAAGAAAGGCAGCATTATGCTCCCTGCAAACCCAAAGAATGATTTACCCTTCACCAACCGCGGTGATGGTGGTGATTATCAAAAACGGACATGTCATCTTTCTGTGTTTTGGCACTGAGGCCCTGAGGGCATTCCTCTCACTTGTTCTTTAAAGTGATGAATAGTCTGAGACGTCGACCGTGGCTCTCAGGCTTGACCTGGATGGGCCTGCAACAGTTTGCGGCACTAGCCGCCGAAAAAGTCCCCGTGTTGTGCTTGTCATGACCGGGGCATTTTCTTTCTGCTACAATTATTATGTATGCAGCAACTTCTCTTTTATGTAGTGGTACTCGGTTTTGCGGGTGGAGTGTTACTCCGCTCGTTTTTGTTTATGGATGTGTATAGTATCGTCCTCCTAGTGCTTGTCGCGTTTGGATTGGTTCTGTTGTGGCGGCAAGCTACCAGTCAGAAGAACTTTGATCACGTAACCTCAGTGGTCTTGATTGGGGGAGTGGGAATATTTTGTGTGGCGCTTGGTATGCTGCGTTTTTTGCAAGCTGAAGTGATGCTCGATGATACACAGCTAGCCAGACTGGTAGGGACGGAAGTAGTTCTAGAAGGGGTAATAGTTCGTGAGCCAGATGTTCGCGCCAATCAAGTTTTGTTAACAGTCAAAACTGAAGATACAGCGGTACTCGTTTCGACTGATCGGTACACTACCGTACAGTATGGTGATGTAGTTTCGGTTAGCGGCACGCTACTCGTGCCAGAATCATTTACGACCGATTTGGGACGGACGTTTGATTACGTTGGATACCTCAGAGCTCGTGGCATTACCCACAGTATTTCGTTTGCCTCAGTAACTGTAATTGGTACCGAAACACCGATACCTGGCGTGGCTTCGCTCTACACAATGAAGCAATTATTTTTGGAACGTTTGGCGTTGGTGATACCAGAGCCAGAAGTAGCGCTAGGAGCAGGGTTGTTACTCGGTGTACAATCTGCTCTCGGTGAAGAACTGGAAGAGGCTTTTCGCACTACTGGCATTATCCATATTGTGGTGCTTTCGGGATACAACATAATGTTGGTGGTTGCGTTTGTATTATTTGTATTGTCATTTGTACTAGCGTACCGCTGGCGGTTGGTAGTAGGTATTGTCGCTATTATTGTATTTGCATTATTGGTTGGCTACTCACCAAGTGTCATGCGTGCGAGTCTCATGGCGATGCTATTTTTGTTTGTGGCCTTGCTCGCACGTCCGTATTTGATTATGCGTATGTTGTTGCTGGCGGGAGTGTTGATGTTAGTCTGGAATCCTTATCTGTTGCGGTATGATATTGGCTTTCAATTGTCGTTTATGGCCACCTTGGGACTCATACTAGTAGCTCCACATCTTGAGGCTGCTTGGCTACGGGTTACCGCTTGGTTGTCGATCCGTTCATTTTTGGTTGCAACTGTAGCGACACAAATTGCAGTAGCACCACTATTGCTGTATCACATGGGTGAGTGGTCACTGGTGGCAGTCCCTGTTAACCTGCTCGTTTTGCCGATGGTGCCAGTGGCGATGTTACTGACTTTTATTACGGGTTTGCTGGCGCTCGTTAGTCCTGTCTTGGCAATGCCTGTTGGTGCTTTGGCCAGTGCATCGCTAACGTACATTATTACGATTGCCAAGACCGTCGCCACACTCCCTTTTGCGGCGGTGTCGGTACCACCGTTTTCTGGTTTGTTTGTGCCACTGGCGTATGTGGTCCTTGGTGCACTTTGGTACCACCTAACGCATTACCAATCCAGGAAGGGGCAAGGCACCCTGATAGAACCAGGTGAAACTACTATGGGGGAGCACTATGACACCTGGGAAGTGGTACCAGAATCACTTATATCTACCAAGGCACCATTGGTGTCACAACCATATCAATTCCCCAAGTCATCATTAGTGCAAAAAACAAAAACAGCCGTGTCGTCAGACAAGACTGTAAAAGCGGATGATGATGTTCCGATTTTCTTTCGTTAAACTACCCGACTAGCTACTACTCCCCAGTTGAGGTTGGCAAAGAAAGCCGCGACGTATTCTTTTTTCTTACTTGGTACGTAGTCACGCATATATGAGTGTTCCCACATATCAAGGGCTAGGACGATATCGAGATCAGCTAGTTGGCCGAGGTGCTGCTCGTCTACCCACGTTTGTACCAATTGATCAGTGTGTGGGTCGTGGTAGAGCATTGCCCAACCAACACCGCGGGTCATAGCAATACGGGTAAATTGTTCTTGCCAACTTTCAACTGAACCCCACTGACGTTCAATACTGTCTTTCAATTTGCTTGCTCTAAGGGCGGTCGGTGCACCTTCAAATTGGGTGAAGTAGTACTCATGGTTGCGCATGCCCCCAAATTCAAACCCAAGACGTCGCTGCATTTCGTTGATTGCGTAGCCGTTGCTTTCTATATCAGTGCTATAGGCGGCGATTTTTTCTTGGATTAAGTTTACATGTTTGACGTACCCATTGTAGAGTCCAATGTGTTCATCGATGGTCTCTTGACTGATGCCGGTGAGGGTAGGGATGGTAAATGTGAGTGGGCTGTATAACATGCTAAATTGTGATTAGAAATCTATTCTACCATGTATAGAAGACTGTGTCGTATACTATAGCTATGTCGCTAGATAAGGCACAAGTGCGTTTGCTTACCCTCCTAGCTTTTGGGTGTAGCATACTGGCCACCTGGTTTATTGGAGGCGGAGGAACCTCGTCGCCCTACCTACAAGTATCCTTCCTTGACATTGGTCAAGGTGATGCCATTTTGATTACTACTCCAGACGGTGTGCAGGTACTGGTTGATGGTGGTCCAGACGGTACGGTGTTACGGGAATTAGCCAAGGCTATGCCCTGGGGGGATCGATCACTTGATTTGGTTGTCGGGACTCATCCTGACAAGGATCACATCGGTGGATTGATTGATGTCCTATCGCGCTATCAGGTGAATACAATTCTTACCACCGAAAATCGTGGCGAGACCATGACTGCCAGTACCTATCAGACCAGTCTCACACAAGAAGGTGCGACACTGCACTACGCTAGAGCGGGGCAAGTCTTTATGTTGGGTGCTTCGACTACCATCACTGTCTACTCACCAGCTCGCGACCCTTCGTTACTTGAGAGTAATACTAGTTCGATAGTGGTAAAGGTGAGTTATGGTGAAATTGATTTCTTGTTGACTGGTGACGCGCCAATTAGTATTGAAGATTATCTGGCTGTTATGTATGGCGAGAAACTAGCGAGTGAAGTGTTGAAGCTTGGACACCACGGTTCACGTACATCCACCAGTAATCTTTTTCTTGAAACAGTGCAACCAACGTATGCGGTAGTATCGGCTGGTCGTGATAATAGTTATGGCCATCCACACACCGAAGTGGTAGAGAAGTTACAAGCTCGTAATGTTCCACTACGAAATACTGCAACAGAGGGAACAATTACTTTTCTTACCGATGGTACCAACATCTGGGAACAATAAACAAAAACCCGTAGATGGTATCTACGGGTTTTTGTCAGAATCAATCTAGATGAGTTTTGCTTCCTTGAGTGTTTTGAAAGCGCCGTTCTTGGCAATGGTGCGGAGTCCCTTGGTAGAGACTTTTACCGTTACGGTCTTTTCAATCTCTGGTACGTAAATGCGACGCTTCTGTAAATTAGGAGCACGCTTTGTTTTGCCAGAAGGGTTAAACTGAGTAGCACGAGTACGGTTACTGTACTTGCCACCAATCTGTGTCTTCTTGCCGGTAATGTCGCAAACTTTTGCCATAACGATTTATTTAAGTCCCGCTATACTACCACGGTTGGCAAGGAATGCAACTACCTCCCATCCAGATAGATGCAGCTTTATACATATATATGTATAATACAAATCTATGGACCCTATCACCATTGCACTCATTATTGGACTTATTGCCTCAATTGTCTTACATGAGGTCGCACATGCCTATGCTGCCAACGCGCTTGGAGATCCAACTGCGCGGCTTGAAGGGAGGCTGTCTCTTAATCCGCTCGTCCATATCGATCCCCTAATGTCTGTGATTGTGCCTGGGTTTCTTGTTTTGTCTGGATCGCCATTTCTATTTGGTGCCGCTAAGCCCGTGCCCTATAATCCGTATAATTTTTCTAACCAAAAATGGGGCGAAGCGATCGTAGCGGGTGCTGGTCCAGCGGTGAATGTACTATTGGCGGTAATATTTGCAGGAGTCTACCATGTTGCTAATGGGGCTGGTATGACCGAGCTATTTTTGTATCTATTGGCGCAACTGGTAGTCATGAACCTATTTTTGGCATTCTTTAATCTCATGCCGATCCCGCCTCTGGATGGTTCAAAGATTTTGCCTCGGTTATTACCATTTTCGCTCCGTATGCAATATGAAGGCTTCCGCCGCTATCTCGAACAGAATGTATTTATCGCTTTTGCCCTCGTGATTTTCTTGTTTGTCTATGTCCTCGGAGCCCCGTTGTCTCAGTTCGTTGGATCAATCGCTGAGTTTTTGTTGTAAATCAGATTTACAAACACATTGTTTTGACATTAAGTCAGCTAATTTAATGAGACGTGGACGAGGTCTTAAGGATAGACCTCGCTCATGGAAATTCGCCATAGTCGACCTTTGGTCTCGTTGGCTTATTTCATTTTGCCTTGCAAAACAAGACTGGTTGTAGTATCCTACCCGAGCTTTATGGCAACAATAAATCAATTAACCAAGAAGAAGCGACGTGACCCGGTTTCTCGTACCAAGACTGGTGCGTTGACAGTGGGATTCAATTCCATCATCAATAAGCCAAATCAGTACAATTCACCGTTCAAGCGTGGCGTATGTACCAAGGTAACTACCAAGACCCCGCGTAAGCCGAACTCTGCGATTCGTAAGATTGCTCGTGTTCGTCTGAGTAATGGTATGGAAATTACTGCCTACATCCCAGGTATCAAGCACAACCTACAGGAACACTCAGTGGTCCTGGTGCGAGGTGGACGTGTGAAGGACATCGGTGTGAACTACACTATCGTGCGTGGTAAGTACGACGCTACTGGCGTTGCAAACCGAACGATGGGACGGTCACGCTACGGAGCTAAACGCCCAAAAGCAAAGTAAATTAACGCATCTGCTGCGTTGTCCGGCAGTAAAATTTAGTTCACCATACGCAAGTATGGCTCACAAAATTTTCTTTGGACGCCTTGCATCTACGTCAATTTATTTCGCTTTAGAAAGGCAAAAAGAGATTAACCAATCTCATAATTAATAGTTTATATTCGCTACAGATAACGGACGCGGTGCAAGGGTAACCTTCGGCACCAAATTATGCGAAGAATGAAAGCAGACTTTGTCATACTCTCATTCTTAATGTAGCCGCAGTTTACCAACATTAAGAACTTTAATTCATGCGACGCCCAATCAAGAAGCGCCCAGTCGTGAAGCCAGACGTACAGTTTGGATCAACCGAAGTGGAGCGCCTCATCAACTACATCATGCTTCGCGGTCAAAAGGAGACCGCTCGCAAGATTGTCTACGCTGCTTTTGAAGAAATCAAAAACCGCAAAGATGGGGGAGACCCTCTCGAGATCTACCAGACAGCCCTCCGCAACGCTGGCCCACTCATGGAAGTTCGCTCACGCCGAGTCGGTGGAGCCAACTACCAGGTCCCGCGTGAAGTACGTCCTGAACGACGTCTCGCACTGGCTCTCCGCTGGATCATCGGTGCCGCTCGCAATGCCAAAGGCATTCCGATGCACAAGGCTCTAGCAAACGAACTCGTACTCGCTGCCAAGGAAGAAGGCGTGGCAGTGAAGAAGCGAGATGATGTGCACAAGATGGCAGAAGCGAACCGTGCCTTTGCTCACTTCGCTTGGTAGACACTTCCAAAATTGGCGCATTGCTTTGTTGCTTCACGAAAAATATTTCTCAATGTACCAAAAGTACACCTCCAAATATTTTTCGCTCGCGCCTCGCACTGCATCCAATTTGTGAAAGTTTCAGAAAAAAGACCCCGTATAAGGTCTTTTTTCTTGTGCGAAAATTAAAATAGAAACGCCACCTCGGAAGAGTGGCCAAGGTGGCGTTTCTTTCGTGGTGGCGGGGAGATGAACTAGAACGGCAGATCATCGTCGCCGTCGTTCGATCCATCGTCCGGCTCGCAGTCTAGTGGGTCGGCAGAATTTTCTGTCCGCATCTCGAGATAGGGTTCCTCGATGATGACGATTTCGCCATTGAGGGCCACTTTTGCGATGAGTCTAGTGGACATGACCATAGCGATAGCTACCCTCGTACTGGCTTCTTCTCGCATTGAAGCATACATCTCTTCAAGTTCTTCGTAGGGGCAGTCTCGGTCGTGCACATGTTCGATCTCTATCATGAGTCTCTGTGCATGACGACTTCTACCAATTCGATATACTCTACGCTCGTAACGTTCTCCTATGTCAATATAATTACGACACCGGTTGCAGAGGTATGGACTATGACTCTTTCCACGAAAGACGTGAGTACTAGCTTCAGGCATCCACATGACCCACTCCTTTCTGTTGGGGGTTTCTCTGGTCTTTTCAAAATATATAACTTTTTAGACTAATGTCAAAAATTTCGTGTATTTTTATTTTTTAATCTATCCTTTCAACTGGTATACTTAAATTATGATCAAAAGAGTAGTTAGAGTATCAGAAACTGATGGGCAAGAGCGAGATGGTTACGTCTATCGACGGTTAGTATCACAGGATACCAATCCCTATAACTGTTTATATATTAAAGTTCATGGTGCACATAAGCCACGGCGAGTGCTGTTTGGCATACGCAATTACTATGTTGTTTCTGGCTCGGGCATATTTGTTGTTCAGGATGAAGAGATACAAGTTGAGAAAGGGTTTTTGGTAGTTATTAAGCCAGCGGAAGTATATTCATATACAGGTGTAATGGAGTTGTTAGAATTTAATATCCCTACTGAGGGCAAGATTGCTCACAAAGACATAATAATTGAACAGGAAAAGTTTTGAAGTTACATCTACTGTCATTGTTGTGTGGTCTTTTCCACAGTACTACGTGCCTATCAGAGAACTTTGCGCTGTATACTACTAGTACTTGGAGGCTGTAGCGGGAAACCGCTGCAGCCTCTTGTGTTGTTATTTAATCATTATTATTTCAGATGAAAATTGCATTAAGAAGTTTATATAGTTGCGCGGTACTCACAGTTATACTAGGTAGTATATTTTTATTCACTAGTCAGGTATTTGCACAAACCACGTTTACCATTAGTGACGTACAAAGTGTCAGTGAATCACTGAACCGAGATACTGAGATATCTGTACGCACTGTCACTATTACTCTAAAGAACGGTAATGTCATTACATTCAATAGTCGATTTCCCCTTCAGGCGGTACCAAAAGAAGTTCTCAAACAGTATGGTTATATAGGAAATGTGCATGAGTTGGCGGCACTTACGTTGCCAGGATCTAGTACATATACTATTACTGATGTAAAAACTAGCAAACTTAGTAAGCGTCAACCAGAAGTCACAGTTACTACGAATAGTTTTTCGTATGAACCTGTTGTAACTATAATTAGTAGTACAGGTAAGCAGCAGGTTAGTCTCAAATGTAAGAAAGTAGACACTGGCTATGTGTGTGGTCAATTAACTAGATACGACAAAAGAGGAGATTTGGCTGACGGCGATTACTATGTATATACTACAAACAGAACTGGTGGTTTGGCTGCGGAAGCATCAATCACTGTTACAAAAAATGGTGTTAGTAAGAATGCAAAACTAACTCGATACGATGTTGCCTCAACAGACGACCTCCGTTTTTATGAACAAACAAAAATTAGTGCCGTTTCATTTAATGGAGCTACCCCAAAGCAGTTTAAGGTGACCTTGCCGAATGAAGATACTGCTATAGTGAATTTATTTGATAGTAGGAATATAGTGGTTGGTGGTGCATATGCCATTAAATCAGAAAATGGTAAGCTCGGTACATTTACTGTACCGCTGCAAAAAGCATTAGTTAACAATGAGCAGTACAAACTGTATGCCCGAGGGCAATTTGATGGTCGGTGGCATAAAGTGGTAGCGGTACGTCCCGTGATTTTTAAAGATGGAACATTATCTTTTTCAAATCAATCTCCTACAGCAGTTGTGCCGGGTGTGATTCCTGTAGCTCCTGTTGTACCTGTAGTTGCCCCAATTGCTCCAACAGTTACGCCAACACCGGTTGTGATTCCGACTGCGCCTAGTGTTGTTCCTCCAACAGCGCCTCCTGTATTACCAGTGTCTCCGGTAGTACCCGTTGCACCGGTAGTGACTCCACCTACTCCGGTAGTAAGTACACCAACCCCAGTGGTAGTCCCACCAACACCAGTAGTGACTCCATCTAAATCAGAAACTAACGGTTGGACACGGTGTGCCACACATGGTGGTACGTGTGTAACACGAACAGGTTCTGATGAAGCTGGTGTCCCGGTACGTTATGGTATATCAGGTAACTACGTTACTAAAACGTTGAAGGGTAATGTGATGTGTCACAATGCAATTTTTAGTGTCCGAAAAGCCGTTCCAGGAGCTACTTGTGAAATTCAAAACTCAGCTAAATCAGCTGTGCAAGGAGCTTCAACTGACATTAACTTTCAGATTTACACTACACTAGGTGCTGTCTTAAATTACCTACAAACCAATAGATAATCTCAGTACTAAACAACCAAAAACCAGTTTCATTGCGAAACTGGTTTTTGGTTGTTTACAGCATCACATTTACGTTTTTTGGTTTAAAACGTATACTTAGATTGAACATAAGTAATATTTCAGTATGGCTAAAGGCGAATTCACACACAAAAAAGAAGCAAAAAAACCAAAAAAAGATAAAGTAGATAAAAACTTACCAAAGTTATAAAGCCAAATACGACCAAGTTTTACTTGGTCGTATTTGCTATACTACTGTTTATGCGCCGAGTTTATATAGTTTTACTCACCTTCTTTTTAGTGGGGTTGGTATTGGTATCAGGTTTATACATTGCTAGCTATCTTATTGGTCGTGGACTGGCGTCGCAGATCGTACCTACACCAGTACTATCTGTACAGGAAGCGACACTAGAAGAATCAGGCCAGGCCCGTTTAGGGTTACTCCCTTCATTGGTTGATCAACCAGCTGAATGTGTGCTAATAGGAAATGAACCTTTTACCGAGGGCACTGCTTTTATTGCTGATAACGAACTACGGGTTGATTTGATTGATATG
>JBJORD010000015.1:0-12350 GCA_046049585.1 Candidatus Parcubacteria bacterium
ATTGACGCTACTGCTACTAATGCGAGTCTGTCTCGAGATTTTGTTATTCAGACTACCGTGACACAGCGTACGCTTGACATATGATATACAAAAACGCAAACAGTGGATTTAGCTTGGTTGAGGTCTTGGTCGCCATCACGATTTTACTATTAGTAACGGTTGGTCCATTACGTATCATGACACAAGTAAATAAGAGTAATAGCTTTTCAACTGACCAAACGACAGCTTTTTTCTTGGCGCAGGAAGGCTTGGAATTGTTACAATCGGGACGAGATAACTTGGTGCTCGGTGATTTACGCGATTCATTTGTTGGTGAAACTACCCAACCAAATCCTTGGACAGAATTTACCAGTATCTTTGATAGTTGTATCACTGGAGGGGGCGCCAATAAGCGCTGTGGATTGGCAGCGGCCGCTAATGGTACTGGTTATACAGTAACTGATTGTGGTACGACTATCGGTAATTGTCTGTTGTATACTACTAGTAATCAAAACAATCGTCGTCTCACGCATACTGCTGCCGGCAATACTATGACGCCGTACACCCGGAGTCTCCAAATAGCAATTATTCCTGGGTCTGGAGGCAGACCGCAGGGAGCCGTAGCTACCTCGACCGTAACTTGGAGATCAGGTGATTTTGCTGATGAACAGAAAGTTGAATTAGTGACGTATTTAACCAATGTGTATGATACCAACTAAACAAAAATCAGGCTTCGCCCTTCTTATGACACTGGTCGTGGTGACGGCGGTTGTGTCTATTACTCTGGCTATTATTGAATTGAGTATCAAACAGCTATCTTTGACTGTCACTGCCCGCGACTCAGAGTTGGCTTTTCAGGCTGCTAATGCCGGGATAGAGTGTATCCGTTATTTACATCGCCAAGCCTCAACCACATTTACTACCCCTTTGCCAACCTCTGTGCCCTATACTTGTTTTCAGCGTCCGTCTGATACTCTCGTAACTGTAGCCAACTCATTTACAGTAACAGGCAATGGTTCAATTCGTCGATACAGAGATACTATTACCTGGGGTCCAAATAACGATCGCTGTAGTGTACTTGAAATGGTATTGATGCATGTTGATCCAAGCGAGTCGAGTGATTTGGTAGTTTCAAATTTAAATACTGCTTTCCCTGGTTATCCAAGTGGACAAAATAAACGGTGCTCACCAGGATCATTGTGTACCATTGCCGAGGTGACTGGTTTTAATAAGCCATGCAATGCAATAACGACCGCTGGTTCCGTTAGGCGAGAAGTTTTGCTAGAATTCTAGGATGAATACTCTTTTGCCAGCCGAACGTTTAGCAAAATTACGGACCCTAGTAGCCTATCACCGAAAAAAGTATCATCTTGACGACGCTCCGGAAATCTCTGATGAGGTATACGATGCACTTTTAGTTGAGCTTGAAGCGCTTGAGATCCAAGTTGAAGGGAAGGCAACTGCCAGTCTGATTATTGGTGATGGAGTACGCGAGGCTTTTGCCAAGGTTACCCACGCTGTACTACAATGGTCATTTGATAACGCCTTTGATGAAGTATCGTTACACGACTGGGACGCCAAGGTGCAACGCTTATTGCGTGAGGCTGACTACGGTCAGTCATATAGCTATGTGGCTGAACACAAAATTGATGGTCTAAAAATTGTACTCACCTACAAACAGGGTCAGCTCGTGCATGCTGTAACGAGGGGTGATGGGGCCGTAGGAGAAGATGTGACCCATACTGCCACTACCATCAAAACCTTACCGCAAACTCTAGCGTACCCAGTGGATCTTATTTGTGTTGGTGAGGTTGTACTTTTTACCAAAGAGTTTGTGCGGGTAAATGCTGACCGAGCGTCAAGAGAAGAGCCGCTATTTGCGAATCCACGTAATGCCGCTGCAGGCACCTTGCGACAATTAGATCGGACTGTGGCAGCCGATCGCAACCTGTCATTGTTTTGTTATGACATAGATTTGTTGGCCGTCCGTGATACTTCACTGCGAGTACCGAGTACACAGATGGAAGAATTACAATTACTAAAAACGCTTGGATTACCGACCAACTCCTATGCAACGGAGTGTCGAACGATTGCTGCTATCCAAAAGCTCTACACAAAATGGCACAATGAACGAGAGTCTTTACCCTACGGTATTGATGGAGTAGTTATAAAAATTAATGAGGTAGCAGCGCAATCGGTTTTGGGATATACCGCCAAGGCGCCACGTTTTGGTGTGGCATACAAATTCCCCGCTGAACAGACTACCACTATTGTAGAAGCGATTGATATGCAAGTCGGGCGCACTGGTGTAGTAACTCCAGTAGCACACTTGCGGCCAGTTACTGTCGCGGGCTCGACGGTTGCTCGCGCCACGCTTCATAATGAAGATCAGATAAAACGCTTGGATATTAGAATTGGTGATACGATTATTTTACAAAAAGCCGGTGATGTTATTCCCGAAGTCGTATCGGTGGTAAAAGAGTTGCGTCCTAAGGGGGCCAAGCCATTTGTTTTTCCTACTCATGTCAGTGGTTGTGGTGGCGATGGTCGGATCGAACGATTGCCGGGCGAGGCAGCCTTTCGTTGTGTGGTGATGGATTCGCCGGTGGTACGTCGTCGCCGATTGTACTACATGGTCTCGAAAGCCGCCCTCCACATTGACGGTGTTGGTCCCAAGATCATTGATCAATTACTCGAAGCTGAACTCATTGCCTCACCAGTCGATTTGTTTGCGTTGCGGTACGAAGACATTGTTGTACTACCGGGCTTCAAAGCTAAGTCAGCCGAAAATGTTATATCGGCAATCACTGCCGCCAAAACACAACCTCTGTACCGGGTACTAGTAGCGCTCGGTATTGATGGGGTAGGCGAGGAGACTGCTCGTTTATTAGCGCGACAATTTGGTTCTATAGCTGCCATTTTTACCGCTGACAAAGAGACCTTAGGAGCGATACACGGGATTGGAGACGAGACCGCTACTGCTTTGATTACCTGGTACGCACATTCCGAAAACCAAGCCTTGTTACAAGAGCTCTTAGCGCATATACAAATCGAGACCGAAGCCAAAGAAATCGGCAGCCAAAAGCTAAAAGGTCAGACGATTGTCGTGACTGGTACATTGTCTGGTTACAGTCGAGATGAAATCAAAGATCTTATTCGCTTACATAGTGGTGTGGTAGCCTCGAGTGTATCCAAAAAAACCAGCTTTGTACTCGCAGGAGCCGAACCAGGAAGTAAGGTCGCTGACGCTGCTGCCTTAGGTGTACCAGTGCTCACATGGGCTGAGTTTTTGAAACATATAGCCGATGTTCCGCTTAAGTGATATGATGCACCATATGACAAAAGACGAAATTGCGCACCTTGGATCATTGTCCCGCTTAGCGCTCTCGGAGGATGAAATTAGTCACTTTGGTACTGAAATTAGTGATATTTTACAGTACGTCAGTGCCGTAGCCGAAATGGCTGGCGATGGTACACTAGAAAAGATTCCTGGTGCAGTACATAACCGTTTCCGTGAAGATGTAGTAACTACAGCAGAAAGACAATACACCGAAGCCATGCTTGAGGCTGCTCCTGCTCGCGATGGACAGTACTTTTTAGTGAAAAAAATAATTGCCCAAGACGAATAGTATGTACAAAACAATTACTGATTTAGTAGCGGCCTATCAGACTGGCACCTACACACCACAAGCAGAAATAAAACGAGTCTTCGCAGTCATCAAAGCCAAAGAGCCAGCCGTCAAAGCTTTTCTAGAAGTGTATGAAGACGAAGCTATGGCTGCGGCGAGTGAAGCTACTGCTCGTTATGCTCAGGGTGGAGCATTACCGCCACTACTTGGTGTGCCTGTGGCAGTTAAAAACAATATCCTAGTAGCTGGCAAAAAAGCCACGGCCGCTTCAAAGATCTTGGCCAATTATATTGCTTCATATGATGCGACGGTGATCGCCCGGCTCAAAGCTGCGGGGGCAATTATCATTGGTGCTACCAACATGGATGAATTTGCGATGGGTGGATCAACCGAAAATTCAGCTTTTGGGCCAACGCACAACCCGATTGATATGACTCGTGTACCAGGAGGATCCTCAGGTGGTTCAGCCGCGGCAGTCGCCATGGGGGCAGTACCCGTAGCGCTTGGGACTGATACGGGAGGCTCGATCAGGCAGCCAGCTAGTTACTGTGGCATTGTTGGTTTTAAGCCAACCTATGGTGCGGTTTCGCGTTTTGGTTTGATTGCGATGGGTTCATCACTTGATCAAGCGGGGCCTCTCACTACAACCGTGGCTGATGCCGCCTTGATACATCGCACTATCGCTGGACGAGATATGATGGATGCTACTACTATTGATGCTGATACATATCCGGACGTCCCGACCAAACCCACGTATCGAATTGGTGTGCCACGCCGCTTCTTGCAAAGTGGTGTCGATGCAGACGTGCTTGAGCGGTTTGCTGCACAAATCACCGCACTCGAAGCACTAGGTCATACAATTGTAGATATTGATTTGCCACTATTTGAAAAAGGTTTGGCTGCCTACTATATTGTGATGCCAGCTGAAGTATCTTCAAACACCGCTCGCTATGACGGGATGCGCTATGGTCACAGCGCAGCTGGTGATGATCTTTTGCAAGTGTATGAGAAGAGTCGCGGGGAAAGCTTTGGGGCAGAGGTTAAGCGTCGGATTTTGCTCGGCACCTACGTACTCTCATCTGGTTATTACGATGCCTACTACGGCAAAGCTGAGGCTGTACGGTCAGCCATGCGTAAAGAGTTGTCAGAGTGTTTCGAGACAGTCGATATCATCATGACCCCGACTGCACCAACCCCAGCCTTCAAAATCGGTGAACAAGCCGATCCGTTATCTATGTATCGACAAGATATCTTTACCGTACCAGTTAACCTCACTGGTGTTCCAGCCTTGTCAGTACCAATGGGAACTGTGGAGCGGGAAGGAATTTCTTTGCCGGTTGGAGTACAATATATAGCACCACATGGTGGTGATGAACGTTTGTTTGATCTTGGTCAAAAAACGTTTGACACAAAATAATTTATACATGAACGACGAAGATATTATCACCGCCAGCTCGACTACACTCGATGTAATAGGGTATGACTACCTTACACCTTTGCTAGGGTTTATTTTTGGTAGTGATGGCCTGTTTGCAGGCTTTACACTGGATGAAGTGGCGGGTGTCTTTGGTGTGGTTTGGACTATATTTGTAGTGATTGCTTATGCCGTCTCGGCGTTATTTTTGTTCTTGTATGTGTACGCCTCGATACACACTGATGAACTGTTAGAAATTGAAGCCAAAAAAATCTCTGACGCCGAAGAAGCTTTTGCTAGGCAGCGTATGGGTGGCGCTACAGCCAACCGCTTTGCTGATATGCAAACTCATGTGACATCAGAAAATCCAAACGACTGGAAGCTTGCTATCATCGAGGCTGACATCATCCTTGATGAAGCGTTGAAGCGCCAAGGCTATGCTGGCACATCACTCGGTGAACGTCTACGTAGTGTTTCTCCACAAGCCCTATCCACGCTCGACGATGCCTGGGAAGCACACAAGATTCGTAATGAAATCGCTCATAGTGGGGTAGACTTTATCCTGACCCACAAACTCGCGAGAGAAACTATTACACGATACGAGCGAGTTTTTGCAGAGATGGGACTGCTATAAGCAAGAAAATGCCCATATCAAAATCGCTACCTAGTTATAGGTAGCGATTTTGATAAATCTTTGTTGTTGCAGAGATACGACAGAATTGGAATCAGTTACTAAAACACATGGACATTTTCAGTAGCTAGTTTAAATGAGGCTAATGATGGTGGGGAGGGGTATGGGGGAAACTAAACAGATTGTTTAAAGTTAATACCTCTCTCCCGTTTAGTAGATATAAAATAACATTCATACAAACTTTATCTTTTAAAGTTAAATTTAATAGCTGCAGAAATTGTTGCGTACGTAAATATTGCCATCAGCACTAAGCGTAGCCCATCCAAAGCATTCAGTCTTTCTGAGGTAACATACTCTAATTCATTTAATGCAGAAATGTTGATTGCTTGAATCAGATTTGTCGTTAGGGAATAGCTAAAAGATAGATCTATTTCAGAGTGAAAATAATTTATTGTAGAAATAAGTAGAGCATTAACTAAATACATCAAAATTATTGGCTGAATGAATGACTGCCCATGATTATTAAGTATTTTGTTTCCATAAAACAATAGAATATCGTTAATACTTTTATTGTTTGTCGTGAATGATTGAATCTCTTTGATGTGTAAAATATGTTGTTGTATGGAGCTATATAGTTGATTTTTGCTGGCTAAGATACGTAACTTTCTATAGTTTTCTTCCGGTCTCCAACTAATATGACTATCTTTAGAAAAATAGAAATTAGTTAAATTATTATTTTTTATGATATCGTCAATATTAAAAACGTCAATGTTAGATTTTGATATGGTTAAATTTGAGGTACTTTGCGCTACTGAAAGGTTCCGAATAGAACTGTTTTGAATCACTATATCGTCAGGTTCAGAACTTATAAACTTAATATTACCGATTTGAGAATTTGATAGACTGATAAAGTTACTTTTTGAATTGATATTAAAATCTATAAGTCTATCTAAAATTAATTTGTCAAAATGTGCTTCTGTTTTTATTTTTGAAGCATTTATTGTAAGTGATACAAACCCACTGTGAATATTTGTAATGTAACAATCAACTATTTGTATGAAAACATCACTGATGCTTACAATTTCGGTTAGATAACTGATTTTGAAAAGTTCCATTTTACTCTTGCCACCAATTTCAATTTCAACCCCAGTTAAGAATATTTCCAAGAGCTCATTGTCGTAATCAATTTGAATTTTTGATTTGTCAAAACCGTACTTCTCGTAGACACTTTCTTGATTAAATTGATCCCTTAACACTTCATCTATAAATTGATTTATAGATGTAATATTGTATTTTGTATAGTTCATAAAAAAATTTATTTATGGCATTTGAATCAAATGTCTAAAAATCCTGGCTCCGACTTAAGTCAGAAGTATCTTGTGCAATATTCAAAAAAGTTAAATATTTCTGATCGTGATAGAGTTCTGTGGTTCCTAATAAGCCGTACCTATTTTTAAGGATATTTAGTATTTTTATTTCGGGCCGTTCAAGATTTCTATTAGGTGGATTAATCGCGATGACAGTGTCAGATATTTGAGCAAACACTTCAGGCAAATCAGATAATCGTACCTGCCCCCCTCGACTTAAAAGAGGATCTCTTGAAAGTGGTGTTGTAATTATAATTGGAAGTTTCACCTCTAAGGCTGTCCTTTTCAAAATTCTAAGTATAAGATTTAGGTCCGTGTTATATTCGTCTAGTAATTCAACCCCGTCTATAATTATTAGCCCCCTATTAATACAATTTTTTATTTTTAGTATCCTTGACCTGATTTCTTCTATATTTTCATAAGAATTGTCATCAATAAATATTGGGGCTTTATTTAGCTTTTCAAATGTCGCATCCAACGACTCAAACTCTGCTTCCTGCATTGTACCTTCACGAATATTTTGTACAGATATTCTAGATTCAGCCCCAATAAGTCTTTGAACAATCACTTCACTATGCATTCCAAGCGAAAAAAGTATAACCGGAATTTTTTGCGTGAGGGAATTGTATCGACAAATATCTAAGGCAAGTGTTGTGCGTCCATCGCTTGGTATGGCTGAAATGACTATTAAGTTACCGTTTTCTAGGACACCCATTTTTTTATCCAAAGATTCAAAGCCTGTCATTGCAGGACTTTCGTTTAGTTTATACTGAGCGAGTGATTCAGCAAATAAATCATTTTCTTCAAATTTCTGACTTTTTTCCTCTAAGCTTTCAACAGTGTTATCAAAAGCAGGACCAGCGACCATTTTTAAATCTTCGATTGTTTGTATAAAGTTACCGTTAACTGTGTATATTGTTGAATTGGAAACGTTTTTATTAGTACTTTCAATTTTATTGGTATAGAGTCTAATTTTTATCGTCAGCCCTAGATTGACTAATATAGAAACAACTAGCGCGTATTCAACAAATTTGTCAAAAATACTTAAAGAGATATCCATGTTAATAGCATTATACCCCTCTAGTATTACCTTAACCAATACTTTCTAAAAGGAGTATAATAGTGATTCTTTAAGGTTTTTGCATCTATTAATTAATGATTGAATTTGTGTTACTAGTGCAATGATGTTTCCGTTTAGCTTTTGTCCCATAATTGTTTTCTGTTCGTTTGAAATACTCGAAATTTCCTTGCTAAGTGATGTGTCGAATTCATAGCTTTTTTTACATGAATCGTATGAGGTGCGGGCAGATACTAATCCAGATTCCTTTCTTTCTGAAATGGTTGTGTACTGCTCTGCAAGGTAGTCAGCGTTTTGTTGTGAGGTTCCAGTCATTGAATACAAACCAGAGTTTGAATTATAGTATGATTTTTGACTTTCGTAGTATTTCAAGTCTGAATTCCATTGAGAATTAACACGTGCTACTTCAGTGTCGTAGGAGCTCTTGCACATGCTTAGATTCTTCTGACTCTCAGACTTCATTTTGTTTTCTATCTGTTTTAAGTCGTTCAATATTTGTGTAAGTGAGGCAGATAAATCCTCAAGTTTTTTGTAGTCCTGATTTGTATCAATTTCTTGATTAGTTTCAATTAGCGGTGCTGATGGAGTTGGTGGTAAAACGATTTCAGTTTCTGCATTTATAGGATTATCCTTAACAGTATTGTTTTGTGTACCTTTACTACCTAAAGCTGTATCTCGGAGTTCATTTTTTTCAGATATATTTTGTGTATCGCCAATATCAGTATTTAATTGTGGAGATAATACTGGAGTATAGTTATCAAAAGTTTGTCTTTCTTGAGAATTGTTATTGAGGAAATTGTCTAAGTGACCATACTGATATGCATTTACGATCATAAAGATGATTCCTAGTATTAAACCAGCCACTGCAAAGTCACGTCCAGTATAAGATTCTTTGGTTCTGGTGATACCTATAATACCTAAAACTATAGCTACTATTGGTATTGCACCTATAAATGAAAATAAGATTGACGCTAAACCAAATCCTAGAGACAAGCAAGAAACCTTGTCCAGCGGTCGTTTTGGTTTTTGTGGGGTACCAACTCCACCTGTAGTGTTATTGTCAGATTCCATATTTTTGTATTTCAAATGATAAACGGCGGTCATGTAGTAGATACACAAAGCCCGCCACTAGTAAGACCGAAGTCTCTGCGTAAGTTTCCCTACGCAACGCGACAAACGCCCTAATGACGGGTTTTCTATGTTTGTCGCGATTTAATGCCATGCCACAGCAAAAGCTTATGGTTTAGGCACCGCCCCGCTATGGGACTAATTGTCATACTAAATTGTAACAACTAGCTAGTAGAATGCAAATAAGTAGGGGATTGGTATATACTGGTATATACATACAATCACTAAAAAGAGTATGATAAATCTGTCTAATTTAATTGAACTTCATGAAAGTGATGATGCAATACGGCGACACAAGAGAATTTTAGAGGAGCTTTTCTACCTCTGTATTAACGAGAGTTTTGAACAGACCATTATAGAAACTCGGGAGCGATTAACGGCTGCAAGTGGTGAACAGGGCATAGATCTTTCTTTTCCTTGTATTTTTGATAGTGCGGTCGAAGTACGTCGAATACTGAGGCAGATACCAAATTTTTATAAGGAATTACTCTTGAGTATTGCAGACTCTCATCGGTACTACCACCCATCATTCTTGAGAGATTATTCAAAAGTCGCATCTGATGCTGATATGTCAAGGAAATTTAGTATCTTAGAGAACATAATTTTCTTTAATAATCCTATTCCGAACAATGACGCAAAAGGTCACTTTAAACTAGCGTCTGGTTACATGGAAATCGCCGATGATGAAATTGATGGTTCATATATCAGAATGCACTTTGATTTAGGCACCACAAAGAATGAAATGCTCAGTATCATTGAAAAACGTTTTCCTGAAACAAATGAACTCCAGATTGAAAAATACAATATTAAGAATCAGCAAAGATTCAAAGAGGATAATAATTTACCGCTAAAAGCTGAGATATATAGATTATCAGAACAGGGTTTGAACGATACTCAGATAGCGATACATTTAGAAAACAATGGTTATCGTGACGATATTTCGCTTGACGCGGTACGCATGCACCGCACGAGGTTAATTGAAGAATCGGAACGATTTGATCCGAACAGATAAATTATTTTTAGGTGTCTGTAAGCAGAAAGATAATTTGATAAAATATAGCTATCGCTCACGAGAGCGGTTTTTTATTAGTTAGTTCTTTACAACAATTTGAATATTGAAGAAGTAAAAAAGTGTTTTGATTCAGAAGTCTTGCAGCATTTGAGTGATGATAATCTTTTTCAAATTTATGAACAATTACATTCACTTGCTGAAGTGATAGTCGCTCATAGTTTGAAAAAATAAATTTTAAATATAAACCGTGGAGTAACACATCTGTAGTGTTGAGTAACGGTATACAAATAACTCTGGAATACAGACCATACATACTTATACCCGATATACGGAAAGGTACTTAATGTTTTATTAAGTTTCAGTCAGGTGGCTTAGGCACCTTTATCTATTAGATAACATACCTAAGTGGGGGCTCTCTACCTTTTCCGGTTGAGGGGTAAGGAGTAGGGAGAGACAAAGACCCTTGGGGGGATAGTCGACAATTTTACAAATAACTTAAATAGATTTATGAACAAAAATACAATACAAATCCGTATTGATAGAAATTTACACAAGCAATTAAAGTATCGTGCGTTTGATTGCGAAAAGACAATTACTAGAGTAGCTTCACAAATGATTCTACATTGTCTTGCAAACAATGTGATTTTATATGATGACCTAAAAACTATTGTCATAGATGAAGATATAAATGATGTTTAATAGTATAGATAAAATTTATAAGGATGAATTCAATTCAAGAACGATTTATTAAAATTAGTAAGAATATGAAACATTTGGCACCCTTTGCTTGTCTCGCTGAGTCAATTGCTGGAAGGGGTTACAATCATAAAACAATCAGACGAAATTTTTTAAATTTAATACCTTCAGACGATTATTCACCCGAAGATGAAAAGTCTTTAGTGGCATACCTAGACCTACTTTCAAATAGGTCAATGGACGTCCAAAATCACTCTTAAAAAGCACATTTAAGCCACCTATTTTTTATAAGATGATACAAGTGCAATGTGGGTTAAAATTGATTGCTTTAGGAACAAAAAATATCGTATAATGGATGTGCTACCCGATGCACAATTTCATACTCAAGGTTTTTATTATTTTTACTGCTCCTAAAGGGGTGTCTTAGCCAGTAAAACAGCCTTTGGGTATGTGTATTGGGTAGCCTAGGGCACCCCTTTAGTAGTTATGCAGTTTAAATATAATGAAGGGAATAATTTATTGTCGGGTTTCATCACATGAACAGGTGCAAGGTACCAGTTTAGATAATCAACAGACAGCGTGTGAGCAGTATGCTTTAAGTAGAGGAATATCGGTCGATAAAATTTTTATTGAAAGAGGTGAGTCTGCGACAGCGGCTAATCGAACAGAATTTTTGAAAGCTCTCGATTATTGTCGAGATCATAAAGATGTTGAATCTTTTATAGTATGGAAGGTAGATAGATTTGCCCGCAATACAACAGACCATTTTGGTGTTCGAGCGACACTCGTAAAGTATGGAACAACTTTACATTCAGTGACCGAACCTATTACTGATGACCCGCAAGGGCAACTTATGGAAACCATGCTTGCTGGTTTTGCTCAATTTGAAAATGAAATCAGAAAGCAACGTTGTACTTCTGGTATGCAAGGAGCTTTGCGTAAGGGACTATTTATATGGAATCCAAAACCAGGATATAAACGAACAAAGAAATTAGTTCGTAGAGTTACTGAGCCAGATATATTAGATGAGACCATTGCCCCGTTATTGAGGAGGGGAATGCTTTTATATGCAGAAGGCAATATATCTATATCTGAATTAGCAAGAACAACAGCTAAATGGGGTTTGCGTACTAGAACAGGTATATCATTTGGGAAGCAACGGTGGAGTGAAGTCTTAGAAGACAAATACTATGCAGGGTTCATTATAGACCCCTGGACAGGGGATGAATATCTTGGACAACATGAACCTCTTATCTCACTTGATAAATATTTAAAGATTCAATCAATTAAAAAGAAATATAGCAAGAATGCTGAAATAAGGTCTTTGGTTAATCCTGATTTTCCGCTTCGTGGGTTTGTTCGTTGTGCTTGTTGTAATTCTAAACTTACAGCAAGTAGCAGCAAGGGAAGAAGTAG
>JBJORD010000016.1:0-3217 GCA_046049585.1 Candidatus Parcubacteria bacterium
GTTATAGTTGCTGTCTGCCGTAGCAACTTCCCTTCTACATAAGACAAACTGTATCCAAGAGCCAACGGCCGCGCTGGATCATAGGTCTTTATCTGTTGCTCGATCTGCGTCAGCTGCCTACCCACTTCACGCAACACCCGTCGTTCTGCTGTCACTATGCTTGCACTACGTTGATCCAGATTGACAGTAGTCTGTGTAATCCGATCACCAAAACGGCGCCCCACTACTTGCTCATACTGCGTGATACGGGTATGTATCGTTACAGCTTGTGCGCGGGCAACCAACACCATTTTTTCTACTGCAGTATCCATCACCTGTATGCGATGTGCGAGCTGACGATACATTCCCTGCACCACCGCAGTCAAGCGAACTTGTTCTGTGGAAGTCAGTACCATACTTGTCATAAACCGTCGGTAGATAGACACCTGACGCTGATCAAGCGTACGATGCAATTTTGTGACTAATTGCCGATACTTGTTGCGTATATCAGTTTCGGCTACCACATACTCATGCCGTAATGTCTCCCACGATTCGTTCAAGACCTCAGCGACAGCAGTCGGAGTTGACGCCCCCACATCGGCCACCAACTCAGCCAGTGTCACATCTACATCATGCCCAATACCAGTCACTACCGGATACGGAAAATCTGCAATTGCTCGCACCACTGATTCGGTGTTAAAAGCTTGTAGTGATTCCCACGATCCACCACCCCGCATAATAACCAGCACATCTAGTTCTTCTGTAGCCAAAATTTTGAGCGCCGCTAATAATTCATGTATGGCATCTTTCCCTTCTACTCGTGAATCGACCATGTGTACCACAAATCCGTACCGCCCGAGATTGGCACTAAAATCTTGTATCACGACACCTGAGCGCGAAGTAATGACGCCAATCTTTTTTGGGTAGAGAGGCAATGTGCGTTTGTTTGTTGTGGCCAATAATCCTTCTGCTGCCAACTGAGTCTTCAGTGTGTCGTAGGCTTTTTTTAGTGCCCCCTCACCAGCATACTCAATCGTTTGCACTTTGAGTGAAAAAGATCCCCGAGCTGCATATATTTCTGGCACCCCCGTCACAATCACTTGATCACCCTCTTTGATCGAAACACCATTCTGCTGATACGTGGTCCGCCAAATCACACAATTGAGCGTGGCATCATGTACCGTATCTTTAATAGTAAAATACACCGCCGTCGCGTAGGTATCTTTGACACTTGTCACTTCCCCTTCGATGCGACCTCGATGGCGCACCAGCGAGGAGTTAACCGCTGTCAAAAATTCAGAAACCGACTGCGTTGCTGATTTGGTGTCTTCATCAAAGATATATCTCACACCAAAACTTTATCCTGTTTTGAATAAATGTCTATAGTACTTTTGTATGTATACCAACACCGAGCATATATAGACTGAGTTTGGCACCAAACGACGATCCTAAGACAAGCTCTGATACCATTTTTTATATTGGGCACTCATCTCCGCCAACCCCTTAGTACTATCAGCGATAGCATCAAACGTAATAAGCCGGCACGTATGCCGACTTAATTTTTCTCTACGACTACTTGCATCGTTTCTAGATCAATGTAACTGACTTTGATCTGACACTCCTCAAGCAGTCTAATCATTGCAAAGTCATATGTGAAAGCGCCAAGTTCACACCACTCCTCAATCTCACCTCGATCATTTAGTTCTTCGCCAAGGGCAATGCACCCAAGATTCTCCCCGAAAAATGGTTTTCTGTGGGTTGTATAATAGGGAGAAAAGACCTCTGTGCAACCAGTTTTTCTAATGACATCTAAAGCGACTTGGTATTGATCATAGTCGGTTCGATGCCAAGACAAACCTTCTGGCAAATTGAGAACTCCCAACAACGGCATGAGACACCCATTCACTACTCGATACACAAGGCAAGCTGTATCCTCCTGATACTGGTTACACTCGGTAAATGATAAAATCACAATTTTACCTTCAAACAAGCTGTCAGACACCATCGCAACACCTCGCCAGTTTCTCACTAAAGCATAGCAGACTGAGCCGCAATTGCCCAGATAACTTCCAGCCTGAGATTATATCTGGCTGTCAGAGATAGATGTATAAAAAAACAAAAAATAAACAGAGCAGCCCATGAAACGTATCACAGGCTGCCTAATCATTCATGATAGCCGTCGTTCGGCACCAGCGCGAAGACGCATGACAAGTTCGGCCACAAACTCCTCATCAAAGGGGTTCGGATGACCGTCAGCCAACTCATGTAATTGCGGCAACAAACCACTGACAAAGATGATTCGATCATCATCTGTGGCTGTCGCTGCCAGGATTGCTCTGAGGCTGTCTGTATCCTGGTCTTGCAAGATTTTTGCTGCCAAAACGGCGCAACGATTACTTTTTGACTGCTCTTGTGCCATTTTTATCCTCCTAAATGGTCACGATTATTAAATCAGGGATTAAAGTCGAGGTCAACAAAATTTAAGGGTGGCGTTGTATATTGCCGGTCGTTTTCAAGACTTCAATCTCTGCTCAATTTAATTAACTGAACCTCGACCCCACCCAAAAAAATCTGCATTTAACTTAGAGTTAAATCAACTTTCGTCTTTTTTCTTGATAGGTTTTATAACCAACAGCATCCCAAAGCGCTAACCCCAGATTGTTTTGCACATCGACAAACATATCAACTTGTCTAGCGCCTTTACCTTTTACTATTTCTTCAAAAGTAGCTATTAGAGACTGTGCGATTTTTTGTCCACGAACAACTTCATCTACCCAAATACTTTGGATAACTGCAAAAGGATAACTTCGATCTTGGGGCTCTTTATGAAACACACCCTGAATACAACCAATCACTGTATCGGAATCAGTAGTTGCTACCAGCACAATTTTTTCTGGTGGTAGAGGCACTTTATAGCCTAATACAACTGGTTGGTAAAACGGATTAAATGTTGCATGATGCGCCAGTACTTTGTTACCCATTTCGCTCACAACAGTAACATCTCTTTCAGTAGCTTCTCTGATATGCATGATATTAAAATGATACCACAAGTGTATAGAAGTGTATTATAAATGTAATTTCTTAGCTGCGTTGACATTGAATTTGTTTACAAACCACGTAATCGTGATTGTGTACTGCCAAATAATGTAACTTTGGTTCTTTGGAGGCACAATGGTAAGACTTTTACTGAAGACGTAGTCTTGGTTTAAACTCTCGGATTTTTTCATTTGGTAGCTCA
>JBJORD010000017.1:0-3488 GCA_046049585.1 Candidatus Parcubacteria bacterium
ACTTTCATCAAAGTTGCCTTTCAGCGCTTAGCTCCGCAAGGTCGCCTGGCCATCATTACCTTCCATAGTCTTGAAGACCGGATTGTAAAGCTCGCTTTTAGAGAATATACACACGATCAAACAGGCGTTCTAGTGAACAAAAAACCAATAGTACCCAATCGCGAAGAATTACAACAAAATCCCCGAGCCCGCAGCGCCAAACTCCGCATTATTGAAAAGCTATAAATCATTATGAAAGTTACTGCCAAACAATCCTACCTATCATCACCACACTTCGTCGCAGTGTGTTGTGGGGCGGTCTTGGTGGTATTGGCAGTTATGTACATGTACTTTTTGTCTATGTCTGTAGTGCATGTGGTTATGCGTAAGGAGCTCCACCAAGAGCGTCGCCAATTGGAATCTAGTATTGCTCAGTTAGAAGCATCATACATTGAGGCACAACACAAAGTCAGTGAAAAAATCGCCATGTCAGAGTCATTATCTGAAAATAGTGATAAAATATTCATTGAACGAGTGGCACCATCTTTGGTATTGGGGCGCTCTAACTAAACTATGGTTCGCCCACAGACAACTATTTCAGCTCGTATCCGTATTGTCTCCTTAGTCATTTTGTTTATTGGTGCTTTGTTGATGGTGCGCTTATACCAAGTGCAAATCGCTTCGGGGGCAGACTATGAAGAACGGGCCAAGCGTCAATATGTGCATACCTCTCAAGATATTTTTGATCGTGGGACGATTTATTTTACAACCAAAGACGGAGAGAAGGTCGGGGCAGCTAGCATGAAAGCGGGCTATGTCTTGGCTGTAAATCCCGAACAAATGACCGATGTAGAAGCGGCTTTTAACGCTTTATCTGGTCTAATCACCACACCAAAAGAAAACTTTGTTAAGCGAGCTACACTACCTGATCGTACGTATGTAGAAATAGAAACACAGGTATCCGAAGAGACAGCGAGCCAAATCGAAGCTTTGGATATTGCTGGTGTGCAATTGTATCGCACCCAGTGGCGCTACTACCCAGGACACTCTGTAGCGGCCAAGAGTATCGGTTTTATCGGTTTTACCGATACCGGTACGACCCAGCGTGGTAAGTATGGTCTTGAGGCAGCGTATGACGAGTATCTTATTAGAGATGCTACGCGCATGTCCGTCAACTTTTTTGCTGAGATCTTTAGTAATCTCGGTAGCTTAGTATTTCAAAACGAAGAACAAAAAACTGGTAATATTGTTACCACTATTGAGCCGACTGTAGCCCGCATGTTGGATCGTATTTTGCTTGAGACACAAAACAAATACGACAGTAGCATGACCGGAGGCATTATTATGGATCCAAAAACGGGTGAGATCAGAGCCCTCAGTGCTATTCCGACCTTTGATCCCAATGACCGTGAGGATGCTACTATCGATCAGTTTCGTAATCCCTTGGTAGAGAACGTCTATGAGATGGGTTCGATCATTAAGGCGCTTACTGTGGCAGCGGGCCTTGATAGTAAAGTTATTTCTCCGCAGTCTACCTATTACGACCCAGGCTTTCTCGAGCTCAACACCTTTACTATCAGAAACTTTGACGGTAAAGGTCGCGGTACAGTCGATATGCAAGAAGTGCTCAATCAGTCGCTCAACACCGGTGTGGCGCATATTGTAAAATTAATGGGTCACAAGCTATTTCGTGAGTATTTTAGTAATTTGCGTCTAGGGAGTGAATCTGGAATTGATTTACCCAATGAGGCGAGTGGTCTCGTGAGCAACCTCGAATCACCTCGTGAAGTAGAATACGCCACCGCGTCTTTTGGGCAGGGAATTGCGATGACTCCTATTGCTACTGTGCGTGCCTTGGCTACACTCGGTAATGGCGGTCACTTGGTCACACCGCATCTGGTATCAAAAATTGAATATGAGGACGGTACAGAAAAGATTGTGCAATATCCCAAAGGTGCTCAAGTATTCACTCCTGAGACCAGTGAGACTATTTCGCGGATGCTAACCACCGTGGTAGATGATGCTCTGCGTGGTGGTAAAGTAGCCTTACCAAATCACACTGTAGCTGCTAAGACCGGTACTGCCCAAATTGCCAAGCCAACTGGCGGCTATTACGATGACCGATACCTGCACTCATTTTTCGGTTATTTTCCAGCGTACGATCCAAAATTTATAATTTTCCTGTATACTGTAGAACCAAAAGGAGTGCAGTATGCGTCTGAGACGCTCACTGAACCTTTTATGGATCTGACCAAGTTTTTGATAAATTATTACAACATTCCGCCTGATCGTTAGTATGAAAGATTTCTTTAAGCATGTAGTAGTAACAATTTTGGCCTTTGAAGCCAAAGTCTTGTTGCGTCGTACCAAACCAACCATTATCGCAATTACGGGTAGTGTAGGGAAGACGAGTACCAAGGACGCAATTTTTAGTGTGTTACGTCATCACCGTAAGACAAGGAAGAGTGAGAAAAGTTTCAATTCTGAAATTGGCGTGCCGTTATCGATTCTTGGCTTGCCAAATGCGTGGAGTAATCCGGTCATGTGGTTTTGGAACATCATCGAAGGATTGTTTATCGCCTTTTTTAGTAAGAACTATCCTGAAGTACTAGTGCTTGAATGCGGTGTCGATCGACCAGGTGATATGCGGGCACTGACAGCGTGGCTGAAGCCAGACATCACCGTTATTACCAGATTGCCTGACGTACCTGTACACGTCGAATACTTCTCTTCACCTGAGGCAGTGTCTGAAGAAAAACTACTCCTAGCCGCCGCCCTCAAGCCAAATGGTATTTTTGTATACAATCACGATGACCCCAAGCTCCAGGAAGCACTACTATCTATTCGTCAGCCGAGTGTTGGTTTTAGTCGCTACCTACCAACCCAGTTCACTGCTTCAGGTGATGAAATTGTCTACCGTGACGATATTCCCGTCGGTTCACAATTCAAACTGAAGCACTTAGAAGAAGAGGTGACAATAAAAGTCCTCGGATCAATTGGTGTCCAAAACGCCTACACCTTTGCAGCGGCAGCGGCGGTAGCGTCACAATTTGATATTAGTCTCCCAGAGGTTGCCAAAGCTCTGGCTGACCATACCGGACCAACTGGTCGTATGCGGGTGATTCCTGGGATCAAGGGTACTTGTATTATTGATGATACATACAATTCATCACCGATTGCGGCTGAATCAGCGCTACAGTCGCTACGTGAGTTACGCGGCTTCAAGCGCAAGATTGCTGTCTTGGGTGATATGCTAGAACTTGGCCAATACTCTTCACGAGAACACGAACGAATTGGGGCGGTAGCTGCTCACTCGGCAGATGTGTTGCTGACGGTCGGTGTTCGCTCACGCAAAACCGCTGAAGGAGCTCTCGAACACGGCCTATCAGAAAAAAATGTCTTTCAATATGAAGAATCTACCCAAGCCGGTAAGGAATTACAAAACATGATCCAGCCTGGTGACGTGATATTGATCAAAGGATCACAAGGGGTTCGTGCTGAACGAGTTG
>JBJORD010000018.1:0-5835 GCA_046049585.1 Candidatus Parcubacteria bacterium
AATATACCCATTAAAATCGCCCGGAGCCTCTAGTCCAGGAATACCCACTAGTGGTTGAAAAGTTGGTGCTCCTCCTGCTAACGCAAAAAATGGTGTAATAACACCAAGAGTAATGCCCCATAGTAATAATTTAGAGTTCATAGACCCACAGTGATTTATCAGTCTTGTTAAGGAAGTATAACATGGTCAATGTGGGGTCGATGGCTAGGTTTGTGACATCAAGAGAGCGACCAGCGGCCTGAAGAGGATTTACCAGCTGAGTGGCACGACCAGTGGTGTCTATCTGCCACAAGCGATCATCAAATTGTTGCCCACCTTTATACCATTCGTCAGGGTATTGACTCAAATTAGTCTCAAGTGCACTAGCGCAATACCAAGTATTAGTCACTCCCCCATAGACACACTTATCTGGTAGAGTGGCAATAGCACTACCACTAATGGTGTTATCGTTCCGATTTACATACCCTGTTTCATAACTATTACTATTGGTTCGGCCAAACAAATATCCCTCACTACTGTGTAGTACCGTGAGACCCTCGCCTGAGACAGTGAGGCGTTTTAGGCCCGAGGATGTTACTTCGTAAACAAAACCACGTAGATTGCGCGCTGGTTTGGTAAAGATGAGGTGTGGTGTATTACCCTCACTCCAACTCATGCGATGGGCGGTAAATGGTGCTGTAAAGAGACGGCGAGTGATGCCAGTGCTTGGCATATACCCCTTCCCTTCAGTTTGGCCACCAACAAACTCAGTAAATACAAGTTCGTCACTCTCTACAAAAGCAAAGCTCTCGACTTGGTTAGGTAGAATGATTCGTTTTGGGGTGTCTGCGGTAGTAAGATCGAGAACAATTAACTCATTTTGGTTGTTGTAGCCAGAACGGATAGCGACGTAGTTTCCTGATGGACTCACGGCCGCTTCACTCGCTACTGGAATAGAGATGCCAGACCGTCGTGTTTCGTTGCCGGTAGCCAAATTGATATCAAACACATGTCCAGTACCGGCTTCAACCAAACGCGCTACAGTGCTGGTACCAGTAGTTAGTAGCCGTACCCCCACTACTGCCTTGGTCGTAAGTTGGCGCAATGCGTCAACGGGAGGGGTTTCGGTGGTGGTGTCTCTGGGGATTTCGGTATCGAGCGGCACACTATTATCAGCTTCAAAAATACCCAAATTACTAAACATACCAGCAGAATTATTGGGATTGCCATACAAAAAACTATATACCCAAAACGCCACTACGATGGTAAGGATGGTTCCAATAACACCAATAATAAGAAATTTTTTCATAACTAAAATTGCAATTGGATAGCAGCTGAATCTTGTTGGAGCAACGCTTCGCGATGGTGAATTTTGAAGTTAACTGTGGCCAATCCAAGACCAGTCCGTTCTAGGGTAATTTCGTACGGGTCACCTGCGGTAGTATTTGAGAGGGTGTTATTAATTCGCCACTCACGCAGTAAATTGCTGGCATTAGCCCGTAGATCAAGATTAAATGGCATAGCGCGTAAGGTAAGCGTATTGCCAATAAAAGGCACAGTTCCGGAAAGACTTCGTGATGATAAGCCATACAAAGGACTGGCCTCATATAATCTAACATCCACCTGACCCGCCTTAACTGCCACCACGCGTTTGGTAATTGTCTGACCTTGTGCATCAAGTACATCTAGACTAAGTACATGGTCGCGTCCTAGGGGTACTTCATAGAATGTTTGGAAGCCTCCTTTTTTACCGCCACCACCAAGGACAGACCCTTCTAGTTTCCAGACATAGGTGTATTCACTCGGATTAATTACGCCTTTACCATTTGAGACTAAAGCAGTTGCACGTACGATACTTTCATGGGTGGGTAGGGCTCTGCCCGCATAAAACTGTGGTACAAAAGTCTGGGGTTCGATAATAATGTCGGTATAAATTGGTGTGATACGAGTAGTGGCACTTAGTGGGCTATTGTTGTTGGCGCGCACTTCTACCATTAATGTATCGGTCGTACCTACTGCTCCTGCTACAAATACTACCGATCGTTCGTTGTCAGTGCTGGTGATTTTTTGGTTATTAAATGTCCAGGTAATACTAGCGCCCGTTAAACCAAGAGAATAGTCATCAAGGGTAGCAGTCACTTGTTCTCCTGGAGCTGGGTAAGCGGGATTTAATTTTATAGTCAAATTACCAGGTAGCGAATCACTGATTTGTGCGCCAGAGAATAATGGACACAAGAGTAAACAAACGAACAAAGTACGTACCCAAATCATGTCTCTATTGTATCAGAGTGACTTACTACTGTCGGGTACTTAGTCGGGATAGACCTGCATGACCAGTAACCATGAATAAATAAAAGGCACAAAAAGTGGCAACCCAGGCAAACTAGTTAATACAAAAGAAATTGCAAAGGCAAACTTTTTGTAGCCGGCGTGACTGCCTGAGGTGGTTTTGATACCAGCAGCCTTTAGATGTAATGCTACTGTCCCAAACATACTCACTACCATAATCAGTTGTAGAAAATAAAAAACTGCAAATAACACCCACAAAGCCTCTGATGTATAGCCCATAAACAACACTTCAGCAGCATATTCTACTGGTGCCGGCAAAGCCGCCAGAAATCCTACTCCACCCAAAAATACTACAGCCAATAAACTAAACCAACTGAGCAAAAAATTGATAAAACCAGTATATACATAAGCTACTCCCACTTGAAATCTAGCGTTGGCTTTGCCAACTACTTTACCACTCGCGATACTTTGGTTGGCAATCTTGAGGGCTTTCCTTGACCTTCCGGGCCACGCAGCGGCTGTTGCTAGGGATGATTGTACAGTAGATTGGGGTTTATTTTTCTGATTTGGAGATAACTGCTCATTTGTCTCGGTTTGTGGACGAGGGGCAAAGCGACTTTTTGGTGAGGTAGCAGTTGTTTGTACGTTAGCGATACCACGATTTTGGTTTATACCTTGTGGATCATACTGGGCACTACTAAAATCGCCATCAATGGTGGGATAATAAGGTGCTTGATTGATGTTGCTTGGCACCCCTTTTTTTGTATCAGTATAGTAGCTTTTGGCATCAGAAAAGGCTTCAGGAGAACTCTTTCTTTGAGGTAACGCCATATAGTCACCAGTATACTATATCTCTTTGTCTCGCAACTCCCTGCGGGCGTTTTGGATTTTGAGGATTTGTGACGGATCAGAGGTGATGATTTGGTCTTCGGTGTATGAGGCAATAACTTTGATCGCTACATGTTTTAGACCAACAAAGAATAGTCCCTCCCCCACATCGGATTCTAGTAACAGATACTTTTCTTCATCAGTGAGATTAAATGTACGTTGAATGTTATCAATAGCGGTTGGCGATTGTTTCATCAAAAATTGTAATGAAGAGTTGGTGATCATCGGGACACCATAGGGTGAGCGCAAGAAATCGTCTACGTCTTGGGTGATGGTCGCAATCCCTAAGTAGTATTTACGCCCTCTTTTAGCCAAACTAAACAAGAATGACGCGGTATCTTCACTTTTCATCATCCACCAAGCTTCATCAATAACCAAAAGTCGTTTGACCAACCGGCGACGGATAGCAGACCAAATGTAGTTGGTAATAATAAACATAGCAATGGTCTTGAGCTCATCTTCCATGTCACGGAGACTGAATACCACAAATTTTTGGTTGATGTCTACGTTGGTTGGTTGATTCATAAAGCCAGACCAGGTACCGGAAGTGTACTTCTGGAGACGACTGATCAGTGATGAACTGCCGTTCATACCAGCGAGCACCATTTCAAAGTCAGATAAGAGCGGTGGTTCTAGGTCGGTGAAATTGGTATGCTCGGTAATATCCTTGAGCGCGTAGGTCTCACGAATAGCTAGGTCAATCACAGTTTCTTCTTCTGGCGATAAGCCGCCAAGCATCAAACGAAAGAGTCCAATCAAATGTACCACTTGTGAACGCAAGACATCCGCTGGATTTTCGTCCGCTCCAGGGGGTGGCAAATCAAATGGATTGATATGGTGGGTCGAAGAGAGTGAGATATTGAAAAATCGTCCACCGGTTGCTTCAGCCAGGTACTCATATTCACGCTCGGGGTCAATCACAATTACCTCAGCCCCAAACATCAACGACCGTAAGATCTCGAGCTTGATACTGTATGACTTACCCGCACCAGAGGTGGCAAATGTCACCGAGTTGTAATTAGTGAGACTAAACCGATCAAAGAGCACCAACGATGAATTGTGTCGGTTGATACCGTATAAAATACCGTTGTCTGACGTGAGGTCAAACGAGGTAAAGGGAAAGAAACTTGATAGTGGTGAAGAATTGAATTTGCTGTGCACTAATAATTCATCGGTGGCAGTAGGTACAACACTATTAATTCCCTGTTCCTGCTTGAAGAGGGCTGGTTTGATGTAAATGAGGCGCGAGTCGAGACTACCTTTGATTTCGTTTTCGACTTTGTTTAGCTTGGCGTCGTCTTCCCCATAAATTGCTACATATAATCCCACATCGAAAAGCTTCTCTTCGGCTTGTTGGAGTTTGTCTCGCAAATCTTCGAGGTTTCGGTAGGCAGCTTCGAGTTGAGGATCACGAACTTCCCCGCGTGAAGCGCGCATGTTGATCTGGCTTTGCACCTCGGCTACTTTCTTTTGAAATTTCTTCAAGGTCTCGGCCGTGTTAATTGGGTGAATGACAATACTCACATCCAACTCCTTTTCCAAGTTGAGAATTGGTTCAAGCCAACCATCGGTTAGATAGCGTGGATAAGATACCGCATAAAAGACACGGGCCATCGTACCACTGATATTGATGTTGCGTGGTCCAATTGCTACTGCAGACGGGGCAATAACATCAGTCAAAGTTAACAAGCTCTCACTGGCGTTGATTACTGGGTCGGTTTTTTTTGGCTTGAGATTATCAAAGATTCCCATAGTGTTATTGTATATTAGGTGCTTGACCAGTGATATCCCCTGGGTTGTAGATGTGGTAAAACAGCTCTACCAATTCATCATCTTTTAATGCGATGGTACGAACACCAATACGATTAAGTCCTTGTTCTACTACTGCTTGGCGTTGTTCGAGCTGGAGACGTTGCTCTTCGAGAGTATTGGTTTCGAGAACTTTACCCTTGGATAACATGGAAGTAAAACTCTTTGTAAAATCGAGTTTTGGTGGCGTGTATGGGACAACTACAAAGAAGTTTTTACTCATCACGTCTACTTCAGTGGTAAAGGTACGAATAAATTCAATGTACTCACGCAACTGCACCCGCATTAAGTCACTATACTGGATCGATTCGAGGCTCTGTAGTGTGGCAAGGTAGGGCTCGATATTTAGTCTGCGTGACTGCACATAAATTTGTAGTGAAAAATCCAAGGTGTTAAGGAAGTTTTGAAACTGAAACAAAATAGCTTGTTGTTCGTCACGAGATTTGAGAGCAAAGTTGATTGACGAAGCCAGTAGCACCTTACAAATTTGCCCACTCTTCAAGATCACCACACCATTTTTGATGTCGCGTATTGGTACAAATTCTTGAGTTGCGGAAGTGGTGGCCATGTTACGAGTTGTTTTTTTGCATTGCGTCTAGTTCCAGGCGGCGGGCAATCGAAGAAATATCTTTCTTTTTAAGTAGGGTGTCTGCCAGATCGGGGCTACTCGTCTGGCTAGCTGTTGGGGCGTCTTTATAGACAATGTTTTTGGTTTGGCGCCAGTGGTAGACTCGTTGTCTAGTAAAAAAACTATAGATAGCTTCAAGTAAATGTGAAAACGGGCGATTATTAATAGGGTAAAAAGCCAGCGCCAAAGCCAATAGTGCAATTGGCACACCAAGTAGTAAGAATACTACAAACGGTGTGATA
>JBJORD010000019.1:0-7490 GCA_046049585.1 Candidatus Parcubacteria bacterium
AAATGGAAGAAAAGATGAAGATGGAAGAAGCCGCCATGATGGAAAAAGCAGAGATGGAAAAGGCAGAGATGATGAAAGCTGATGAAATGAAAAAAGAAGAAGGGGCCATGATGAAGAAAGATGATGCCATGGTATCTCCTGACACTATGAAGAAGGATGAAATGATGAAATCTGAAGATCAGGCTATGGATGATGGAGCGATGATGAAAAAAGCTGGTGTATACGCTCCGTATGATGCTAGCAAGCTCGCTATGGCAAATAGTGGTGACGTCGTTCTCTTTTTCAAAGCCGCTTGGTGCCCAAGTTGTCGTACTCTTGATAGTAATATCAAAGCCAATCTTGAAGCCATTCCGGCTGGTCTAACGATTCTTGAGGTAGATTATGATACCGCTACAGCTCTCAAGCAAAAGTATGGAGTAACGACTCAGCACACTCTTGTGCAGGTAGATGCTTCAGGTACTCAGTTAAAGAAGTGGAGTGGTGGAAGCACCCTAGCTAGTGTAGTCGCACAAGTACAATAATCTATGTCGTTACTCCTCTTGTCATTTATTGCTGGAGTACTGACAGTTCTGGCGCCATGCATATTACCACTCTTACCAGTGGTAATTGGTGCTGGAGTGGGGGCGCGTGATCGATACACAACTGTACGTGTGATTGGAGCGCTGGCTGCCTCAATCATTATCTTCACTTTTGTTCTTAAAGTCTCAACTGTATTCATTACAGTGCCACCAAGTTTTTGGACTTATTTGTCTGGGACTATGATTGGTTTGGTTGGTCTGACATTTGTATTTCCGCAGGTGTGGGCAAAAATGCCAGGCATGGGTCGCCTTAATCGATCAGCTAATCAACTATTGGGCGCGGGGTACACCAAAAAATCTGCCGTGGGAGATTATGTAATGGGGGCGGCCTTGGGACCAGTATTTTCTACCTGTTCACCAACGTACTTCCTAATTCTTGCTACCGTCCTACCGGCGAATTTTTGGCAGGGTACCTTGTACCTTTGTCTGTATGTACTTGGTTTGGCTTGTATGTTGTTCTTGATAGCACGTCTAGGTGAACGATTTGCTGGAAAATTGGCTGTTGTTGCAAGTGATCAGAGTTGGCTCAAACGTGGAGTTGGTGTCTTATTACTCTTGGTCGCTATTCTAATTATGACAGGTGGTGATAAGGCTCTTGAGAGTTCATTATTAGATTGGGGTTGGTTAGATATTACAAAAATTGAGTATCAACTAGGAACCTGGTTTGGTTTAGAATCATGAAATACATACTTGGGGTGGTTGGAGTAATGGCTGTAGTTGTATATGGGTATCTGCAATACCAGACCGAGCCAATTCTAGAAACTTCTTTGGCAGTTGATACACCAGTTGTACAGCAGCTGCCAGAAATTAGTCCAGAAGAAAAAAGTGCGGTACCAATTGCGGATGACACTATTATAAAAAACGAGCAGATGTCAAAAGGAGAAAGTGTTTCGCCTGTCGTTAAGCAGCAAGTGTCGCAACCATCACTGGCTCGTCTATCAAATTCTGTGACTACACCCTACCCATACGTGGAGCTAAAAGATCCTGATGCGTATCTGCATACAGCTGGACGACCATTCACCCTTGGTGAGTACGTTGGCAAAAAAATCATCATGGTTTCGTTTATGACCTACTCATGTATAAATTGTCAGCGCACCTTCCCACATTTAGTAGAGTGGGATGCTAGGTATCGTGATCAGGGATTGTTGATTGTGGGTATTCATACGCCCGAGTTTGCTTTTGAGCATGATGCTGATCGGGTAGCGGCTGAGCTGGCAAAATATAACATTACTTTTCCGGTAGTACTTGATAGTTCATACAATACCTGGCGTGCGTACCAAAACCGCTATTGGCCACGACGGTATATAATTGATATTGAAGGCAATGTGGTTTATGACCATATTGGTGAAGGGGACTATGCTGGGGCCGAAGCTGTGATCAAAGCTCTATTACCAACTGTACCGACCGTATAATCAATTAATTTTTATGAGAATAGTTTATGGCAGTCTGATTGCGCTTCTTGGTGTGGTTGTAGTCGCTGGTCTGTGGTGGTTGTTTGGCCCACAGGTATCTACGGTGGCGAAAAATGACCCAGTCCCACAGGCTTTGACAGCCTCCACGTCACCTATTTTGTTCGCGCCAATTATAGATACACCGGGACATGCCGCTACTGGTACAGTGACACTTGGTACAAATGAGCAAGGACAGACCATTGTACGACTAAATGATTTTAGTACGATTAATGGACCTGATCTCTTTGTCTATTTGGCAACTGATATTAAAGCAACGGAATTTCTCTCGCTTGGAGAATTACAATCTACTAATGGTAATCAAAATTACGTGGTACCAGATGCCAAGCTGCTGGCCACTCATCCATATGTTCTCGTCTGGTGTAAGCGGTTTGGTGTATTATTCAATTATGCCGATATTAGCTCACTACTTTCTATGACAACTACCACCACCGATCAAAACAACCAAACCACAGATGTGCCAGTAGTGACTACCAACACTCCAACTTCAGCCACCGCCATTTTTGCCAACGGGTGCTTTTGGTGTGTTGAGCATGATCTAGAAAAAGTGCCTGGAGTTACGGGGGTGGTGTCTGGTTATGCCGGGGGCACTACTAAGAACCCAACATATGAAACCTACCAAGACGGTAACCATCGGGAAGTGGTGGAAGTGACCTACAATCCGCAAATTGTGTCGTATGCAAATTTGGTAGAGCACATTATTAAGCATGGCGACCCGACAGATGCAGAGGGCTCATTTTATGATCGCGGGGTAGCGTATTCACCAGCGATTTACTTCGCCACTCCCGAAGAGGAATCTACCGCTCAGAAAGTAATTACAGTCATAAATGACGCTAAAAGATTTTCTGCTCCCTTGACCATTCCGGTAGTTCCTAGAACAGAATTTTTTGCCGCCGAAGAGTACCACCAAGATTATGCTAAAAAGAACCCTATTCGATATGGGTACTATCGAGCTGCTTCAGGCCGTACCAAGTTCTATGAAAAGGTATGGGGAAGTGAAGCTAGTACCTTTACCTTTTCAGTTGTACCTACTGGTGTAAATAATCAATCATCTAATATGGTACCAAATTCTGAACAAAAACAATTTACGGCTGCTAGTTGGGTTTCTTTTGTAAAGCCAAGTGCTGACCAATTAAAGAGTAGCTTAAGCGACATAGCGTACCGTGTTACCCAAGACGATGCTACTGAGCGCGCTGGTACCAGTCCGCTTGATCAGGAATACGGCCGTGGTATTTATGTTGATGTAGTATCAGGCGAACCACTTTTTTTGTCACGAGACAAATATGATTCAGGTACTGGTTGGCCGTCGTTTGTAAAACCAATTAACGACGAAGTTGTCACCCTACATGAAGACAAAAAACTATTTTCTACACGGACTGAAGTCCGTTCACGGTACGCTGATTCACATCTTGGTCATGTGTTTACCGACGGTCCCGCTGACCGTGGGGGTATGCGTTATTGTATGAATGGTGCAGCGTTACGCTTTGTGTCTGAGAGTGCGATGTCAGCTGCAGGGTACGATTATTTATTAGCAGCATTGTAATTCCAGTTATGCGAATTATTGGGGTCTTGATTGGTGGTGCGATCTTCTGCGGTATCGTGTGGTACACAGGCCTTTTGGAATGGCTGTCAGTTGATGCAATTACGACACTCGTGACTGATCTCGGCTGGTATGGTGGTATCGCTTTTGTGGGTATCTATATGCTTGCTTCGGTACTCTTTGTGCCGGGCACACCGCTCACTATCTTGGCTGGTGTGCTATTTGGTCCAGTGTATGGCGTATTGTATACGGTCGTCGGAGCAACACTTGGTGCGGGACTTTTGTTCTTGCTTGCTCGGTATGTTGGCAGGGATGCTATCGTCACCTATGTGGCTCGGCATGCTCGTTTACAAGAGTATGACAGACAACTCGCCAAAGATGGTTTTATGACGGTGTTTATATTACGACTCATTCCACTGTTTCCATTTAATGGACTGAACCTTGCTCTAGGGCTAACACCTGTACGATTCAAGACTTATTTACTAGCAACCGTGTTGGGTATTATTCCTGGCACTACAGCACTCGTCTATTTTGGTTCAGCGTTGGCGACGGTAAATATCTGGCAGATTATACTGGCTGTGCTGGCGTTGATTGGATTGACCTATGGCGGTAAGTGGCTAGCAGTACGTTATAAAAAACATGCATAAAAATAATTCTTTTGATCTGATTGTTATTGGCGCAGGCGCAGGTGGCTTAAATGTCGCTTCATTCATGAATAGCATTGGAGCGAAGGTGCTTTTAATTGATAAAAGCGCTGAGCATATAGGCGGTGACTGTCTCAATGCTGGTTGTGTCCCGTCAAAGGCTTTGATTCATATCGCGCGACAGTTTCAGGCGGGTCGGGCAATTAAGTCCTATGGGGCAAGGCTCACGGGTGAAGCTGATGTGGTCGCTATTATGGATTCGATTCGTGCCAAACAAGCAATTATTCGTGAACACGAAAGCGTTGAATACTTCACAAAAAAAGGAATGACAGTGGTACTCGGCGAAGCTCGTTTTGTGGGGAAGCGTGAGGTAGAGGTAGCGGGAGTACGTTATCGCGCCAAGAAGATAATTTTAGCTACTGGTTCACGGCCACGACAACTACAGATTCCTGGGGTTGAGGAAGTAGTAGCGGCAGGGCGACTTCATACCAACGAAACCATTTTTGGTCTGACCACGTTACCAAAACAACTTTTGGTTATTGGTGGTGGGCCAATTGGGGTGGAATTGGGTCAGGCGTTTTTACACCTGGGATCAGCCGTGACGGTCATTACTACCGACGAGACTATTATCCCACGTGAAGATAAAGCGGTGTCAGCAATTTTGACTGCCCAATTAGAAAAAGATGGCCTGCAAATTGTTTGTCAGCAACAGTCGGTTCGATTTGAAAATGGAAATGTATTGGTAACTGCCGATCAAAAGACGCAAACTGAAATAAAGCACACCTTTGACGCTGTATTGGTTGCTATTGGTCGCGAGGTTGTGACCAAGAATCTTAATTTGGATGCCGCTGGTATTGATACCAACGAGCGAGGAGGTATCGTAGTGGATGAGTATTTGCGCACCACAAACCATTCAGTCTATGTGTGTGGTGATGTGGCAGGACAGCATCAATTCACTCATGCGGCTGAATTACACGCCGGAGTAGTGATACGCAATCTCCTGACACCATGGAAAAAGAAGAAGTTAGTAACTGATACATTGTCGGCTGTAACCTACACCTCGCCTGAGGTAGCCACCTATGGCTTGTCTCCACGAACAATGACCGAACGAGGCATTACCTATACGACACTCGAGTCGTCATTTGCTGACAGTGATCGAGCAATTACCGACGAGGCAACGAGTGGGTATACCAAGATGTATATAGATAGTAAAACAAAAAAGATACTCGGTGGTACGATGATTGCACCACAGGCTGGAGAATTGATCCAGGAACTGATTTTGGCTACGAGTAGTGGTCTATCGACCAATGCCTTATTCCAAAAGATTTACCCCTACCCAACGGCTACACGAATTAATAAAATTGTCGTGATGAATGAGGCGAGAAAGAAATTGACCCCACTGGTCCGTCGGGTATTGTATAGTCTCTATCGTATTGGTTAATCGCGGTATCGATAATTACGAAAAGCAAAACTATTTGCTTTCTATCAGATACAAATATAAACAGCCGCAATAGCGGCTGTTTATATTTGTGGGCGATGAGGGATTCGACCCAGAATCACGGCCGGAGATTCGATAGATTGAACCTCCACCTCGTGTTCTTGGTCGGCGACTCCTCACAATTTTTTATTAAAAAATTGTATCGTCCGTCGCTTCAAATCCCTCACGAAAGCAAAACTGTTTGCTTTCTATCTTACACAAATACAAACGGCCGCAAAAAGCGGCCGTTTGTATTTGTGGGCGATGAGGGATTTGAACCCCCGACCTTCGCAGTGTAAATGCGCTGCTCTACCAACTGAGCTAATCGCCCGACTACTTAGTTGCCTAAGATTGCACTATACTACCTGGTTTTGAAAAAAATTCAATAGGACAATAATTTTGTGTATACTGGTGCACATGATTGAACTACATGCCATTGTTAGTGGTCAGGTGCAAGGTGTGCGATATCGTGATTTTGTACAGCAAGCAGCCACAGAGCTTGGCCTCGTGGGAAAAGTATATAATCAAGATAACGGAACCGTTTTTGTAATTGCCCAGGGTATGCCTGATACCCTGAAGGAATTTGTTGAGTACTTACATGAAGGATCTCTATTATCTAAAGTAGATGGTGTAGCTGTTGAGTGGCGGAGTCTTGCAGGTAATTATCATGATTTTTCAATCATGAATCAGGTATAGGGTATGAACAATGTAGTACCCCAGTGTGTTGGTTTTATTATGGACGGCAATCGTCGCTATGCGACTGAGATTGGTTTACCGGCTTTTATGGGTCACAAAGCCGGACAGGAGATATTTTTTCAAACCTTTTCATGGTTGCAAGAATACCAAATTCCTCACGCTATTTATTACGCGTTTTCAACCGAAAACTGGAAACGTAGTGAGTCAGAAGTCAGTTATCTGCTTAACTTATTTGAAGAGGCGCTAGAGGCTGTGGAAGAGGTCGTGTTGCGGATTGTGGGGGACCGTAGTCACTTTAGCGTCAGTCTACAAAAAAAGATGTCCGATCTAGAAGCCAAAAGTAACCAGTATGCTGGTAACACTACTATTTGGGTCGCTTTGTCCTATGGGGGGCGGGCCGAATTGGTAGCTGCCGCCAATACTGCCATTAGTCTCGGCAAACCAGTAACCGAAGAGACCTTTGCTGAACTACTTTGGACACAAGGTATGCCAGATCCCGACCTCATTATTCGTACTGGTGGGGATCTACGCCTGTCTAATTTTTTGCCATGGCAATCAGTCTATAGCGAGTTGCTCTTTACCAAGACATACTGGCCGGCATTTACGAAAGACGAATTTACGCGTATGCTGGCAGAATATGGAGAACGCAAACGCCGCTTCGGCCGCTAAAGAAATTATGGACCCGGTTGTTATCTTTGAAGATGAGGCTGTTTTGGTTGTGAACAAGCCGTACGGTATGCTCGTGCATGAAGATTGGCAAAAGGCTGATCGGACTTTGGTTGATTGGTTTTTGGCCCAGTACCCAGAAGCAAAAGGGGTAGGAGAGCAGACGGCGACACCAGATGGCAAGCCGCTCGAACGCTCGGGTGTGGTTCATCGCCTTGACCGCGAAACGTCAGGTATCATGATTTTGGCAAAAACCGCCGAAGCGCACGCGCATCTTAAGGCGCAATTTCATGATCGATTAGCCAACAAGGAATATCGCGCATTTGTGTATGGGCGAGTACACGAACGGTGGGGAACCATTAATCGTCCCATTGGACGCAATACACAAAATTTCCGTCTCCGTTCTGCCCAGCGTGGTGC
>JBJORD010000020.1:0-5287 GCA_046049585.1 Candidatus Parcubacteria bacterium
AAGACAAACGGCGGTGGGTTGTTGATATATTCAGCTAAGCGGGCATCGAGTTCAGCCACTATACGCGCTTCTTCCATAGCCGGAAAAAGGACATAGATACCACCTTGGTAGAGCCATGCACCAAAGGCTGCCAAGATGAGAAGTACGGCTCCAAGCCAGGTGAGGATTGTCTTGGTTTTATTACTTATAATCCTTCGTTCAGTGATGATAGTGGCGGGTTCCATACTGATAGTATACGTGTTTTCTATAGATATCTGTGGCTGGTTACGCACAGGTTATAAAAACTTGCATTATTGATTAATGTATGGTATGGTAAAAGGTATCGGAGGCATCGGGTCTCCATGTGAAAGGAAAGCAGATGAAAACACTTTTTGTTGGTACCCTCACGGCTATGGTGATGGGTGGAATGGCGACGGCGGAAACGGTCCAAACTTGTTTGGCACAAACGACGGCCGCACCTGCCGTTTCCATGACGGGTCCATATCAGATCCACAATTTCGGCACCGAATTGGCCTTCGTAACAGGTCTGCCGAGCTGTGAAGCAGCAACTGAGCACGCAGCATTGATGGTGGCAGCTGCCAATGGTGGCATCTCCATCATCGGAGCTGTTGCTGACGGCACTTACTTGGTTGCCCTCAAGCCGGACTGAAAAGTCCACGAAAATTGTAGAACGCCCCGACTAATATAGTCTGGGGCGTTTTCATGTTTCAAAATCGACCGTATATATTGTATAAAAGGCGATCTCTGTAATTTTGGTAAAAAATTCGGGGTTGTGCCTGACACATCACATGTCAGGCCCTTACTAGTTACGTATATCAAACTATTATATTATAAATAATTTATCGATTATTAAAAATTGAATCAATGATGACTAAATAAGCCCATAGACTTTAAATGTTTGGTGTGGGAAATACTTAGACTACTACTGATCACGGAGATGACTCATCTCCTGGAGGCGTTCGATGAGTTCGTCGTACCCTTCACGCGCAATTGCTAGGTCACGAGCACACAACCGTGCATCTTCCTCAATATAACTCGCTAGAGCTCGCGCGGCTGTTGAGTTGGGTAGGCCGAGTAAAGTACTGTATCCGCGTTGCATGTTTAGTAGTTTGTCTTTTAACTGTGCCACATAGGTAGATAAGTCTGCTTGGATAGCTTCTACGTTGGCCAACATTTCAGCATATTCCTCAGCCTCTTCTTCCTCGTTACTAAACTCATTAGTAGAGAGTTTAATTGACCGGTAGCATCGCTCTACAGCCAAAGACCGTACCGAAAGACGTTCTTCTTCACGTTTGATTGTGTACAGCAGCTTTTTGATAGCGCTGGTGTGTTTGTTGAGTTGTTCGCGGAGAGTAACCATGTACACATACTACCACTGATTCTGTGTGTCGCAACCTCAATAATATGGCTCAAAATATAACTATTCTATACTTTGTACGTACTTGACACACGCATGTAACTGTAACCTAATGCGTGTATACTCTATACAGATTCGTAATATGTCTCCTGGTTAAGCACCAAAGGTCTTTTTAAGACCAATCTCGTCCGCTCTATCAAGTGCTTTCTTATACCGTGCTCCTTTAACCCCCTTTACTCGCGCTTCACATTCAGCCCAGGTAGCGTGTACGGCTACCACTCCCCCAACCGCACTGACATACGAATAGGCTTTTTGATTTTGTCTTTTGCGGGCCTCGCTCCGATCTTGCTTCTTTGTTTCGTCGTAAGTGGTATTACTGAGATCATAGGGATAGGCGTTCGCCGTGCCTTGATACAAATTGTATGTAGCCTTTTCAGCCATGGTTGAAGCGATATCATCTACTCGCTCATTACCCACAATCCCCATATGCCCAGGGACTTTGTGCCATTCAATTTGAAGCGTAGATACCAATGGTAGGAGTGCTTGCCATAGTGCTTGGTTGGCCACAGCTGTTTTGGCTTTGGTTTGCCAGTCGTTTTTTACCCAACCAAAGATCCAGCCGGTAGCGCCTTCGACCACGTACTTGGAATCGGTATAGATATGGATAGTTGAAGTTGTGTTTTTTATGTGCTGTAGGGCTTCTACCACTGCGGTTAGTTCCATTTCATTATTGGTGGTGTGGTCTTTGTGGCCGCCAAGCTCAGTCACTGTCTGCCCATCAGTGATAACAACACCATAGCCACCACGACCAGGATTACCCTTGGCCGCCCCGTCGGTAAATATCGTGATTGTTGCTTTCATGTTGGAAAGTGTAGCATATCTTCAAGCCTTGATTGCGTGCTACAATCGCCCTATGCTCACCTTAGAGATCATTGGCATATTTCTACTTGTTTGTAATCTCATAGCTTTGGTGCTTATGGCGTACGATAAACGCCAGAGTACCCTCAGCGCTGCCGCTCCACGAATTTCCGAAGGAGCGCTCTTTTGCATGGCGATCTGTTGTGGAAGTGCAGGTATACTCCTAGGTATGTATCTCTTTCGCCACAAAATACGTAAGTGGTACTTTCAAGTTGCTATTCCGCTCCTCCTGTTACAACAATCACTCCTCACCTACTGGCTACTTTCTACACCGTTATAAAACTCTAATATAACTATCACCGGTAACACATATTTGGTTACTAGTTTAAGCAAAGCGTAACACTTTGGATTCGATTGGCTTTAGATACTGCTGATAGCGTGGATCTGTTAAAGTAAGCTTGTAGTTAATGCGATTAACAATTATCTGGTACGTCTGCCCGACTCGCCCTTTGATGACAACCTCAAGTTGAAAGAGTCCGGTCACTTTTGGTGCTAACTCAGCATAGTCGAGGCTACCGATAGTAATCCGCTTGACCCCCTCACCTGTGACCACTACACCTGCTCGACCAATACTACTCTCATCGGTGCCATTAATATGGTACATAAAACCACTGGTTGTTTTACCCGATGCAATGGTGAGGGGTATGTACACGGGTTGTGTTTTTGCTGTGACAGCAATCTCGATCATATACGTGCCAGTTGCCTTGTCTCTACCACTTTCTATCTTGACCCGCTGAAATTTAGCTTGCTGTTTCTTAGACTTTATACTAACGTACTGATCAATCCCTTCTTTCTTCTTGGCTACTACCAACTCCTTTTCGAGTACTTTCACCTGATCATTAAGTCCCTTAAGCTGCTTCTTTTCAGCTGGATTAAGCTTTTTCATATACCTATAGTATGAAGCTGCCACTGCTCGCCGACAAGGGTGTGGGTGGTATTAGAGATCTGCTGAATTTTAATTAACTTATATCACTAAGGGTTGCAAACTAAGGCAAAACAATTCGCTAATAACTTGACCAGGGCTACTGCCCTGGTCTTTCCTTTAAGATATATATCGAGAAAGGCGAGGAATACCCCCGCCTTCATCTAGGTATACTCCACCTCATTTGCAGGCAACCGCCTCATAATCGCTTCAATCCAGCTCAATCAGGCTTCGAATATTCCTGCAATATGCTCCTAACATATTGCTTCTGGTCTATGGTGGTCACGAGTTACTAAGCTTTTTATTTTACTTCGTTCATAAAAATCTAAGTACTCTCGACCCCAGCTCGCGGTTTTCTTTTCTCTCAAAAGAAAACATCGCTGCGCTTTCCACTTTCGCCGCAAGCAATACTTATTGCTTGCTACATAAGAAAACACCATCTTTAAACAAAGATGGTGTTTTCTTATGTGCGAAAGTGGACCCGAGAAGATTCGAACTCCCTGCCTCCTCAGTGCAAATGAGGCGCTCTACCAAGTGAGCTACGGGCCCAAGTTTGCGATCGCGACAATCGCAAGCTGACCGATATAATACGCAGAAGTTACCTTTTAGTCAATAGTCTGTGCGGTATTCGTCATCAACCATGGTGTGTCAGCAGTGGCAGACGTGTATTCACCAATTTGTAATCCAGCTGGTGACCAGGCTGCTGACTTAGCTACGTCGTTTGGGGTGACAAGTTTTTCACCGTCTACGTTAACAAACTGAATGACGTTGGCTTTGGTGTCAAAGACAAAATGAGTACATGATTCGTCGCTTGACTGCTGTTCACAGAAGTAGATAAAGGCGTTGTCAGCACTGGCTGCGTAGGCCGGTAGTTCTTCGTGGATACCTTGAGTTGAAAAGCCTTCGACATTATCCCCCGTCATGACTGAGTTACTAATAGACAGTACAAATTGTTCTTCACCGACCTGCGCATACAGCTTGCCGTCAACATACGAGACAATGTCAGTGGTAGTTGTAGTGGCAGCGTCTATCATTGGCTCGTCGTCCATAGCTGGTGGATTGCTGGTTGGTGGTGTGTACTCGTCTGCTGGTGGTAATTGTGTGACTGGTACATATGCGTCCATACTATGCTGTTTGTCAGCAAAGCTGTTACCAACACCAAAAGCGATAAAACCTGAGGTGAAACCAATAATGTATGTAATTACTACTAAGACTGCCTTTTCGTGTTTGGTACCTTCTAAATTCATATGAATGTAGTATATGGTTAAATTGTAGGTTTGTATCTAGGAGCGCGGGGATAGTAGCTGGTTGATGCGTTCAGCGAGAGCAATATCAAGGTCACTGACACCTTTTGTATCATGAGTGGTCAATGTTACTTTGACACTACTTTCTGTGATGCATACTTCTGGATGATGGTTCATGACTTCGGCATGGACAAAGACTTTGGTCGCAAACATAAAACCATCAAGGTAACGATCAAAATCAAATGTCGCGACCAATTTCTTGTGTTTGTCATCAAGCTGCCAGACAGTACCAAGTGTCGCAATACGACGGAGTTGGACTTTGGTGAGTCTTGTCTCGACGACAGTAGCAGTTTTTTTGCGGGTAGTGGCCATTGTTATTAGTATACACGAGCCGTGCGCACCAAATGGTCAATGAGTTGTGCAAACGGTAGTCCAACCGCCTCAGCCGCCTTTGGAAAGAGAGAAGCTGCTGTCAGTCCAGGTAAGGTGTTTACTTCCAAAAAGAAGACTTCGCCATCACGGACGATACAATCAGTACGCGAGTACTGTGTGAGGCCGAGCTTCTGGTGTACGAGCGTAGCCATAGCAGCAATTTTTTCTTTTTCATCATAACTAAAACGCCCAGGGCACAATTCGGTCGTTGATCCATCATATTTCACAGCAGTGGAGAAAAACGTTGTGTGTGCAGGTGGGATGATTTCGATTGGTGGTAGCACATACAAATCACTATCACGAAAATCAGCTAGTACGGCACAGGTGGCTTCGATACCGATAATACGTTCCTCTACCAGACAAGTGTCATAGTCGGCCAACGTGGCTGCTAAAATAGACTCTAATGTTTCTGTG
>JBJORD010000021.1:0-12489 GCA_046049585.1 Candidatus Parcubacteria bacterium
AAAGAATATTTCCGCCAAAATCAGATTTAGCGCTAATATCCGTCCCTGACAATCAGATCCAGTTCACCCATCTTCCCCTCAACTTTACATAATTGAGTTCTGAAGTCCCGCACTCTGGTAAAAGTACAAAACCCCACTCCTGTCCAACTCTCGCTGAATTTGCGACCAATTTGCTTGTCTAAATTTCTGTACCAAGAGTTCCAAACCCGTCCCACTGAGAGGGTCATAAAAATCACCTTTTTGAATAAGGTGATTTTTTGTTTACCACAAATCAAGTTCGAGCCTGCTATAATAACGACATGAATGAAAATAACTTCCCCGCGCTAGGACCAATTATTATTGGAACAGTCGACCTTCAAAAAGCTAAAGATTTCTACACCTCTGTTTTTGGCATAAGTATCGAAAAGGAAGATACAAATTATATTAGTGCTCGCGGTATTGATGGAACACATATCGAATTAGAAGAAGATTCAGAAAATAGATTTCCTCATTGGGTAGAACGAAATATCGGCACATATAAGAATAGTCAATTCACAGTATCAGATATTGATACTTTCTTGGATACCGTAACAAACAATGGGGGGAGGATTGTTAGCAAGCCAGTTAAACGACCATGGGGTAGCACAACGGCAGAGTTCGCTGACATTGACGGCAATATCTTCTTAATCAGCCAGAAATAGCTTTTCGAACATCGTCCGACGTTCGGAGCAGACGAAAAAGACCCATTTTGATTGGGTCTTTTTCTATACCTAAATTGTGTGTTCAAACCTTATCTGCTGATTTATATTTCTACGACCTGGATGTCGTTAAATTCATCTTGGAAATGTTCAAGACGTTTTTTTGATTCAAGAATAGAAAGCTTCGTATATTTCTCCAAAGCTTTTTCTATACCAATATTTAGCTCTTTTGTACTTACGAAATTTTCTAAATCAGTTTGGTCTACCATTTCCCAAAAATGCTTTGGTAATCCTGACGTCCCGGTTGCTGCCCCCGCAATAAATCGTTCTTTAATTCTAGCTGTATAGACCTCTGGATTAATAGGATGTAAATATACAAATCTAAAATCATTTAAATTACCTGAAAAAACTTCTTTAAGGATGTGAGTGGTAGCTATAGCTCCTTCGACTACAATAGGTGAGTACTTTATCTTTTCTTGTATTTCCTTCTTGGCAGCGTCAATAAAAGCTTGTGTCTGTTCTTTCGAGCCCATACCACGGTAGGCAGTTAAGAATCCTTCTCCAGGTTTAACATCAAATGGAATAACAACTGACTTCATAACTACTGGGTCAAGTTCAATTATTAAGTAACCAAGCTCTTGGAGTTTTTTTGCAAATGTAGTCTTACCCGTACAGGTTTTACCTGAAAGGTATACCACCCTGGGTTTTTGCTCTTCTATTTTATCGATGACATCTATTGCATTCACTAGCTTATTATATACGATTTTTCTGCATTATAGCTAACCGAACATCGTCCCAAGTTCGGAGTCATAAATTGACATAATGTTTTTTGTGTACTATTATTGTATTGAGCAAACAGATCTTTCCTCCAACTTCCCGACACGAGGCTCTTATGACAAAAATAATTTGCGCCTTCGCTGGCACAGGCAAGACAACAGCAGCGAAGAGTAACCTGTGGCGCGCACGAGATAGTGACAGTGATGAATTTCGATTCATCAACGCACGCCTCAATCGTAAACCAGAAGGTCAAAACCCGCTCTGGCCACAGAACTTCATCGACCACGCCGTCACGGAATTCGACAAAGGTGACTTTGACGCCATTCTGATGTCTGCGTACGTCGAGCATCTGCCAGCTATTGGCGCCCGCGTCCCACTCACCTACGTCTATCCATCACTGGATATGAAAGATGAGTTTGAGGCACGCTACCGCTGTCGCGGCAACTCGCAAGGGTTTATCGACCTCCTTATCGGCAACTTCGATACGTGGATCACGGCCCTGATGACAATGAAAGGAGACCATGTCGTCTTGAAGCCTGGTCAGTATCTGACAGACGTTCTGCCAAATATATTAGCAAGACCTTAACACGCCCTTGAGATCGCCTCTCTGGGGCGGTTTCTATTTTGAACATCGCACACAATGTCAGAATGAGCCCTCCTACAGGACTCATTCTATTTGAATAGTTAATGCTTAAACCTGCTATACTACATCTATGTATTATTACTTAGGAGTTGCCCTGATTGCTTTATTAATTATTTGGGCCCTTGGTAGTTATCTTGCGATTCGCAACATTGAAGAACCAAAATTTACGTTGATCGAAAACAAACCAGGTTATGACATTCGAGAGTACGAGTCATATATCATAGCAGAGACAGATGTGACCGGAAATTATAGCGATGCTACACGTCAAGGCTTTTCGATAATTGCCGATTATATATTTGGAAACAATACTTCACGTGCAAGTATTGCCATGACAGCACCCGTGCTTGAAAGCAAGTCAGAAAAGATATCTATGACTGTCCCAGTTATAGATACTACAAAAAACGATAGTACACGGACAATTTCTTTTGTTTTGCCATCCAAGTACACTCTCGAAACGCTACCAATGCCAAATAATTCACAGGTCAAAATAACGCAGGTTCCGCCACGAAAAGTAGCTGTGCTCTCATTTACCTGGTATCCAACGGCAAAAAGAGTTGAAATGAAAAAGGCTGAACTACTGTCATTACTGGCAAAAGATGGTCTTGAGATAGCTAGTGAAATCCAAGTCGCCCGCTACAATCCCCCATTCTCTATGCCGTTGATGTTGCGAAATGAAATAATTATAGCTGTTAAATAACGATTCTATTACTTGTGCTTTATGTGCTCAACTGTTATCTGATACGACTATTACCTTTATAGTAAAATCATGTTATATTATCAGCCTATGACACGAATCATTGCTTTAAGCCCAAAGAAGAACACCAAAACCCGCCCTTACAAGTCACCAAAGCGTTTGGCTGCCAAGGCAGCATTGCTTGCAAAAAAAACAGAGAAAAAGCCACGAAAGTAGTCTGTGTTCTAAACACACTCATTACACAAAAAAGCCGCTCATGCGGCTTTTTTGTGTAATGAGTATACTATTCTGCAGCTAACTTTAGCTTGAGGAGCTGTTGTAGGAGATTAATCAATTGCTTCATCAATATAATGCGTTGTTCCGTAGTTGAGTCAGGAGCTGGCGACTGATTTGCTGGCACACAGGACTGCCAGGGTACCGTGCCAGACTGTTCATATAAGTGCCTGGCGTACTTAAGGTTTCCGTCTGTTGTAGCCAAATCATAACCAAGGGCTTTGGCTGGTAGCTCATGTATTGCTCGCGCAAATTGGAAGATACCAATATACTCTTGTCCAGCTCCTCCAAAAAACACGTTACCCGCATCCGTAAACTGACGGAATCGTGATTCACACCGAGCAATAGCAATCATTACTGGAATGTCAGCAAAGTAACTTTGCACCTCAGATTCATAAGTCGCTTTGGCCACAACACTGGATGTAGCCACTAGAGTGGTACTGGTCGCTGCTTCGGTAGGACTAGCTGATAAAAATAATAAACAACAAACACCAAAAAATATTGCTCGCATAGATTACCAGTATACCATCCTACATACGCGACTCTGGATACGCAAAAGACCCACATTTTAGGGGTCTTTTGAATTTCATTACTATTAGTTACCACGCAGGAGTGCAATCAGCTGTTCCAGCATTCGCTGTAACTCTGCGACCCGGGTACGTAATTCGGTCAGACGAGCTTCTGTAACAGCCATAGATGACGTGGCTGTACTACTGGTACTGACTGTGGTCGAACCATTGCCACCCGTATTACTAGTACCAGTAATACCGGTACGATCTTTGGCACGACTAGCTCTATCTTCGATTTCAAAATCAAGTACAGCTTCGACTTCCGCACGAGTATACGCAAATCGAGCAACAACAGCATCTACGACCGCAGTACGTGTAGTAGCATCGGTGCGAAAGATGGTCTTTTTACCACTGATTGGCTCTACCTTTACAATGGTCATATCAGTAAATACATCAGCTTCGATTTCAAGTGTGTCATCCGTACTATCGTCTGAGCTATCATCTTCACGATCGTTACGATCATCATCCTCGTCCTCATCGTCAAACTCATCGCGAGACTCATACCGATCATCATCTCCCCCACGTGCAGACGCCATCATCGGGGCTCCCACCATCGTTACTAATAATGGGATCAAGAGTGCGTACAAAGCTATATTTTTCATATAAATAATTTTTGACTAACTTCATCTATACAATGGGGTACTTTTCACAAAACGTTACATGCTAGCCAATCTGAGAAAAATAGAGACTTTTTGTGTATACTATATGTATGTTAAACAACCTTATTTTCTATGTACCTCTCATCAATGTAAGTCTGGCAATTGCTTCGCTTATTGTACTGATTGCGACCCTTCTACTCGCCTACTTGTTGTGGCAAAAACAAACAGTAGTACTCGACAGAATCGTACGACCATGGCTGTGGCACATCATTATGCTTACTAGTATTGGTGCAGTAGCTCTGTCTCTGCTCTATTCTGAAGTATTTTTATTCGTACCGTGCTCTTTGTGCTGGTTACAACGAGTAGCTCTCTACCCACAAGCTATCATGGCGATTGTGGCCTGGCGCCGTGGCGACACTACTCATTTCCCTAGCTATGGTATTGCGCTATCTATATTTGGGCTAGGAGTCGCTTTGTATCACTACATCTACCAGTTGATCCCCACCGAAGCCCGTGAAGCTTTTGCTCCTTGTCTCGTGGATGGTAGTGCCGATTGTGGTGAAAAAATAATGAACGTATTTGGTTTTGTAACCTTCCCGTTAACCTCAGCGATTACTTTTGCGTTTTTGATCGCTTTGTATATGTACCTACGTCGCTCAAAAACGCACGCTGCAACTGCATAAATTCGTGACTCTCTACAATAAAACCAAAGGCTTCTTTTTTTGAGCTGATACATGCCACAGAATTGGCGTACACAAGACGAGTCATTGTTGTATGACGCTCATGAGTGCTTTGCACCACATTATCGAGTATTGGATTGAATAAAAGTACTGAATCGGCAGTACCGTTTTTTGGGACTTGCCACTGTATACGAATTTTCCTGGCTGATCGGCGTTCATTCCACCAGGTGAGAAAAGCTGGGTCGTAGACTTTTTTCATTTCAGCGTCATTCCAAGTAGCTTCTACTGTGACACCATCATGCCACATAACATCTTTAAGCACCTGCTTCATACCTTCTTCACCTTCAAAGAAGCGAATCTTCGGCGTCACCGTATCAAGACCCGCACTAATATCAGGTAGTGCTGCAAGAAGAAATTGCCGACTCTGTTCGAGACGATCAATCCGATCACCAAGCAGTGCGTCGAGGTATTTGATATCACTCGCAGCAAAATGGGCCCTGCCTTCGACCTCAAGTTCAACTACTAAGTTTATTGCTAATAACTTCTTTAGTTGGTCATAGACAGATGGTCGAGTTAGTCCTGTTCGATCGGCTAATACTCGAGCTGTCGCTCGCCCTTCACGTAACAGTGAGAGATAAATGGCCTGTTCGCTTTCGCTCATATCAAGTCGCCGTAAGGCAGCACTAATGGTATCGGTTTTCATATTCATGATTGTAGCACATTTGTCGATATTCGTCGACAGTTTTACATATTTACATTCTACCGCTACACTCATGCCAGAACGTTCATTGTCACAACCAAGGAGACCGACTAATGGCTAACGCCGCACCCTCCCTCGCCAAATCAGTTGCCGCTGTCATCAATGGGACTGATTCTGTTGCAAAGCACATCCTCGATCGCTCTACCCCTCTGACCGAAGAATTCGTCAGAGACGTGCTGTCCCTGTTGCAGATTGGCTACCCTGGCAGACGGCCTCGTGCCCTCGTCGACCGCAAGGGTCGTCCACGGCCAACAGATATGGACCTGGCTTCGTTTCTTGTTCACCTGATGCAAAAGCCAACTGTGCTCGAACTGCCAGCCTACACCACTGCCCTTCCCCGCCAAGTATGTACTGGTGACCGTCACCTCGACGGTCGGCGGCATGGCCATCTGCTGGCACTGTCGTCTCATCGAGAGCATCTCTCATTTGGTGTCACGATCGAGGATATGAGTATCATGCACCGTACGGCCAAGGAAGAGGACACCCTCGGTCGACCAAGCACGTTCTTGATCGTATCGTATCAAGGTATCTGGCATCAGGGCTGGAAAGGAATCTCGTGGAAATTTCGTTCCGATGAAGAACAATTTCGGAACCGTTATGACCTCAGCACTGACACCAACCACCAAGGGTACCAGTACTTCGTGCATCCTAATCGCCGTCACAGCATTTTTTCGCGAGCACATTTGCTTTTGAAACTGCTGTGGCTGCGAATCGAGGATGAACTCCGTCAGTTGCCGATGGCACCTGACACCGCCAACGTCCCCGCACCAGCGAGCAAAGTTGGTCCAGCCAAAAGTGAAATGGTGCCAACATTCACCATGCAGCTCACTGGACTGCCTCTCAGTGGCGAATACCAAACCATCACCGCTGATGCAGTACAGACCAAAGTCCGCTGGCTTACCAAGATGCGGACGCAGGTACAGTTCTATGTTCGCGCCAACGAGTTCGCTTTCTATCAGTATGGTCGCGAAAAGGATTTTGTTGCCCATTGGATTCGTAATGGGTCTTGGCAACACCTCCCCACCAACGATCAGTATCGGCATCATGCCGTACTGCAGCTTGGGGATGGAGTGTCACTCAGCTATACCGTTGACTTGGTCTCAAAGAGCGTAGCCGCCCATTAGGGCGACTACCTAAGACTGCAGCGTACCCTCTTTTTGGTACGCTGCTTTTTCTATCGACAGGTCAATTTTGTCACGTATAATTATGGACATAACAACTTAATGTACACATATGAAAGAAGTGGCTGCTTGGCGACGAAGTAAAAAAACTCGCCTCATCATAATTGTTGGATTATTAATCTTAGTTGCTGTTATAGCCTTCTTTTTTGAAAAGACACGTCTATGGATGCTGGGTATCGGCGCTGTACTCCTTATTGCTCTTGGATTAGAAGCCACAAGTACTGACGTCGATCTCGGTCGCTTAATGGAAACCGGGTCTCTCAGTGAATCAGTGATCCAAAGAGACGAGAACGGCAACGCCATCTATGGCGCCATGTGTGAAGAAAATGTCTACAACTGCAGCGATTTCAAAACCCAAGGTGAAGCGCAAGAGGTATTTGAGACTTGTAAAACAGCTGAGAATCCTGATCGGCACGGCCTTGATCGTGACGGAGACGGTATTGCCTGTCAAAGTCTCCCTGCTGGGACCTAAGACTTCCTATACACAAATCGAGTCACTTATGGTGGCTCTTTTTGTTATACTTTGGACATTACATATAATTGTAACCATATGACCATATCAATGACCCATAAAGCCGTACTTATTGCTGCCTTAGCAGTGGTATGTAGTGCCCCAGTATTTGCGCAAGCAGAAGAAAATACCCCAACAAACACACTTAAGACTCAATACAAGTCACTCATGGAGCGCTTTGACGCAATGAAGAAAGGAAAAGGAATGGCAAGCACTACCAAAGATAAGACCGAACGAGAAGGCAAACAAGCGTCAAGTACTATTGACCGTACTTGTATGGCCACAGCAGTCGCCACTCGCGAAGCTGCCATTGGTTCAGCTTGGAAAGATTTTTCAGCCGATATGACTAGTGCCTTAACCAAGCGAACAGAAGCAATGGTCGCTGCCTGGAATGGCAGTGATACTGGTAGCCGCGAAGCCTTGAAGAAAGCCTGGGCAACCTGGCGTACAGACAGCAAGGCAGCACACACTGGACTCAAAGCTGATCGCAAAGCAGCTTGGGACGCCTTCAAGAAAACTGCCAAGGATTCTTGTAAAGTAGCTGTTCCAAAAGAAGAAGGCCTCGAGTCAGCTGCCAAAGATAGTCTCACTCTCTAAACAGTACATAGTACATAAAAATACGACACCTAGGTGTCGTATTTTTATGTATGAACTGAATAAATGTGCTGTCTCGTAACGGCACGGGCTGTCACGTACGCTATAACACAAGCAATGATGAGCGATGGCAATAATGCGGTAGTATCTGCTAATTCATACACCATAAACACGGCGGTGATTGGTGCATGAGCTGCACCAGCAAACACTGCTGCCATACCAACCAATAATAGCTGGGTCGAAATCTGCAATCCAAAAGCCTCTGCCCCACTCTGTACAATAGCTCCCACCATAACACCAAGTATTAGTGAGGGTGCAAAAATACCTCCCGAACCACCCGTACCGACAGTAAGTGCAGTCGCAACTATTTTTGTACCTAATACAATAATCAAAAAGCCAACCGGCAGACTGATGCCATTAGTAAGATCAGTCCCAAATTGATACGAGGCGGCTTCATGTAGCATTGGCAGCCACACTAGTAAAACCCCTACCAACAATCCGCCAACAGCAGGACGTAACCATTGTTGTGGGACTATTTGATTACTCACGGTGCGCGTAATTTTTAAAGTATATGTAAAACAGACAGCAACCAAACCAGCTACCACACCAACAACAGCAGCTAAGAAAAGTGCGTTGGTATCTAGAGTGATAATAGTTGGTACTGGTACTGGCAACCCTTGATACGAGAACACTCCTCGGGCTATTACCATTGCACACACCACTGCCGTGCCTAGCAATATCACACGCCATAGTGTCATAGGACGACGCAACACTTCAACCACAAACACCAACGCGGCAGCCGGAGTACCAAACGTCGCCGCCATCGCTGCGGCAGCGCCAGCCAACAAGAGCGTCTCTCGCGAAGCGTGTGGGACTTTGGCTAATTGCGCCACCATCGAACCAAGCGCCGAACCAATTTGTACTATTGGGCCTTCGCGCCCAGCTGAACCACCGGTACTGATGGTTGCAATAGTGGCGGTAGTCTTTAGTAACGCAACTCGGTAACGAACGACACTTTGTTGCTTTTCGAGTGCAATTTTAATCGCCGGTATTCCTTCACCAGCAATTTCCGGAGTACGGGTAATCACCACCAAGAGACCAGTCAATAAACCTCCCATCGCTGGCAAAAGTACTACCACCCACCAAGGATAGGTATTAAGTGTCGTTACAATATCATTGGTACCATAGAGCGTAGCGAGCGTAAAAGACAACAGAATATGAAAAACAACACCAGCCAAACCACCCATCACACCAACGAGGCAAGCCAAGAATCCCAGATATATACTACTAGAACACATGATGCATAGTATACCGTTTTATTGTAATTACACACAATTATTTGTCTATTAGACTAATAAAATTGGCAGTGTTGCAGGTATTGGCAATTACCAGGCTAACTCGGTACAATATGACTATATGCCAGAACTACCAGAAGTTGAAACTGTCCGATTACAGCTTTTGCTTCGACTCAAAAATCACAAAATCACAAAAGTAGTGGTCCACCATCAAAAATCAGCTAACCATGTGGCCGATTTTGCAAAGCAAATACAAAACAAGACAATTTCCCATATCGACAGAATTGGAAAATTAATGATTTTTAGTTTTCTAGACGAACCTGACTTCTTTCTCCTTGCGCACCTCAAGATGACCGGGCAATTTCTTTTTTTGGACACGACTGGCAATGTCGGTGGCGGTGGACATTCGCTTTCACCTACTGATATTCACTTACCCAATCGCCATACGCGCATTAGCTTTGAACTTGCTAATGGCGTGCAATTTTTCTTCAACGATATGCGATTGTTTGGTTATGTAAAAATTGCCAACGAGAGCGAGGTGCTGGCGGCTCGTAGTAAATTTGGTCCCGAACCAATTCGATCAGACTTTGACGTTGAATACTTCATAAAGGGTCTAAAGCGACGGAAGACACCAGTCAAGGCAGCCCTCCTTGATCAGTCGTTTGTGGCAGGACTCGGCAATATCTATGTCGATGAAGCCCTCTACGTTGCCAAGGTGCGCCCTACCCGCCTCGCCAATAAAGTAACCAAAGCCGAGGCGGTAGAACTGGCAAAAGCCGCTGGTGATATTATGAACAAATCTATTTCTGTGGGTGGCACCACCTTCCAACACTTTGTTGATACTGGTGGTGAGAATGGCAATTACACTGACTACCTCCAGGTCTTTGGAAAACAGGGTACTCCTTGCCCTCGTTGTGGTACTACTATCAAAAAAATCCGCTGTGCTGGTCGTGGTACTCACTACTGCCCGGGTTGTCAAAAATAAGTTCGGGGTGAACCCGAACTTATTTTTGGCGTATCTATGCTGACTCTTTAGCAAACAGCACTATGCGATTGCCACCCACTCGTTTACCATCAACTTCAACACGGCATGCCATACCACACAAATGCCAGGCACTACCACATACAATACGATACGTATGACTACCGTACGCTATGATGAATATAGTACCAAGGGCGCGCGTAACCGACACATCGGTTACATTGTAACTGCGTGTTTGTATCACCTCATCATTAATCATAATACTTTCAGTGGTATCACCGTTCCAACTCCATTCATTGGTGACTACAATCGTATTGCCGGCATGTTGTATTGACCAAACTTTTTTCATAGAAATTTAATTATAAAAATACTCCAGCAAGATAAATCAATTTATAAAACGTTACACTTGAATGTGAATCTTTTGTAGCGACTTTCATCTGAATTTAATGTAGACAAACATTTTTTTAGTTTAGTTAGATTTTCCAGATCATACAAATAAAATTTGTTATCAAACTTCATATCGTCACCAACAAATAGTTGATTCTTCTTAGTATTGTGAAAAATAATCACATCTGGCATTACTGCATCAAACTGGGACACTAAAGAAATTCTGTTTTCCTTTATAGCATGGTGGAAATCGTAAACATTAATTCTCTGGCGTGATTTAATTCGATTCTTGTATACCTTTAAATCAAGTAATGACACATTACTCTTTGATACAAGGAAGCGAAAGGCAAAATTCCCGCCAAAAAAAACTTGTTTTGATACAACTACATAATCTGAAATATCTCCTGAACGTTCAGTGACTCGATACACATTATTCTTCTTCACAGATTTTATTAAATTTTTCATGACAGAACTAATACCGCTAAATCAAAACTGTAGCGTGATTGTCACGAACTTCGATAGTGCCACTCTCTAATTCGTAGGTAGTTGTTTCACCAGCAGTAGGACGAACCGTGACGACACCTGCTTTAAGGGCCGATACTAGGGCTTCGTGATCAGCCATAATAGTCATCTCACCTTCGGTACCGGGGAGGGTCACTGAAACAACTTCCCCGTCAAAGACTGGTCCATCGACTCGAGCTATAGTTAGTTTCAAAAATTTAGCCATAGATTATGCGACTTCGTCGATACTACCCTTCATGTAGAAGGCCCCCTCGTTTTTCTCATCATGCTTACCATCGAGGATTTCGCCGAAGCCACGAACCGTATCAGCGAGTGATACGTACTTGCCCGGCGCACCCGTAAATACTTCCGCTACTGAGAACGGCTGCGACATAAAGCGCTGGATTTTACGAGCACGATACACGGTCTGCTTATCTTCTTCTGAGAGTTCTTCGATACCAAGGATCGCGATGATGTCCTGGAGGTCCTTGTACCGCTGGAGTACCATCTTCACTCCCTGGGCGACACGGTAGTGCTCTTCTCCTACAATCGCTGGATTGAGGGCTGATGAGTTACTTTCAAGTGGGTCAATCGCTGGGTAGATACCAAGTGAGGCGAGCTGGCGACTCAGTACCACGGTTGAGTCGAGGTGCGAGAAGGTAGTGGCTGGCGCTGGGTCTGTCATGTCGTCTGCTGGCACGTACACTGCCTGGATTGAAGTAATAGAACCGTTCTTCGTTGAGGTAATACGTTCCTGCATCCGACCCATTTCTTCAGCGAGAGTCGGCTGGTACCCCACCGCTGATGATACTCGCCCTAGGAGTGACGATACTTCCTGACCAGCCTGAGTAAAGCGGAACACGTTGTCCATGAAGAAGAGTACATCCTTACCACCCTGATCGCGGAGTGACTCGGCCATAGTAAGACCAGTGAGTCCCACACGAGCACGCGCACCTGGCACCTCATTCATCTGACCGAATACGAGCGCAGTCTTATCAAGCACCCCTGAGTCCTTCATTTCGTGGTAGAGGTCATTTCCTTCACGCACACGCTCACCAACACCAGCGAACACTGAGTACCCACCGTGCTCAGAGGCTACGTTGTGGATGAGTTCCTGGATGAGAACGGTCTTCCCTACTCCCGCTCCTCCGAAGAGTCCAACCTTACCTCCCTTAATGAATGGTGCGAGGAGGTCTACCGACTTGATACCAGTTTCAAACACTTCAGTCTTGGTCGACTGATCCACAAACGCTGGCGCTTCTTGGTGAATCGCACGCATAGTGCCGCCCTTTACTTCGCCCTGACCATCAAGGGTGTGCCCAAGCACGTTGAAGAGACGACCAAGTGACGCTTCGCCCGTTGGGAC
>JBJORD010000022.1:0-17469 GCA_046049585.1 Candidatus Parcubacteria bacterium
TGGTTTGATTGTTGATCCAGAGCATCTGGTGACGGTACGTCAAATCGATCAACTGATCACGTGTGCTATGCTGGCGGCGGAGCGTTTTTATCCCGCCTTCATGCTCGTCGTCTCAGGTAAACAGACACCAGCTGAGACATTCAAAGTAGCAATACAAGAAGCTTACGGTCGGGCGTAAGAATCGGGCGCGCGGGGAACTCTTCCCGCGCGCCTGTTTTCGTGAGGACTTGAATTACCACAGTCATGATTGCGTCTTATGTAGATGAGCGTATGATTAAGTCAGCGAAAGGAGTTCAGCATCATGTCTGATCTTTGTTGTTCTGTTCCAATACAGTACGTCACACATGTTGATCCTGAGGGCGGGTCGGATGTTGTGTCGATATGGTTTTGGAAGAAAAGTACGCACCGGTTTGTTATGGTGTTGAGTAAGGAGGTAATCGGCGACGACTTACGATGGTGTACCAAAGGTTTCTTGGCAAGTTTGCCAAGAAGTATCTGTGAAGTGAAGAACTGCCACTACCGCTTGCGACACAGTGAACATCACCCTCACCTGTATGTGGAGTTGGTGTGCGTAATGCCTCAGGCCTTCACATCCGCTATGGTAGATAGCTGGCGACAAGAGCTGGTGGCACAGTTTAGGCAGGTTGTCAGTCGCCCGCAACATCCTCGTTACTAAAAGCCCGCACTTTCAAGTGCGGGCTTTCGGATTTAGTTGGTGTGTCTAATCGACTCTTTTATATCAAAGCGTGGGTTGACCTTCTTGCCAGGGTTGAAGATATCGTCGGGGTCAAAGATGGCTTCTGTTTGTTTGAAGAGTTCTAATACTGGTTTACTGAAGATCTTGTTCAGGAATGGTGTGCGGATGATTCCGTCGTTGTGTTCGCCACAGATATTACCCTTGAACTTGACCGCTGTGCTGTAGAAACGTTCGGCCATCCGCTCTATGAGCATCGGTGTGGTCTTTTGGGTGAAGTCGAGGAGGGGATAGAAATGGAAGTGACCATTACCACCATGTCCATGAATAGCCGAACGTACATTAAACTCTTTGAAGAGACATTTGATCTCGAGGAAAAACTTGCCAAGGTTCTCGGGTGGGACGGTCATGTCTTCTAGGAAGGCGGCTGGGCGCTTACCTGGGTCAAGCAGTTTTGAGAGTGAGTAACTGGCCCGGCGGATTTGGAGGAACATCTCTACCTCATTTGGATTACGTACCACCCGTGCCTTGGCGCCAGGGACTGAGATAGCGGCAGCGATATCAGCTGCGGGGGTCTTTGCGGTCGTTTCTTCATCGAGGGTGATGATGATGGTGAATTCGGGTGTTTGGCGACCAAAACGAATATGATAGGTCGTGTACATGGCGAGCATGGTCTTGTAGTAGTCGAGTCCGGAGAGGCGTTGCTTGAAGAAGTCTGGATTTTTGAGCGCAAGATCAAACGTGAGTGCGTCGAATATTTCGACATTAATCGGATTGTATTTGAGGGCGGTCAGAATTGCTTTGGCCGCGTCATCGAGTTTGAAGAGAGGAAGGGCGATGAGAGTGGTATTCTTTTGAATAGGGATCGCTCGCATAGTAATGCCAACAATAATACCGATCGTCCCCTGACTACCTGAAATCAAACGAGTAAGGTCAAAGGTGCCTTTACCTTTTTTGAAGTCCTCAACACTAGTGGAGAGCACATGCCACAAAGCGTATCCAGCTGAGTTCTTGGCAGTCTTTGGTTTACCGTTTTTGATAATTGATTCGTTCTTTTCTAGTAGCGCGAATATCTCACGAGCAATGCGGGCATGTGCGTGCTTTTCTTTAGTGAGAGTCTTGAATTCTTTGTACGTGATTGGCTTGATGGTATAGGTGTGGCCGTCGTGCAAAATCACATCTAGGGTTTCAACCCAGTCGGCACAGTGTCCATAGCGCAGTGAGTCGGGGCCAGCTGAATTATTGGCCACTGCGCCACCTATGGTACAGATGTCTTTTGATGAGGTGTATGAGGGGATGTAGGTGTTTACTTGTTTGAGCTTCTTTTCTACATCGCGCCACATTGCTCCTGGTTGGCAAGTAATGGTGGCTCCGTCTTTGGTGACTTTAGCTTCACCAATTTTATGGAGGTGAGGACACACATCGATCACGAGTGAATCGGTAAGTGATCCACCAGACAGCCCAGTACCAGCCGCTCGAGGAGTGAGAGAGAGTGAAGTGAAGCGTTTAGTTTCTTCGGCAATTAAACGCACTGCCAACTCCACGTCACGGACAGATTTTGGCTGGATCACTACTTGCGGTTTGATGTGGAAAATACTTTCGTCGGTACTGTACTTTTCTAGTACTGAACGGTCACTACTGATACCACCACTAAAACCAACCTCACGTAGTTTCTTTTCAAGTAGGAGGTGGCCAAGCGGGTGACGCTTGATGGTTATTTTATCTTTGCCAGCGATGTTGCGCACGGGGACTCGTGAGAGTGGAATGGTGTGCTCATGATTATGGTCGTGTGTATCGTGATCATGCTCGGTAGTAGCAGTACCTTTTTTTGTCGTTGCTTTTTTGGTGACTACGGTTTTCTTTGTCGTTTTTTTGGCAGCGACTTTTTTGGCTACTTTAGTAGTAGTCTTTTTAGCTTTGGTGGGGAGGGTAACTTTTTCTTTTTCAATTGTTTCGAGACTAAGGTAGTGTTTACTATCTACAGTAGTAGCAATCGCTTTTTTAACGACCTTTTTCGCCACTTTGGTAGTTGGCTTCTTGGCTTTGGTACGTACTTTGATAGTTTGTACGTCATCAGCATTGATAATAGATAAAGAACGAGTTGCCATAGGTACCTATAGTGTACCGCATGACAAGTGATAAATATTTCTCTGTCCACAAATAAAAAGAAATCACGCCGCCAATATTATTTTAAAAAAATAATATTGGCGGCGTGATCATGGTCCTGCGACAGGTCGATGCTGGTGTGGCCTTACTGTGGTACATCGATACGGGCACACACCCAATTACCAGATGAATCTTGTTCTAGTCTCACCAATTGTCGTGCACAGAGGCGCCGCAATTGGTGAAGTAACATCTGAGCATCGATGCGATGATCGGGATAATAGACCGCTACCCCAGACAATATGGTGTATGGTCCAACTGAAACCGGTATCATGGTCTCTCTAGCATTCTCGATTGTAGCGAGAATTTGCTCGTCGGTGAGTTCTGGTCGATACCAGTTCTGCAAGCGAGAGAGCATGTTAAAAAAGAACTCAAAAATCATTGTGACATCTCCTTGTTTTCTAAAACAATACGATTTATTTTGCTTTAAAGCAACTAAGCGATTGTACTACCGTCATGTTTTATACTTCTAATACCTTTGCGTGGTATACAGCTCTCACTATGAACCAAGTGCGGGCACTTGAGGTGTTGCAGACAGGGGTAGGGGAGAAAATTTCTCTACATTCAATGTTTGATTGTAGATAAATCCTTGACTAGAAGGAAATGCGGTAGTACTATGTGTTTATACACATGAAAAACACCTCCTATGGTTTCGTCCCTAGGCGGTGTTTTTCTTTCTTCCTACTTTCTGTTGTAGATTGTCCATATAGATGATTTTCTCCCGCGCTTCCTTTTTTAGCAGTGTAGAACAGGTTTTGATGTATGGACTCATGACTATTTTGAGCTTCCTGTTGGCATACAGATGTCGGATGAGTGAATAAAAGTCTCCGTCACTGGTTATAATCACCGCTTTGTCATAATTGGGATAATCAATCATTACTTGCAGTACCAAGTCGGCATCCACATTTCCTTTTGGTTTTCCTGCTTCATCTGGGATTACTGGTTTAAACTTGAGTATGAAGCCAGCTTTTTGTAATAGTTCGTATAAGCTGTCATTGGTGGGTAAATAACCAAGGAACATATACGCAGTGGTAACCAAATATTTCTCTTTTAGATATTTTCTGAAACGGAACCAGTCGATCTCCCAATCCTGTGATCTGATACCGCGATAGACATTTTGTGAATCTATAAACGCATAGTTATGTTCCGTCACTTTCATACAATTATTCTAGCATGAGGTTTATTGTTTTAAAATAACCGAAGTTATGACGGCACTGTTATCAAAGCATGATATAGTAAATCTACTATGAACCAAGCGCGGGCACTTGAGGTGTTGCAGACGGGGGCGAATGTATTTCTCACCGGTGAACCAGGGGCTGGTAAGACGTATGTGATCAATCAGTACATTGCGTGGCTTGAGGCTTGTGGACTCTCGGTGGCGGTCACAGCGTCAACGGGTATTGCTGCGACCCACATTGGGGGTATGACCATTCACTCGTGGAGTGGGGCTGGCGCGCGGGATACCCTCACACAATACGATCTTGATCAGATTGTGGGGCGCGAGTCGACCGTCAAGCGGGTAAAAAAAGCGCACGTGCTCGTGATCGATGAGATTTCGATGCTTGATGGCAAGCTTCTTGATATGGTAGATATTATTTGTCGGACGATTCGGCAGCGGAAAGATGCCTTTGGTGGACTTCAGGTAATTTTCGTGGGTGACTTCTTTCAGCTTCCGCCAGTTACTCGTCAGGGAGATATGATGCGATACGCATTTGAGTCACGAGCCTGGCTCGAAGCGAGACCGCTTGTGTGTTACCTCACTGAACAACATCGCCAAGAAGATGAGTTGCTGCTTGGTCTCTTGTCGTCAATTCGCCGTAATGAAATTGATGAAGATCATTACACCCTCCTTAATGAGCAGACCGATATTGCTTATGAAGGGATAGAGCCAACAAGGCTCTACACACATAATGCCGATGTCGATGCGGTCAACGCGACCAAACTTGCTGAATTGTCTGGCTCGACGAGAACTTTTTCTATGGCCGGTCGCGGTAGTAAACCGCTGCTTGAAGTGCTGGTTAAAAACTGTTTATCTCCTGATACGTTGGTGTTAAAAGAAGATGCGATGGTGATGTGTACCAAGAATAATTTTGAAGCCGGGTATGTGAACGGGACCCTGGCCCGAGTGGTGGCTTTTGATACGGGGGCCGATCGGTATCCAATTATTGAAACCATGGAAGGGAAGCGGATTACTATGGTACCCATGAGTTGGGATGTGATCGAAGACGGCAAAATCAAAGCTTCTATCGAACAAGTGCCACTTCGACTCGCGTGGGCGATTACCGTGCATAAGTCGCAAGGTATGAGTTTGGACGCGGCTGAAGTTGATCTATCGAAGGCGTTTGTGTTTGGGCAGGGGTATGTGGCGTTGTCTCGAGTGCGGAGTTTGGCGGGATTGAAGGTGCTGGGTATGCACCCCAATGCTCTTCAGGTTGATCCTAAGGTAGTAAACAGAGACAAGCAATTTCACGCTGATTCAGATCATGCTGAAGATACTTTTACATCACTGTCTCCAGAAGAAATACAAACATTGCAGACGCAATTTGTCACCGCGTGTGGCGGTAAGCTGCCTGATCCTGACACCGTTGTTGTCAGTGGTAAGCGAGCGGTGAAGGCGCGGGTAGACAAATTAAGTACACTAGATGAAACGCTCACCTTAATTACTGCTGGGTATACACTAGTAGAGATAGTACAAAAGCGAGCCCTGGCAGTGAGTACTATCACCGAACATATAGACAAGCTCGCTACCGTTGGGAAGGTGACAAAAAGTGATCTCGAGCGGCTTATTCGTGAACTAGATACGACCGGATCGGCGATTTCTGATATTCGTAAAGCGATTAGTGTGCACGGAGACGAAAAGCTGAAACCGCTCTATGAAGTAACGGGAGAACAATATGATTACGGACTCATTCGCTTGGTGCGTTCGTTGGCGCAGTTGGATTAATGTATGAAGCGGGTGTGGCGAGTTGTTAGACGAGTGGTGCGTCGTGCCAAGCGCACGAGGGTGTCTAGTACCCGCCAAGCGTACCTGACACATCGTGAGTACGCACGCGGTATCATCTCTGGCATGGTAGCGACCTATGCAACACGGTACGGCTTTTCTCCGCGTCGGATTGCGATCCGACATACCAGGCGTCGGTGGGGTAGCTGTTCGGCCGCCGGTAACTTGAATTTTTCGTACAAACTTGCTTTTTTGCCGCCGTGTATGGCGCGCTACATTGTGGTACATGAATTGTGCCACCTCCGACACTTACATCATCGGGAGCCATTTTGGCTCGAGGTGGCACAGATTATGCCTGATTACCTGGTACGGGTAGAGGCTATTCGCACCACCGAACGAACCACCGGGGTGTCGTTAGTGGCGCTTGCATCGTGGCGCGATAGACATGACGCGGCCGTGTGTGCCCATTGTGTCTGTGACACAACGGATTCTCATCTCGAGCCGTCATCTGCTATACTGTCCGAGTTATGAAAAAACTAGCAATTGCAGTGTGGGTGTTACTCGGGATTTGGTCTGTCAGTACGGTCGTGCCGTTACCTTCGGTGGCCTCAAATGGTGACGTAGTCGCCGAAATGGCTGAAAGTGAGAGTGCAGCAGTGGCGCCTGGGATGGTATACATGTTTGGTCGAGATGATTGTGGTTTTTGTAAGGCACAAAAAGAGTTTATGGCGGCCGAGGGGATTGCCTATACCTATTTGAATATTGTGACCGATCCAAAAGCCAAATCGTTGTATGAGCAAGTGGTAGCAAAGCACGAACTATCAAAGGTAACACCAATCACGGTCATTGGAGAGCGAGTGTATCTTGGGTACAACAGTGATCGGACAACTGGTGCAGAGATCAAGGCTGGTATTGCTGCGGCCAAAGAGAGTCAGGTACGCACCGTAGCTGATCATATTGCGCTAGCACCAGCACAGAGTGTCGCCTTTGGTGGTGGTTGTTCAGAGATCGGATGTACCACTGCTACGGCATCATATGTATTTGATTTGCCACTAATTGGCGTCGTTGATCTTAAGTCATTTTCACTATTCACTCTCTCGTTGGTCCTCGGTATTATCGATGGCTTCAATCCGTGTGCGATGTGGGTGTTGATCACATTCTTGATGTTGCTCGCCCAAGCTGGTAGTCGCAAAAAGATGCTGTTCCTAGCAGGACTGTTCATTGTGGCAGAGGCGGTAATGTACAACTTGATTTTAAATGTCTGGTACAAGACCTGGGACTTTGTGGCCCTCGATCAGATTGTGACACCACTGGTAGGAATACTAGCACTTGGCGGTGGTACGTTTTTCTTGTATCGTTGGCGCAAAAACAAAGCCACCGCGCTCGTGTGTGATATTACTGACATTGATTCGCAAACGAGAACCGTCAACAAACTGAAGGCGGTAATTAATCAGCCTCTTACTATCACTACCATCGGTGCCATTATCCTGATTGCATTCTCTGTCAACGTCATTGAGTTTGCTTGTTCAATTGGGATTCCGCAAGCATACACCAAGATTCTCGATCTCAACATGCTGACCTTTGTAGAACGGCAGTGGTATATCTTGGTATACACGCTTGGCTATATGGTGGATGATTTTGTGGTGTTTGGTTTGGCAATTTGGGGATTTGGTCGCTTGGAAGCCCATGGTGCCAAGTATGCCCAGTGGTCACTGCTCATCGGTGGTATCTTGATGTTACTGCTTGGTATGATGCTGGTGTTTATGCCTGATTTGTTAGTGTTGTAAGTTATTTTGTATGGATATCATGCAGTTAGTAGAGTGGGGAGCAATGTTGGCGTTTTCGTTGTACGTACTTATCAAAGGGGCCGATATCTTTTTGGATGGCGCCAAGCAAGTGGGACGAGCACTGGGTATGAGTGCGTTTGCGATCGGTATCTTGATTGTTGGATTTGGGACATCACTACCCGAATTGGCATCATCAATTGCGGCAGTCTTGCAGGGTTCAACCGAGCTGGTAGCAGCTAATGTGGTTGGTTCTAATATCACCAATATTTTACTTATTGTTGGTCTTATGGCGGTGATTGCTGGTCGTCTGGCCTTTAATCAAGATATTCTCAAAACCGAATTGCCACTGTTTGTGATTTCCCAAGCCATTCTCGTCGCTGTGATTGTTGATGGAACCGTTGATCGGATCGACGCAGCCTTTGTACTCGCCATCTTCGGTGCGTACTTGTGGTACATCATTGTCGAATCCAAACAAGGTGCAGAAGAATCGGATCGACCAAAGCTAAAGCTGGCTCTCCTCGCTACTATGGGCTTTGGACTGGGGGCGGTGCTTGTTGGTGCTCACTATACAGTGGAGATGGCTGTCAATATTGCTACTGCTTTGGCTGTGCCCATTGGTCTTGTGTCTATTACCGCTGTGGCAATCGGCACATCGCTTCCTGAGTTGATGGTAGGGATTCAATCAGTGCGAAAAAAGGATATGGAGATGGCGGTGGGTAATATCTTTGGTTCCAATACCTTTAATGCACTTGTCGTTCTTGGTATCCCCGCGCTGAGGGCGCCACTCGTGGTAGATACAGTCGTACTCGGACTCGGTATCTGGTTTATGCTCGCAGCCTCACTCATGATCTTTGTGATCGGATTGTCTCGTCAGGTAATGCGTTGGGAAGGGCTCATGATGCTCATCTTTTTTGCTTATTTCTTGACAAAGTTAGCAGTATTTTTGTAGATTGCAGTGAATGGAACCACAAGACAACATACTGTTGATTGATAAGCCCCAAGGGCTGACATCTTTTGGCGTGGTGGCGCGGGTACGGCGGATTTGTAGTATCAAAAAAGTGGGGCACGCAGGGACGCTTGATCCATTGGCGACGGGACTTATGTTGGTTGGTGTGGGTCCTGGTACCAAGACCCTGACGGGGTTAGTAAAGTTAGACAAAGAGTATCGTGCTGAGATCCTCATTGGCCAACAGCGCAGTACTGGTGACATGGAGGGGGTAGTACTCGAGGAAAAAGAGGTGGTAGAGATTTTTTCGGACGAAAAAATCTCTACCACTCTCGCCACACTTTTGGGTGATATTACTTTACCAGTGTCTGCCTATAGTGCGATTAAGGTCGATGGTATTCCGATGTACAAGCGGGCGCGAGCTGCCGAAAAACGTGGTGCAATGGCGGCTCCAGTACCAGCACGTGCGATGTGTGTTGATACAGCTGAGCTACTTGGAACCAGTGGCCTAGTATATGAAGGAAAAAGTTTTCAGCTTGTGACTGTGCGTTTTGCAGTAGGGAGTGGTACCTACATCCGCTCGTTGGCCGAAGAGCTCGGACGACGACTAGGGTATCCAGCTACGCTGTATAACTTACGCCGAACTAAAGTAGGGGAGTTTAGTATTGCAGATGCGGTGACGCTCGAAACATTAGCTACACAGTACGGAAAAGAGTTGTTTTGATAGTACGATGTGTAGTTCGGTTTTTGTATAAAATGAGAACCCAATGCGTAGCAGCGCACTGGGTTCCTTGCCCCTGCCTCGGGGAACCGTCCTAGTGGACGAAAGTTTTGGTTGGGATGCAGTACATTAGCGCTGCATCCGTGAGGATCTTGGTGATCCCGTCTAGTGATTTGGCTGCCCATATGATAATCAGCATACCATTGTTTACCCAAGCAATTTCACCGATGACTTTGGGATCGTCGAAAAATAGCTCAAGCTGCTCACCAAGCGACAAAGTCGCATACTGACTAGTGATAAACCATATCAGTTGTGGATGATACGGTCTTTGATATGACCGCACACAGTCTCCCCATATTTCTGGGAGTCCTTGCATCATTCGCATCTCCAGGTGAGTTGGATGCCAAAATTGGTACGAAGGTGTACCATCATTTGCGCGAACGATGTGAGGTCGGTCACAATGTGTGACCAGATCGTATACTGCTTGCGTTTGACACCTTGTCCCAGTTTTTGATTCACCAGGTCAATTTTTTCAAGGCTTCTTTCTAGGCTGCAAACACGCACACGGAAACCCGTGTTGATATTTCTGTTTCTCATTTGTCATCCTGTATGTTGCTCAATGTATCCCCCAGGTGACTAAGCTTATTAAACATTAAAAAAGAGACTCTGGCAAGGAAATAAAAATGGGGCGGGTATGGTGTTCTTAAATCACCATACCCGCCCCTATTTCATCTGGCCTTAGCGCCTGCAAAAGGCGCCTGTCCAACTGCAACCACTAGCATGGGTAGCTTGCCAGTTGCAGCTGGCGTGATTTGTGTTGGTACAAATGTACCGCCAGTTCCGGCATATCCCACAAAGATAGCTCCTGTTTCGGGACAAGTGAATGTCACCGTACCGCCACCATGCTGCAATGCAGAATGGTGGATATCACTGCATAAGGTCATTTTTTCCCTCGCTCTTGCCTTATAACATTATGGCATTAATAATAAATGTAGTCAATCTTAACTACTCTTCTGGCCGATCGTCAGGTTGTAGTGAAAAGTAGTCTTTTAGAATTTGAATGTGCTCATTTATAATCTCTTCTTCTAATGCGTCAACATTTCCACTTTCTGTGTCATTGAGCGACTCTTTGCTAGATAACTCAATTTTTGTTGCTGTGATAGTGTAGGTAGCGGTAATGCCACGATCTCTAAAGTGAACGACGTTAACCTTTTGACCGCCACGCGTCTCAAATGAAAATTCAGTCTCAGGTCTAAGTCCGCAGTCTTTTACCAGAAGAAAATGTATAACTTTAGTTTTATGGTCTTTCTTCAAATCAAAGTCATTAAGAATTTGATCAGGAGTTAACTTTGCTTTGTGGTCAAACTCAAAATCACCAAAAGCCATAATTAAAACAAACTTTCCACTACCGCCTTCACGTCAGCGCCATCAGCCTGGCCAGCTAGTTCTTTCATCACTGCACCAACCAGTATTCCGAGCTTACTCTTGTCTGTAATACCAAGTTCGGTCATTTTGGCTACTGCTATTGGACGAATTGCGTCTTGTGCCATGAGAGTAGGGAGGTAGGCTTCGAGTACTACTAGTTCTTCTTTTTCTGGTTCAGCTAGTTCAGGACGTGACGCCGCTTCAAATTGCATAATCGATTCTTTGCGTTGTTTAGCAAGGCGCTTGATTACTGAAAGTACTCCCGCATCATCGAGCATGTCTTGCGGGGTTTTGCCTGTTGCTACGAGTTCGTTGGTGCAGGCGGTCATAATACTGCGTACTGTCCGTAGGCGCACCGCATCTTTGGCCTTCAGGGCTTCTTTTAATGATTCTCGTAGTGATTCGTGAAGTGTCATATGCAAATGTTATGGTGGTATTTTAGCATAAAAAGAGAAATCCCGGCAGGGCCGGGATCTTGGAGGTGCTCGATCTGACAACGATGGTGAGCTATTTCTTTTTTTGCCGCTCTGAAAAGATTTCTTGCAGGATTTGGTCTGCAAGCTTGCCTACTTCGATTCGAGCGTCCGCCAAGTGTTTATTTTTTCTGATTGAGATGCGGACGATAAGCTTGTTGCTGTTTGAACCCCAGCATGCACAACCAAACAATTCTTGATGTCTGGCGTACATCAGTTGACCGAACTTGCTTTTTTCGGCTTCTGACAGCTCCTCATTCAAGTGTAGTCGAACGCGGTCGCCGTTTGTTCCATCAGCTTGATCCACCAACGATATGTGATGAAGTGCTCCGCGCGGTCTCTGCTTGAAGACTTTCTGAAAGCCGGCAGGTGGTTTCCATGTTGGGTCCAGGCGTACTCTTGATTGAATATCTTTCGGCATCACATCCCCCTGTTTTTGTACTGATTTACTAGCACGCTGCTCGTGCCTTTTGTTATTATGAACCCATTAAAACTTACGTAAAGGTGGAACTGTGATTATTTATCTTGTGGTAGAATGAGACTGTTATGGAAATTTTGATAGTTGTTGCGGTGGTGTTATTGGTGGTACTGGTTGGTCTGTTTTTATATGTGTTTTTTGTTCGGGAAGAAAAACCAGCTCAATCACCTGAAGGTATGCTTCTCATGCAGCAACAGATGCAAGAATTGTCTCGTACCGTCCAGGGTCAGATGAGTGAACAGGCGAAGCAGTCACGTGAAGGTAGTCAGATGCAATTCCGCGAGAGTCGTGAACTTATGCAGCAGATCAACCGTGATGTAAATGAGCAAATACGTTCAATTCAGGAGAGTGTCGGGGCAAAGCTCTTGCATGTCGAGAAAGGGGTAGCGGCCGTGGGTGAAAGTAGCAAGCAGGTTTTTGCTGTCGCAGATCAGCTGAAAGAGCTACAAAATATCCTTAAGAATCCCAAACAACGAGGTATCCTCGGTGAATACTATCTTGAGACGGTCCTACAAAATGTTCTCCCGCCTGAGAGCTTCAAGATGCAGTATGCGTTTGCGGATGGTGAGATTGTCGATGCGGCAGTATTTGTAAAGGGGAAGGTGATACCAGTAGACTCAAAGTTCTCGCTCGAAAACTACAACCGCTTTGCTGAAGCAGCTGATGGGCAAGATAAGGCTAATTATGAAAAAGCCTTTGTTAACGATCTCAAACTTCGTATTAATGAAACTGCCAAATACATTAGGCCAACTGAAGGCACGATGGACTTTGCTTTTATGTTTATTCCGCATGAAGGCATCTACTACGACCTGCTGTCTAATCGGGTCGGGGCGGGAGAAGATAATCTCATTCAGCGTGCGGCGGGGAAGTATAAGGTGATTATCGTGTCCCCGACATCATTCTTGGCCTACCTGCAGACAGTGCTCCAGGGACTTAAAGCGCTTGAAATTGAAGAAAAAGCCCAGGATATCATCAAGAATGTTGAGAAACTCTCAGGGCATATTGCCAAATATGAAGATTATTACAATAAGCTCGGTACTACGCTCGCAACCACTGTTAACCACTACAACGCAGGCTACAAAGAGCTTGCCAAGGTAGATAAGGATATTCTCAAAATCACCGGTGAAGCGGCCGGGGTCGAGGTTTTGACCATCGATAAGCCAACCCGTGCTGACGAATAGAACCCTTGCAATTTTCAGGCTTTCTAGTACAATAGCCACCACTATGGCAACAACTGCAACAACAAACAAACCTTTTGCCGTCATTATGACTGGTGGAAAGCAATATATCGTTTCATCTGGCGACACTTTAGAAGTAGAGCTCTTGGGTGACCACAAAGAAGGAGACAAGATTACCTTTGATACTGTGCTCATGACTGATGATGGTGCCAAGGCTACTATCGGTGCGCCACATACAGGCAGTAAAGTAGAAGCTACCTACCTCGGCGAAACCAAAGGCCCAAAGCTCTCGATCATCCGCTTCAAGGCCAAAAGTAACCGCGACCGTAAGATTGGTCACCGCCAGCACTACGCCAAGATCCAGATTACTACTCTATAAAACAGACATTCCCCAAAATGGGGATTTTTTGTTACAATTTAAAAATGACTGAATCAATAGAAAACACACCATACATGAATCCAGAGCAATTACGTGCATTTATGTATACCGTTTTGGAACGTGCTGATGAAACAACCTCAGAAATAATTACTGCAATAGCAAGAGAATTAGAATCAATGTATTCTACTGACGTCCTCAAACGCTCGGCTTACTGGCATGCCTTTGCGGGGAGTGGTATAAAAGAGGGTTCTGAGCTTTTGCCAAATAATGTAGAGAATGGAATTGGTCGAGTATGTTGTGACTTGATTGATCGTAAATTAAAACCTGAAATGCGGAGCTAAATTACATCAGTCACTACTTGTTATCCACGATTACTTAAAGCATTTTTTATGGTTTCGGCATCGGCATATTCTAGTTCGCTACCGGTGGAGAGTCCACGTCCGAGTTGTGAGATGGTTGGTTTTGTTTCGGTGGTGTCGATACTATTAATAATTGATTCGACATACCGAGCGGTATTTTCTCCGTCTGGATTGACAGCAAACGCCAGGATGATCTCAGACAAACCAGCTGGGATACGAGCTTCTACTGTTGCCTTGAGTGTACCGCCACGAAGTTTCTTTTGGTCTTCACTGTGAAGTAGGGGGACAGATCCACCAAGTACAAAGTACAGCCCGCTATAGAGACCACTGCGTTCGATAGCGATAATATCACCATCTTGTGCCACTACCAGCAATTTGCTGTGATCACGATTTGGGTTGTCACAAATGGCACACAACATGTTTTGTATGGTGGTGTGACTGTGGGCGAAAAAGCGGTGGCACGAGGCACATTCGGTAACCGTATTGTGTAGCTCCTTTATGAGTGTCGACAACTCAGCTGTGTCTGCTTGCGGCATAGTTAAAATATGAAAAGCAAAACGCTTGGCCTGCCTGCCACCGATGCCGGGAAATTTTTCAAAATAGGTAATGAGTTGTTCGAGTTTGTTCATAATGGTGGTGCTTTTGAAAATCTACAGTTTGTTTGTGTTAGTACGGTCTTAGAAATCATCCTGGTTACCTGCGTAGGCACTAGCGTGGTGGGTATCGAGATTGAGGAAGCGGACGTGCTTACCGTCAAAGTATAGTTCGGCTGAACCAACCGCTCCGTGACGATGTTTTTCCACCAAGATCTCGGCAATATTAGGACGTTCTGCTGGTTGGTCTTTGTTCTGCTTATCTTCACGGTGAATAAACATCACCACGTCAGCGTCTTGCTCGATTGATCCAGAGTCACGAAGGTCAGAGAGACGTGGTTTGCCACCACGCTGTTCTACGGCACGAGATAGCTGTGAAAGGGCAATCACTGGTACGTTGAGTTCACGTGCGAGAATCTTAAGTGAGCGAGAAATCTCAGTTACTTGTTGCACCATCGAATCACTTGATTTGGTGGCCGTTGGACTCATGAGCTGTAGGTAGTCCACTACAATCAAGTTGAGTCCGTGTTCGTTCTTGAGACGACGAGCTGAAGATCGCATTTTTACAATATTGAGAGCCGGTTCATCTACGATGTAGATCGGAGCACTATCGAGTTTGGCCATAGCTTCTTGGAGGGCGGTGTACTCGCTGTCGTCCTTAAGGCGGCCGTTACGGAGATTCCATGAATCAACTCCAGACTCAGAGGCAAGCATGCGTTCAACCAATTGTTGCGAACTCATTTCGAGTGAGAAAATTCCAACTGAAGCACCGTGTCCCAAAGCCGCATTACGGGCAATATCCAAAGCCAGTGTGGTCTTACCCATACCTGGGCGGGCAGCCAAGATAATGAGGTCAGACCTTTGAAAGCCACCAAGGAGATTGTCGAGACCAGTAAAACCAGACGGTACACCACGACGCTCGTCTTTGTTGGCACTGAGGTACTCAAATTTTTCCCACGCGTCTTTGAGTGGACGACCAATTTGTTCGAACTTTTGCTGGGTTGGTGCATTGGTAACTTGGTAGATTGTCTTTTCGGCTTTGTCGATAGCCTCCTCAGTATTTTCGGGATTCTGGTACGCCAGTTCAGAAATTTCTTCTGAAGCAGTAATGAGACCACGTAACAATGATTTGGCTTGCACCACATCGGCATAGTACTGCGCGTTACCAGCAGCCGGTACGGTATCAATTAATTCGGCAATATACGACGCACCACCTACTCGATCGAGTGAGTTCATAGTTGTGAGTTTGTTGGTGACTGAGACTATATCGATCGGGTCTCCCTTGAGAAAGATTTGATAGACAGCATCATAAATGGTGCGGTGCTTGTCTACATAGAAGCTCTCAGGAAACACAGTCACTGAGATATCATGCATGACATCGGGCTTCAGTAACATCGCACCAAGTAAGGCACGCTCAGCATCGACGTTGTGCGGTGCTGTACGAAGATTCTTGTTCAGACTAGGACGCTGGTCGCTCATAATTGTGCATAGTATACCGTGGCAGTAGGGTATCACCTAACGCTGTGGATAGTGGGGAAGAAGTGGATACTTAAGGAACTCTATATACCTCAGTTGGTGTACAGAGTACAGTGAAAAACCTAGACTTTGCTCACTTTTGTACCTTGTGGGGTGTCTTCGACAGTGTAGCCTGCAATATTTAGTTCCATACGTAGTCTGTCACTTTCGCTCCAGTCTCGGTTTTGGCGAGCACTATCACGAGCATCGAGAAGGGCTTGAATGGTTACTGGTAAGGTGACATTTTGGATTACTCCAATAGCCGCCAATCCCGAATCACGGGTGTCTCGCAAACCAATATCTAACACGACATCCATCGCTTGCATGGTGGCGCATTTGACACCCGGAGCCAAGGTATCGTCTTTGGCAATAAGGAAAAGTAGGGCGACTGCCTGTGGAGTGTCTAGGTCGTTATTGATGTGTTCGTGGAATTTTGCGAGGTAGGTTTGGTCTGGCTCGGTTGGAGTGTTTTGGTATTCTTCGTAGATGTAGCGTTTCAGTCGGAAGAGAGCTTGTTTGGCACCGCGCAGGGCTTCAAATGAAAAGTTTGCTTGTGAACGATAGTGTGAGGTAAGTAAGAAGTACCGATAGTCATCAGCCGAAAAGCCCTGATCAATGAGTTGTCTGAGAGAGATGGCATTGCCGAGTGATTTGCCAATCTTGCTATTGTCTATAGTGAGAAATTCATTATGCATCCAGTATCGGACAAATTGTTTGCCCGTTGCACATTCGCTCTGGGCAATTTCGGCGTTGTGGTGGGTTGGTCCTAAGTCGATACCGCCCGTATGAATATCAATTTCTTTACCCAATGTGGCGATGGCCATAGCTGAACACTCGATGTGCCAACCCGGGAAGCCTTTGCCCCAGCGACTGTCCCACCCCAGTAAACCTTTCTTCCATACCGCAAAGTCGGCTGGGTGATGCTTCTCTTTATTTTCTTCGACACGGGCTCCAGCTCGCAGGCTTTCTATGTCAATATTACCGAGGCAGCCATAACGTGGAAATTTGGCGATATCAAAGTAGACACCATCACTGGTTTCATAGGTGTAGCCTTTTTCTTCTAGAGTCTTCACAAGATCAATTTGCTCACGCAAGTAGTCGCTGGCGCGAGTGAAAGTGCTAGGGGGCTTGATACGTAATTTTGCGATGTCTTGTTTAAATACATCAATGTAAAAGTCTGAGAGTTCGCGCATGGCTGCCAGGGTAACAGGCTTGCCTTCACGTTTGAGACCTTTCATCATTTTGTCTTCTCCTGCGTCGGCGTCACTGGTGAGGTGTCCAAAATCAGTGAGATTCATAGTGTGGTTCACCGTAAACCCATTATACTCGAGAACCTTTTTGAGGATATCGGCAAAAATGAACGCTCGCAAATTACCAATATGAATGTAGTCATATACCGTTGGTCCACAAGAATACATACTGACGTGGCCAGGAACACGAGGAATAAAGTAAGCCAATTCTCTTGTTTCGGTTGAGTAAAAGACGAGTGGGGGTGTGCTGGTTGGTGCTGGGTTTTGTGAACGCTTAAACATGGTGTGTGGTATATGAGATGAATTAAAAAGAGAAATGTACTAAGTACAACAACAGTCAAAACTATGCTTTGTCGCAAAGGATTCTGTGTGCCATAATAGACGCATATGTACCAAGATACCACAGTCAGCAGTGAAGAAAAAGTTGTTACCAGTGCAACCAATTCATTGTCCCGCACAGTGTTGGCGATCGGTCTGTCTTTGGTGTTGGCATCAGGTGCATTTTTCTCAGGATTGCATCTTGGTGGCACGTCACCGCGCGCAGCACTGTCTTTGTTTGCTGGTGAC
>JBJORD010000023.1:0-17213 GCA_046049585.1 Candidatus Parcubacteria bacterium
AAAATGCCCTTCGATCAGCTGAAGATATTTTACGAGAAAACCAAGCCCGTTGTGCAGCTGATGGTTTAACTTGGGACACATCATTTAATATATGTGTAGATTCATCTGTACCTATACTGTAAACCTAAATTACCGATGCTTACGCACAAGTAGTTCCTGTAAGATTGTTGTGAGGTTACTGACCAAGAAGTATAAAGCAATAGCCGCTGAGAAAGCGTAGGCTACAAAGACCATAATCACGGGCATTACATACTTCATTTGGACCTGCATGTTGCGCATGAAGTCCTCTTTGAAATCTGGTAAGGCGTCTTTGGCTCGTGGCGCTAGAGCAGGTAAAGATAGACTAGTGCTAATAAACTGAGTGATACCCACCACTAGTGCTAATAGTAAACTCGACTGTGTTACATCAAACTGTCCAAGGAATAGCATTGAAACAGATTCCGGCACTGGAATAAATGAATACAAAATGTCTGGATTGATAGCAGGCAACTTGATACCAGCACTACCATAAATAGCCACAATACCGAGCGCAATAAGAACTGGGAGCTGAATAAAAAGTACAATCAGACTCGCAAAAGGACTCATACCAGCCTCTTTGTAAACCTCCATCATAGCGCGCGCTTGGGCTTGTCTGTCATCTTTGTGATCTTCCTTGATTGCGCGGAGTTTTGGTTCTATCTCACGCATAATCTTTTGGGTTTTGACCGCCTTTTGTGAAATCGGGAAGAGAATTGCTTTAATAACAATAACAGTAGCGATAATTGCTACTCCCAAATCACCATTTGGTACTGTGTCCAAAAAAAAGACGAGTAGGTTGTAAACTGGATCAAAGAAAAAGGTGTGCCAAATATAACTAAACATGATGGCGCCATTCTAACGCGATTTTGGTATTCGTGCGAGTGTTGTAGTGAGGCTCATAGCCAATTCTTTGCGCGAGACCTTTAAAGCACCAGGTTTGTAGTAAATGATGTAGGCGCCAGTTGGTAACTCATTTGTCTGCCACAATGTAGCTACTGTCGCGTAAGCTCGTCTACGTAGACGATTGCGATCAACCGCTGACTTGGCTACTTTTTTACTAACCACCACAGCCCCCCGGTAGACTTCAAGTGGGGTATACACAACAGTATGGTATTCACCATGAATATGATGGCGGCTGCGACTGAGAGAAGGGAAGTCGCTTCGAGGAATGCGGGCACTACGTGTAATCATACTAGTAGTATACCCTTAATAACTAGCAAAAAAGCTCTTAACGAGCTTTTTTGACGGTGAGTGTGGCGCGTCCCTTGCGGCGACGAGCGAGCAACACCTTACTTCCCGATGTGGTCTCACTGCGTACGAGAAAACCGTGAGTGGTAGCTCGTTTACGCTTACTTGGTTGGTATGTTCGTTTACTCATATTCAGTAATTTACCGCACAACTATACATGAATATAGAGAAATAGCAACCAGATTAGTATGACCTAATAATTTGTGCACAGTTTATCCCCAGTTGCGATTTTTGGATAAAAAGTGAGGGGTATTTTTTGTTGATTTTTTCTATCAGCATTTACAGCTGGCGGAAGGCGAGTATAATTGCTGTACGTTAGCGCGATGACTATGCAACCAACCATTCATCCCACTTCACAAAACAGTATTGTTCGCACTGAACAAATTGATGTTAAGCAATTATGGGACGATGCGTTGGTAAAAATTGAGTTAGGAATTACGCCAGCCAACTTCAAGACTTGGTTTCGAGATACACATATTGTAACCCTCGAAGACGGTACTCTGACTGTTGGTGTTCCAAGTGTATTTGTTCGAGATTGGCTACAAGACAAGTTTCAATCAATGATTTTGAAGACCCTACGTGAGCTAACTCCTTATGTGCGTAGTATTGAGTACGCTGTAGTACAAAGAAGTGACCGTCGTCACGAGACCACCAAGACACAGACAGTGAATGCCGCCTTACCTTTGGAAGATTACTATATCAATAAAAGCGACAATCTTAATCCGAAGTACTCATTTGAAACCTTTGTCGTTGGGCCATACAATGCGCTGGCTCACGCCGCTGCCAAAACTGTAGCTGAGAAGCCTGGAATTGCGTATAACCCACTATTTATCTATGGCAAAACCGGTCATGGTAAAACACACCTCATCCAAGCAGTAGGGAACCAAATCAAGAAGAGTGGTAAGAAGGTGTTTTATGTGACCAGTGAACGTTTTGCAGTTGATTACTTCAATTCGCTCCAAAGTGGTAGTGCCAACACTTTTAAAGATAAATACCGTCAGTACGACGTGCTTATTATGGACGATGTACAGTTTTTGGCCACCAAAGAAAAAACCCAGGAAGAACTTTTTCATTTGTTTAATGCCTTACACGACACCAACAAACAAATTGTCTTTTCTAGTGACATGCACCCAGCCCTTCTCCAAGGACTTGAGGATCGACTACGGTCACGGTTTGGACAAGGAATGATTGTCGATATACCAGCACCAGACAGTGAGTCTAGAGCTGCCATTTTGCGCGCTAAAGCAGCCCAAAATAGTATCACTCTAAGTAATGATGTAGTGGATCACCTCGCCTACACTATTGAAGGAAACATTCGTGAGTTAGAGGGTGCCTTAAATACTATTATGTGCCAGTCACAGCTACTTGGTCGTACTCTGACTATTGATGAGGTTAAAGCGATTATCAAAAACAGCTCTCGCCCACGTAAAACTTTGGCTGTTAATGATGTGGTTGATAAGGTGGCTCGCTTCTTTGATATTGAAGCGGCTAGTATCTACGAAAAAACCCGTCGCAAGGAGGTGGTTAAACCTCGCCAGATTATTATGTATATCTTGCGTGAAGACTTCCAAGTATCTTACCCAGCTATTGGAAAGAAGTTGGGTGGTAGAGACCACACAACTGTCATCCACTCCTGTGAAAAAATCAAACGAGACCTAAAAACGGATGGGGAATTAGAAGAAGAAATTACCCAGGTTCGCCTACTACTAAAATAAAATCTGTCCTTTGTGGCAGATTTTATTTTAAGTGATTAGTTGGGTAAAAACTGTTAATAATCTTACTAAAAACTCTTTATATAAACTGTGTTACTTGTCAAAAACAGTGGTATGATGGTGAAATATGAAGATTTTTTGGGGATAATTTTCTGACTTATACACATTAATTTTGAACCTTTTCTCTTATCCTCAACTAATCCACTGTCGAAGAAAACTAATCCCCGTGATATGGATTAGTCATGTGGATTAAAAAGCCATATAATAGAACATATATTTGAGATATTAACACTTCCACACCCCTAATAAGACAGAGTAAAATACTTTTAAAATGAAAATAATAATCAATCAACAGACGCTTATACACAACCTAGAATTAATCTCTCGAGTGAGCACCAAACACGTCACACTTCCTGTCCTACAGTGTGTACTGATTAGTGCTGAAGCAGGAAAGGTTACTTTTAGTGCGACTAATTTAGAAATTAGTATTGAAGCTACTGCCGAGGCTCGGGTGGAGGAGTCGGGTATGGTGGCAGTGTCAGCGTCTACGTTACTTTCTTCAGTTCAGTACATTCACACCAAAGAAGTTACTTTGTCGATTGAAGGGGGTGTGATGGTGGTGGTAAGTGGAAATGGTACAACCAAGATCAATACCATGCCACATGAAGAATTTCCCAAACTAACAAAACTAACTGGGGCTGGAATTTCCATTAAGAGACAATTTTTTGCGCTAGGAATTAAAACCGTAGCTTTTGCTGCTTCAGTGTCTTCAATAAAACCAGAGCTCGGTAGTGTGTTTATTCAACAAAAGAAAGAACACTCACTCACTTTTGTGGCAACAGACTCATTTCGTTTGATGGAAAAAACCGTTCCACAACAAGGGGTGATTCTCAATCAATCAATTCTTATTCCACAAAAAAATGCCCACGAATTGGCTCGCGCTTGTGAGGTGATGAGTTCTGATCCTCTGTTGATTATTAATGAAAATCAGTGCGCTTTGGCTTTTGCTGAGGGTGTTTATATTACCTCAAGATTGGTGGCAGGTAATTTCCCTGATTACGAACAAATTATTCCAAAAGAATTTGTGACTCATAGTACTGTGTTGAAGCAGGATCTGGTACAACTCTTTAAAAAAACTCAGATATTTTTGAACAAATTTCTACAAGTTAATATGAAGGTGTTTGAGGGTGGTTTAACAGTATCCTCACAAAATGGTGATGTAGGCACCACCACGGACACTGTAAAGGCTGAGACGGAGGGTTCTGAGTTGTCTCTCAACTTTAATCAGCAGTATGTACTTGACCCACTTACTCATATTAATGACGATAGTATTGTTTTGCACTTCGCTGGGATTGGTAGACCGTTAGTGATGCAGGGTTTGACCGATAATTCTCTTCGTTACCTAGTGATGCCGATGAATAAATAGTTATATACTGTGGGTATGCGTAAGCGCTCTGGTGAACTACAGAAAGTTGGTAGTCTTTTTGATATCTATAAAGACAAACTCAGAGCCCCTCAAAAAAGCGTAATTGATGTGGTGGTAGTAGTAATAGGGGAAGTTACTGGAATAATTCTCGATCCGAATCGGTGTACTTATACTGTACGGTCTCGCACTTTAGCCACTAACGCTGCTTCTTTAATTAAGCACGAAATCAGTCGAAAAGAACAAGAAATATTAAGTCACTGCCAAGATCGCCTTGGAAAAGAGAGTGCGCCACTGCGAATAATTTAATTTCTACGGTTACGGTTGTTTGTTTCTGCCTCTTCCTCAACAATAGGTTCTTCTGGTTCAACTGCTTCAGTCCCGGTAGCTGTTTCTGCAGGAATAAAGCTACCATAGGTCTGGTTTTTCCAGGCTTGTACCGCCCATTCCCAATTGTAGTATTGTTGGTCTTTGGCTGGGTTAGTAGGATATGGACCACGAGGGTTGCCACGTTCAACAAAATGTAAAATAGAGTGAATATTACCGATTATATTACCAATATTAACTTGGGTGCTACTAGCAGCTGCAAGTTCGGCAGCGATCATACCACTATCAATATAGTCACCACGAATGATAGGTTTGACCCCAGCCAAATCAACTTGTGGTTGAGCAAACTTCTCATCAGGTAATTTAGCAAGCGCGTAATCAAAGAATTCTCGCCACATTGGAGTAACGATCAAACCAGACAAACCGCCACCCATCGGAGAGTTGTCATTATTACCTACCCAAGTACCTACAGCGAGATTGGTCGAATAGCCCATCAGCCACGCATCACGCAGGTTGTTGGTACTACCTGTTTTTGAGGCTACATCTCGATCTTTGAAGTTTACCAAAGAGTTTGAGCCCCAGAGTGGAGTTCTGGCCACATTGTCTGTTAGCACGTCACTAATTAGTAGGGCTACATTTCGATCAATAACCTGTTTGGTTTCTACTTTACTTTCAAACACCAAGTTATTTCGAGCGTCTTCAATTTTGAGAATACTGCGCGGTGTTGCTCTTACTCCCTCATTAGCAAATACCCCATACGCGTGGGTCATATCTAATAGTTTTACTTCACCACCTCCAAGCACTAGGGTTAATCCATAACGATCAGGATCCGTTAGTGAGGTAATACCCATATCAGCTGCCAATTTGAGTGTGTCTCGCACACCAGCGAGGTATAAAGTTTTTACGGCGGGGATATTCAGTGACTGAGCCAAGGCATTACGCATACTAACCGGACCCAAAAACTTACCGTTGTAGTTATTTGGTGAATAACAAGGTGATTCTGAACTCCAACTATCAGGTGGACACTGTGGTGAGAATTGTGTTTTTACGTCAAATATAATTGTGTTTGGTAGGTAGCCCTTTGCAAAAGCGGCGGCATAAGCAAATGGCTTAATTGCTGACCCAGGCTGTCTTTCGGCTAGTGCAATATTAAAATTACCATCAATGTCTTTACTGAAGTAATCTTTTGAACCCACCATAACTAGTACGTCACCAGTCTTTGGATCGGTAGCCACTAAACCCGCGTTGTCGGCTTTAAAGCGTTCTAGGTTTATGGCGGCTTTTTCAGCTACAATTTCCTCAGCTTTTTGTTGGAGGTCATAATCAAGAGTGGTAATAACCCGAAAACCTCTCTCAGCCAAAGCTTCCTCCCCATATTCTTTTACCAGTTGTTCTCGAATAAACATCACAAAGTGCGGTGCGCGGATACCAGTCACTGCCTGGGGAAGGAATTCTGGCGACTCAGCTTTGGCATTGTTATATTCCTCTTCAGTAATCATTCCGTTTTGATACATCTTGAGGAGGGTAGTATTTTTACGTGAGTCTAAGTCCTCACGATTGTTACCATAGGGACTCAAATAAGTAGGTGCTTGTGGTAAAGAGGACAAATAAGCTGCTTCTGCCAAAGTCACATCCGCAGCTTTTTTACCAAAAAAAGTCTGAGCTGCCTCTTCGACACCATAAATAGTTCCGCCGTAAGGCACTTCGTTAAGATACACTGCCAAAATCTCATCTTTTGATAAAGTGCGTTCCAACTTTACCGACAAAATAGCCTCTTTCACTTTACGTGAAAGTTTTTTGTCTCTTTCAAGGACGGAGTTCTTGATTACTTGTTGGGTTAGGGTTGAACCACCTTGTCCGCCAAGTAGATCGCCTTGGGTGGTATTAACAAAAGCGGCACGGGCAATCGCTTTTAGATCGATACCAAAGTGGCTATAAAAACGTTCATCCTCAATCGCAACTGTGGCGTTTTTGAGATGGCGGGAGATTTCTTCAAAGGGCACAATAGTGCGTTTAACATCTTGATGTAGGTCATAGAGCAGTATTTCACCAGTGCGGTCGTAGATTTTGGTGGATTGGAGAACTCGTCTGTCTTCAAAAGATGACAAATCTGGTATCTCCAAAGTCGAAACCCAGATCAGGAGGGCGCTGACAAGTAAGATACTGCCGACAAAAAGGACAATAACTCCGTCAATAATGACGTCTTTATAATGTTTTTTCCACCACCCTCGAGTAAAGATACGCATGTTTTTTAAGGCTATATACTGCCAATAGTACCACAAATTGTCTAGTTACTTAGATAGGTACGTGTGGTAGAGTATAAATTATGACTCTTTCTGAAGAATTGACTGCCAGAGGTTTTGTTTATCAGTTTTCTGCCCCAACTTTAGCCGAAATCTTGGATGGACCAAAACGAACTATTTATCACGGTATTGATCCTTCAGCTGACTCGGCCCACGCGGGTAATTTTGTAGTGTGGTTGTTGTTACGACATCTTCATAACAACGGTCATAAGGTTATTTTTTTGGTTGGTGGCGGAACTGGCATGATCGGAGACCCAAAACCCGACGCCGAACGTGAGCTAAAAAGCGAGCAATTAGTTGATCATAACGTTGATAAAATAAAAACCCAAGCCGAACATTTTATTGGACAGGGGTCTAATATTACTTTTGTAAATAATAAAGACTGGCTTTGTTCTATTCCTCTGGTTGAATTTTTGCGTGATATTGGCAAGCATTTTACTGTTAATGAACTAATCAAAAAAGATGCTATCGCAAAAAGACTAAGTGGTGACACTGGTATCTCCTACACTGAGTTCGCATACCCACTGTTACAAGGATATGACTATTTGGTATTACACCGTACCTATGGGTGTGATGTACAAATTGGTGGATCTGATCAGTGGGGAAACATAATCGCTGGGGTTGATCTAATCAGACGAAAAGAGCAGGCTGTTACGTATGCTCTAACTACCCCTCTTATCATAGATAAAGCGACTGGCAAAAAATTTGGAAAAAGTGAAGGTAATGCAGTGTGGCTTGATCCACAAAAAACTTCTCCTTATGCCTTTTACCAATTTTGGTTAAATGTATCCGATGTAAATGTAGGTGATTATCTAAAGTTATTCACGTTTTTATCCCTCGAGGCTATCGAAAAAGTATTACAGGATCATACCGAGTCTCCAGACAAGCGAATCGCCCAGCAAACCTTAGCTGAAGCGGTCACTACTTTGGTTCACGGTGAAGAACAAACCAAAGCAGTACAAATGGTGACCGACACACTGTTTAATGGTGGTGATATCTCGACATTATCTGACCTTGGTCGATCTATCTTGCTTCTAAACGCTCCTACTTATAACATTGAACAATCAAGTAGTATTATTGATGTCTTGGTAGGTAGTGGATTGGCTGCTAGTAATCGTGAGGCGCGGGAATTTGTTGGAAATGGAGCAGTTACCCTAAAGGGACAAAAAGTAATTGACCCACAAGAAACTATTACAATCGCACCAGGTGACTTAGTGACACTAAAGCGAGGTAAGAAGCAGTTTGTGGTTTTGGTCGGTGTTTAGGTGGAGCGATAGATGTAATACAAAAGCCGCCCTGTGTGGGCGGCTTTTGTATTACATCTCGTCTACGTCATCAAATCGATCAAAATCTACATCCTCAGCATCTTCTTCTAATACTTCTTCAGTATCTAGGTCATCCTCTTCTTCTTTATCATCCTCCTCTTCTTCAGCTGCTGGCAAGATACCAAAACCTTCCATCAAGTCATCATCTGTTTCTACGTCATCTGCCCCTACTTCATCTAATAAGTCGTCTGCAAGAGTAGCTTCTTCATCGTCACCCAGTTCCGCTTCCTCTTCAATTTCTTCGTCGTGATTTGCATTCAACATATATATTACATTTATGTACCAATGGTTGTAACAAATGTGGGTTTATTTTGCAATAGGGCAACTAGTATTGTTTTCTACCGTGTTGGGCCAAACAGGTAATTGCCACTGCAATAGCGTCATATTCGTCATCTTTTGCCTTTGTCGGTACGGTTGGAATGAGGCGCTGGATCATTGCGTAGACAGCTGGTTTGTCACTACTGCCATACCCTGTAACAGCCACTTTAACCTCCTGTGGGCCATGCTCAAAAATACTTAAGTTATGTTGTGTAGCAACATATAACACCACACCTCTGGCTTGCGCGACACCAATACCAGTAGTGATATTTTTGTTAAAGAACAACGTTTCGATACCAAGGGTATTCGGTCGGTGGGTTTTGATGAGAGAGGCTATTTCGTTGCCGATATGAGTAATGCGACTAGCCAAATCGGCTTTTTTATCGGTAGTAATACAGCTCGAGTACAGTAATTGTTCTTTACCATTTTGGTACTCCAAAACAGCTACACCACAGCGATCAAAACCAGGATCAATACCAAGGACACGCATCATATAATTAGAGTACCATAAGTAATTTACTCCAATGTTAGGTCTGCGGTAGTAAATACTTCCTGTACATCATCGTGTTCAATTAGTTTATCTATCAATATGAGTAATGATTCACTATCTGTTTCTGATAAAGTGACTGGATTTAATGGGCGATACTCGCCATCTTCTTTAATAAAGGCCCATAACGCAGTGCCGGGTGCACCAAGTGAAAAACCAGCTTTAGTAAAAATAGTTCTAACCTCCGGAGCAGTCCGGTTGTTGTTGTCGGTGATGGCAGTAATAATCATGGCGGTACCACCAGGTCCAAACCCTTCAAACACTACCTCTTCAAAGGTATCACCAGTAGCGCCAATACCCTTGGCTACCGCTCGCTCAATGTTGTCTTTTGGCATTGAATCCTTTTTGGCTCGCTCAATAGCCGCGATCAGACTTGGGGCAGAGGCGTCACCCTTAACTCGTCGTGATTCCATGGTAATAACAGCCGCATGCTTGCTAAAGATTTTACTTTTTTGGGCATCAGTAGCGGCTTTTTTATGTTTTATTTTTGACCATTTGTTATGACCACTCATATGTAATAAGACATTATTGTTTTTCTAAATGGCTATAAGCGCTTGGGCTGGCGATACGACCGCGTGGCGTTCGTTCAATTAATCCCTGGCGAATAAGATATGGTTCAATTACGTCTTCAATTGTAGATTGTTCTTCACCGGTTGCAGCGGCTATAGTATTAAGACCAACTGGTCCACCACCAAATTTGTGAATGATGGCTTCAAGTACCGCTCGATCAGGATTACCTAGACCCAAGGTGTCGATACCAAGTAACGCAAAAGTGCGCTCAACAATCTCTTCGGTGATAGTACCTTTCTCTAGTTGCGCCATATCGCGACAACGTTTGAGTAGGTAGTTGGCGGTTCGAGGGGTGGAACGACAACGTTTGGCAATGTGATCAAAGATGGTTCGGGGACTGTTCATACCCAATACCGACGCTGAGCGCTCAAGGATATCAGCAATTTCTGCATCACTATAAAATTCTAATCGAAATGTTCCACCCGAAAATCGCGATCGTAATGGCGCCGATAAGAGCGAGATTCTGGTAGTGGCAGATACTAGGGTGAAGGGTGGGAGTTCCAACTGCACTGTTCTGGCTGAAGGTCCTTTACCAATAATAATATCAAGTACCCCCGATTCCATCGCTGGATACAAAACCTCCTCAATACTTTTAGATAGACGGTGGATTTCGTCAATGAACAGTACATCACCTGGTGAAAGATTGGTCAAAATGGCCGCGAGGTCTGCTACTCGTTCGATGGCGGGTCCTGATGTGGTACGCATGTTGGTACCCAAGGTCTTGGCAATCAGGTGAGCGAGGGTAGTTTTACCCAGTCCTGGCGGCCCGTAGAGCAATATATGTTCAGCCGCGTGCCCACGTTCTCTCGCGGCGGTCAGCAAGATACGCAAATTTTCCTTTATTTTTGTTTGTCCAACATATTCATCCCAACTGCCTGGACGAAGTGTTTGATCGAGGTTACCGGCATCATCGCGAGTAATAGAGCGGTCGTTTTTTGGACTAGTCATAAGTGTCTTAAGTATAACAAATCAACAGAAAAGTCCCACGAGGTAGGCGAATGCTTGACAAAAAGTATATACCATGCTAATATACGCGAGTCATGTTCTCCTGCCAATAACTCTTGGCCCGTCCCTCTTACTATTTGTGCAACCATTACGCTCACCAGAGCGCAATTTTGTTTGTTCAAGAAGATAACTCTCTAAGCAACTTGAATACGTTGCGAGGTTTACGTGGTCCCTCTCCTAGAAGAGGAACACTGGGTAACACCTTAGCGCGGTATTCACTTTCAATGCGGAAGCTTGCTTAGAGAGTTATACTCTAGAACGAAACGCTTTGGTTGTCAGAGAACGACTTGATTCGACTATAGCGCATGCCAAGCGGTCTGACTATATTGACCCTCACCCTTTTTGTAGTTGGGATTTAGTCAAGGGTCACAATTGTCTTTTTAAACAATGTATTTTGAAATATCAATTTCTTCTTCACTGTCAGCACTTTGTGTAGTATCTCTGCGGGTGCTGTAGTTGAGGTCTACTACACGTTCTAGTTCAGCGATAGTTGTCACTCCAGCCAATACTTTGATCATACCGTCTTCTGCCATGCTGGGTATTTTTTGGGCTGCAGCTGCTTCTAGAATCATGTGTTCGCGAGGGTCACGAATAACAATTTCTTCAACCGCTTCATCAATCACAATTGCTTCAAATACACCCACTCGTCCATTAAAACCAGTGCCACCACACTTTTCACAACCAACACTTTTGTACAACACAGTATCTTCTTTTACTTCGATAGTCTCGGGGTAATTTTTTAGTATAGCGATCACTCGATCTCTTTCGGTTGGGGTAATAGTGTAAGCGGTTTTGCAATGAGGACACAAAATACGTACCAAACGCTGACCAAGTAAGACGTTGACCGAACTACCAATAATGCGTGAATCAACCCCCAAATCAATTAAACGTGGAAAACCACCAGCGGCACTGTTGGTGTGTAATGTACTAAATACCAAGTGACCAGTTTGGGCGGCGTGAATAGCCGTTTCGGCTACTTCACGATCACGAATTTCACCTACCATAATAATGTCAGGGTCTTGTCGTAATATCGCTCGCAGGCCAGAAGCAAAACTATAGTCGGGTCCGATTTGGGTTTGGACAATACCTGGTAGTTTGTATTCAACAGGATTTTCGATCGTAATGATTTTCTTTTCACTATCATGGACAGCACGTAAAAACGCATACAACGCGGTAGTTTTACCCGACCCAGTTGGGCCAGTGGTAATAATTAAACCGTTGGGACGTTTTAATTCTCGTTCCATTACGGTGGCTAGGTAGGGGTTTAGTTGCAGCTTTTCGATACTAAAACTAGCGACTCCCGGATCAAGCAAACGCATAACCATCGATTCTCCACTAGCGCCGGGAATGATTGATGCACGCACCTCAATCTCTCGTTGTCCAAATACAAATTGGAACCGACCATCCTGAGCTTCTTTGCGTTCATTAAGAGTCATACCTGCGAGAAGTTTCAGTCGAGACATAAGACGACCATACAAATGTGCATCGATGTCAGTGATATCTATGAGCACACCATCAAGACGGTATCGTAGTCTGATACCTAATTCAGCTGGTTCGATATGAATGTCTGAAGCCTTGAGAGCCAAAGCACCAGCAAACATCAACTCCAATGTTTCCGAGATTCGTCTTGGGCTATTTACGGTACCTACCTGACTGACTGCCGCGTGGACATCCGCAACGGTAGTAATAGTATGGGCGAGTTTCATGATATCTTCAGGGTTGATATCAAGTACGCCTTTTTTACTTGCGGTAGTTAGACGTTGATCGGCGTAACGAGCGAATCCGTGTTCGAGACTCGCTTCAGAGCAAAGGTGCAGTTTGGTGGTGTAGCCTAATTTCTCCAATTCTTGTACTACCCCCATAGTCGCTTCTGCTTGAGGCGAAACAGTAGCCAGCAAAATTTCTTTTCGGAGCAAACCAAAGGCCACAATCTTGTTGGCGCGCGCTTTTTGTTCACTGATTTTGGTTAGAGCTTCGGGATTGAGGGTGATGCCGTGTAAATCGATATATGGAATACCATACTGCGGAGCCAAAGCTTGCAATAGTTGTTCCTCACCGCGTTTGCGCAAATCAGAAAGTTTCGCTAGTGAGCTTTGATCATGGAACTGGGGCATGGTTGTAGTATATCATTTCAAATTGGCTCTTTTGGTTATCTGTAGTGTTGGCAGAAAGCAGTAGCTCGCACTTTTGGTAGGCGGTGTTACAATGCCTACATGCAAAAAGTGGTGACTATCTTAGGTGAGGCCGACCTTGCTTCCTACACGCTTGATTTGATACAGCACATCGAGAGTGAAACTTCTGGTAAAGAGGCAGTTATTGTGACTTTGTCTGGTGACTTGGGTGCCGGTAAGACGGCTTTGGTTAAGGCCCTTGGTGGAGCCTTAGGGGTAAAAGAAGTAATTGTTAGTCCGACCTTTGTAGTATTAAAAACCTATGAGACGCTACATCCGCACTTTACGCACTTGGTTCATATGGATGCATATCGAATTGAATCAACCAGTGAATTGGCACCGCTGCATTTTTTAGAATACACCCATGAACCTAATACCCTTGTTTGTATCGAGTGGCCTGAATGTATACCAGATGCGCTAACGATGCCGCACCATCATATCGCCATTACCATTATGGATGAAACAAAGCGCACCCTAACCTACACCCATGTCAAAAACTAACCCAAAGAAAACCCTAGTGCTATTGGACGCACATGCAATTTTGCACCGAGCGTATCACGCTCTTCCTGATTTTGCGTCTCCTAGTGGTTTACCAACCGGGGCATTATATGGAGTGGTGACTATGCTGCTTAGTATTATTGAAGAATTCAAACCTACCTACATCGCGGCCTGCTTTGACCTACCAGAACCAACCTACCGGCACGAAGCCTTTGCTGCTTACAAGGGCACCCGTAGTAAAACCGATGAGGCTCTTATTATTCAGATCAAACGTTCCTACGATATTTTTGCTGCGTTTGGTATTCCTGTTTTTGAAATACCTGGTTTTGAGGCTGATGATATGCTCGGTACGATTGCTCATAACATGAAAAGTCACCCAGATATACATGTGGTGATTGCTTCAGGTGATATGGATACTCTACAATGTGTAGACAAAAAACGCGTCCAGGTATATACCCTCAAAAAGGGTATCAAAGATACTATCTTGTACGACGAAGCGGCCGTCAAAGAACGCTTTGGTTTTGGACCAGCTTTGGTCCCTGATTACAAAGGCTTGCGGGGAGACACGTCAGATAATATTCCTGGTATCAAAGGTATTGGCGAAAAAACAGCTACTGAATTAATTTTGAATTTTGGCAGTTTAGAAAAAATGTTTGCAACACTCAAACAAAAACCAGAACAGTTTGTAGTAGCTGGTATCAAACCACGCATGGTTGAAATGTTAAGAGTTGGGGAAGAGGAAGCACTATTCTCAAAGATGCTTGCGACAATCCGTACTGATGCCCCAATCAATTTCGCTATTGAATCCACCGCTTGGCGCTCTAGTGCTGATGTGTCACAGATTCATAATTTGTTTAGTGAATTTGGTTTTCGGACTTTGGGTACTAGAATTAATGTTTTGTTTGATGAGGAGCCTGTCCTATCAACTGTTATCACGGCCAAGAACTACGATCCTGTCCTGGTGGCAGAAACCCAGATATATCTGTGGTTACTAGAAAGCGAACGAACCAACGCTTCAGTCACAGATATTATTGACTATGGTCGTGCCTTTTGTGGTACTACTGATCTACTATCGATTAAAGACGCGTTACGAGCGCGTCTTAAAGCAGAAGGTACGTGGTCTGTGTTTGAAAAAATCGAAGCTCCATTGGTGCGGGTATTAACCCATATGCATAAGAATGGTATTTTGCTTGATGTAACTTATTTGGCTGGTTTGTCACAAACGATGCATACCGAATTGGCTACACTTGAAACAGCCATTCATACTGCGGCTGGTGAGGTATTTAACATTAATTCCCCCAAACAGCTAGGAGTAATTTTGTTTGATGTACTTGGTCTTAAACCAAAACAACAAAAGAAAACCGCTGGCGGTCAGCGTTCCACCAAGGAATCAGAATTAGAAAAAATGCTCGATGACCATCCAATTATCGCCTTGATCATGCGCTATCGTGAGTTACAAAAACTCGTTTCTACCTATATTGATTCTTTACCAACTTTTGTAGCGGATGATGGTCGGGTACATACCACCTTCATCCAAACTGGTGCAGCGACTGGACGTATGGCCTCACAGAATCCTGGCTTACAAAACATTCCAATTCGTACCGAAGAAAGTCGTGCTATTCGCCAGGCCTTTATTTCGGCTCCTGGTTATACATTGGTGGCTATAGATTACTCCCAGATTGAATTACGAGTAGCAGCGATTCTATCGGGTGACGAAAAATTGTCAGACATTTTTAAGCGGGGGGAGGATGTTCATACTGGTGTAGCAATGCGAGTCTTTGGGGTGGGGGATACTGAAGTGACCAAAGACATGCGCCGCAAAGCCAAAGTCATTAACTTTGGTATCTTGTATGGTATGGGTGTTAATGCTTTGCGGAGCAACCTTGGTAGCGATACTACGAGAGAAGAGGCACAACACTTTTACAATGCGTATTTTAATACTTTCACCCGTTTGGCAGAGTACTTAGAAGAAACCAAGGCTTCAGCGAGACAACTTGGATACACGACAACCTTCTTTGGGAGGCGTCGTCACTTCCCTGGCATAACTTCAGGTGCGCCGTTTATTCGCGCAATGGCCGAACGAATGGCAATCAATGCACCGGTACAGGGTACCGCTGCCGATATGATGCGACTCGCTATGACAACTATCTTTCTGCGATTAGAGTCAGAAGGTAAATTGGATCAGGTACGAATGCTGCTTCAGGTACATGACGAACTGGTATTTGAAATCAAAGATGAACTTTTGGCCACAGAAATACCATTACTCAAAAGTGACTTAGAACAGGTATTGAACGAAAAAGAACGGGCTGGTATTCCAATTGTGGCAGAAGTAGCAGTGGGCAAAAATTGGGGTGAGATGACGCGTTGGTCATAAGCCAAAAGGCGCCCTAGGGCGCCTTCGTCATGTGCGATATTAGATTTTGCTACCAAGTATTACTGCTCGTACTCGTCGTGACGGTAATAGCGACGGGGCACCATTCTGGTATTCACGCACACCACATCTTTTGCTGCGAGCGAGACTGATGAGTCCAACTCTTTTTGTCGTATCCTTGACTGCGCCAATGATGATGACATCAAAACTCTTTTCTTCCAGAATTTTGATACCTGCGTCATAGTCGCTTTCGGTCGTTACTTGGTGACCAGTCAGGGATGTTGTGGGAAAGTTACCCACGACAAGTATCGTCAAACTTCCTTGTTGGCACATGTTGTGCTCCTTTCATTTAGTCCCGCATGGGGACTCCTAGCGGTACTGTAGTCTTTTATGTTTTTGTTGTCAATCGTCTGCCTGGTACAAATTTGTTACAATACTAATCAATTATGCTGAAACTGTTTTGCGGTACCGATACTATCGTTATTAGGTCCGAAGTATTAACACTGCTTTTGACCGACGCCTATAATCAAAATCGCACCGAACGCCTAGAAGGGGAGGAGGTTACAGCTGCTCGTATCGCTGATATGACTAGCTCAGTGTCTTTATTTGGAGAAAAGACTACTTATGTGATTGATACCCCTTCAACCCATAACGAAAATTTCTTGTTACTGCTCGAGTCTCTAGCAATATGTCAGGAAAGTGATAACACAATCATCGTGATTGAAGGTGGTTTACTTGCTCCCATCAAAAAGAAATTTGAAAAAGTTGGCGCCACTATCCTAGAGTACAAAAGTAGTGCTAGTGGATCCAGTTATGACCCGTTTAAGATCAATGCTGCTTTGGCCGCTCGAGATAAAAAATTAGTATGGGTGCTATTGACCGAGGCTACCAGGCAACAAATAGCCGTAGAAGAAACGGTGGGGATTTTGTGGTGGCAACTCAAAACCTTGCGTTTGGCAGCGTTACATAGTTCAGCCGCTGCGGCCGGGATAAAACCGTATCCCTATGATCAAGCCAAAAAAGCACTACGTAATTTTAAACCAGGTGAAATCGAAAAGTTATCAAGACAACTATTAACCATCTACCACGACGCGAGATTGGGTAAACAAGAAATGAGTCTTGGTCTTGAGGAGTGGGTATTACGTTTGTAATGATGTGGGAGAGGAAATTACTGCTAATATCCTACAAGCATTGATGAGCTGTGCTTTGTACCAGCTACTAATCTTTGTCCGCCCACCAGGGATCGAACCTGGGACCTTCTCCTTAAAAGGGAGCTGCTCTACCGGCTGAGCTATGGGCGGATATGGGCCGTCCGTAGGGTCCTCTTAAAGGGGACTGTTTTGGACGGGTATTACTATATCATCAAATTTTTCCTTG
>JBJORD010000024.1:0-9741 GCA_046049585.1 Candidatus Parcubacteria bacterium
GCACAGTCTGCGGCTCTACGATTTGTTCACCAGCAATCTGAAATTCTCCCAAATAATAATCTGATACCTCACAATTTTCTAAATTAGCATAACATACATGACCTTCTGGTGCATAAACCAGCTGATTATAAAAGTCTGGTTGAATGCCAAAGGTTAGTTCTGTTGGTTCACTTGGTACAAACAAAGTATTAAAAAACATAGCAAATATTATTATGCCAATTCCTATTAGGCCAAGCGATACTTTCTTAAACATGTTATCTCTATATTAGAACACACATTCACTACATTTTCTCAATTACGATCTGACAAAAATGCGTTTAGTCGGTATCTGTATCTACAAAGTCACTCATGAATCGTATAAACTCATCATTGCGTTCATATTCATTTTTGTACTGCGCAAAACTAGCAAAGGCTGGTGAGAACAAGATGATGTCCCCCGCCATGGCAGTCCTGGTCGCTTCGGCAAACGCACTTTTGAGATCACCCATGATTGATACCCCAATCTCACCGCCGTGTAAGTAACCAATCAGATTGTCCGTCCCCGATCCTGGGGTCAGAAAAACACTCTTACAATGCTTCGTAATTGCGTATGCAAGACCGGTCACATCAATATTTTTGTCAGCACCGCCGGCAATCAAGATGATATTTTTGTTACCAAGATCAAGCGCCTCGAGCGCTGCGGTAGTGGCTTGTGGAGTTGTCGCATTGTTGTCGTTGTAAATACGGACATTGTCTTTGGTGGCGACGAGCTGTAAGCGTCCCTCTACCCCTGGGAACGTAGCCAGTCCTTCACAAATTGCCTCGTCATCAAGTCCAACAGCTTTAAGAGCCTCGTACGCGAGCGCAGCATTGAGACGATTGTGCTCACCTGGCATCGAGAGAAGCATATCTTCGGGCAGAACAGACACATCAGCCAACACGAGTTCTTGACCCAAAGAATGACTCGGCAGTACTTTTTTAACCCATTCAAATACCGCTGGAGTAGTTACTAACGTACCACTATCTTCTTGGTGTAAAAATATTTGTGCTTTGTCAGTAAAGTACAGAGCCATCGCCTCATCGTGCGATTTATCACCGCGACTGTAGTAATTCAAGTGATCTTCCATAAAGCTTGTGAAGACAGCCACTTGCGGACTCATGTGTGACCAGCCCCAGCCCTGGAGCTGCCATGAATCGAGCTCCATTACACAGAGTGAATCTTCCTGTACATCACTCAGTAATTGCAAATTCGAGACACCACGAATATTACCTCCCAAAAGAATCTTCTCACCCGTCACGTACGAGAGCACATGATGAATCATCATGGTGACGGTACTTTTACCACGGGTACCCGTCACCCCTATCATCGGTACACCAGATAGTTCAGCAAACAAAGCGGCGCTCTGTACCAGTCGCACTCCTGCCGCCTGACATTCAAGTAACACTGGTTCATCGAGTGGTGCCCCCGCTCCTACCAGGACCATATCTGCATCTTTGAAATCTGCAAAATCATACGGTCCAAACTTCCATGAAATATTTGGATAGTGACTGAGTTGATCTATGGCTGGCTGCATCACGTCTTGTGGAGCAGCATCCACCACCAGCACTTCGGCACCCGCTTCTGCTAGATAGGCCGTGTCCCCGACCCCTCGACCAAGGAGTCCGATCCGCATCACGGTAATCTTCTTATCTTTAAAATGTGTATGAAAGTCTGCCATATACCCACTAGAGTACTGAAAAAAACGAAAGGTGTCGAGCGCGTTGCGCCCGACACCTTTGCTGTCACAAACAGCTGCTCTTTTGCAAGCCAGCGAGACCATCGCTGAAGACCTTCTGTTCATCGGCCGTAAGCAACAATTGCGGGAGCTGCTCGACAGCATTAACGACATCTGCCAGAGTCGCATCTGCGAACAAAAAGTACTCCCAATACTGCAACTCAAGCAGTACAGCTAGCTTCTCACGATCAGCGACGTGCTGTGGCCCTTCTTCGGGATGCGCAGGCATCACTAGTTGTGCAAGACTTGTACAGGGTTTGCCGTTAACCTTTATGCTGCTCGGTTTCATTTCGCCCTCCTTGGCTTTAAAACTTCAACTATAGATTACTCCTTCCACCACAATTTAGTTACTTGACACTACACAGCTTTCATCGCATTCTCTATGTCGGCCAGACTATTGAGTCCGAGCGACTCTTTGGCGGGTAGTGGGATGGTATCTATTTCGTACCCGTCTTGCCGCGCTAGCGCGACTAAATCAGTCAGGTATCGTTCTCCCGAAATAGGATTAGGAGTAATTCGTGACAAAGCGATTGCCAGCCAGGAAGCTTTAACACAATAAACAGCGGGGTTAACTTCCCTAATTGCTCTAATATCGTCTGAAGCAACTTTGTACTCAACGATTTGGTCTACGCGACCACTCATGTCTCGCACCACACGTCCAAAAGCAATAAATGCCTCGCGCCAATTACTAAAGTCATCTACCGTAACTGTGTACATGGTAAGTACCGCAGTAGAATTTGCTACCCGATCACGTAGTACCTGCAAACTCTCAACTGAAATAAAAGGTGTGTCGGCATACAATATGACCACAGGTGTCCCCGTCTCAGTTGTATCAAGACACGGCAATGCCGCCTCGACCGCCCCACCAGTACCATTGATTTCCTGCTGCACAGCGTAGATATAGCGATCTCCATAATGCTGTTGGATTGCGTCAGTCCAGACACCAACCACAAGTACGGGGTCTACTGCTACTTCGCTCATGCTAAGCGTACGTAATACGGTTGTGAGCATCGGCTCACCATTGACGGGAATGAGGGGTTTGGGAACAGTACTCTGCATACGAGTCCCTTTCCCTGCTGCCAAAATAACCGCTTGCAATTTTTTCATAATTTTATTAAGAGTACTCAAAAAAGTGCTGGGTGTCGAGCGAGGATTAAAGTATGCCTTTGCGTATTATTAAAAATTACCATACGAAATGGCCAGGGGTAGAGATCCCCGGCCATGTCGACCCCAGGTAGGGGTCAGTTATTCGGCAGCCACAAGCTTTGACGCTGGCAATGCCTGGTCCCAGGGAAGGACCTGGGCCGCGGTCCGGCCACGTGTGCCTTCGATGATACGGACGACGACCGCTTCACCTGGTTGCAGATCTTGCTGGCCCGCAGCGCGCAACACCTCGATGTGAATGAACACGTCCTCGGTCTGACCAAAGACATTGATGAAGCCGAAGCCTTTGCCTTTGTCGAACCATTTGACGCGGGCCGGCTGCAGTGGTGTTGCACCAAGCTGACCAGGCGGTAGAGAGATCGTCTCACTAAGGCTCGCAACCGCCCCTTCAGGCAGCTTGATCGAAATGACTTCGACAGCCTGCCATCCACGTTCAGTCTTCTGGATCTGGACCGTGACCACCGCCCCGTCCGCAACCGAGTTTTGCCCGAAGTTCCGCAGCACATTGGCGTGGAGCATGATATCCTTGTCCACCCCTTGTGCGGTAATAAAGCCATAGCCTTTATCCAGATCAAACCACTTCACTGTGCCCGTCACAATACGGACCGAGGCGGTAGCTGTACCTTCACTCGTCATCTTCTTCCTCCTTGCCCGCACTTGCGGGCCACTGTTTGATACATGCCTCTCTGATTTTTATGAGGCTTCAATAATATACATATAAATACAGATATGTCAACTGTCCCCAAGCGTAGTGTAGCGTTATCTGACAGCCTTCGTTACAATCATCTCATGTCCAAACACCGAGCCCTCGAATCATTCCGCGTTTTTCCTTACATTGCCTGGGGACTGATTATTGGGTTTAGTGTTTTTGTTTTTTCGCTGGTGCAAGAACTACGTATCGTTCAAGCGGAGAAAGCTACCGCAAGTAGCAGACTGGAAGAATTAGCCAACACCAACCCGTTGGACATTTCTGATTACTCTCGGTAATACTACACGTGGTACACTACAAGTATGGCCAAACGACGCACCCAAATTTTGTCCGGTGTAGTACTCCTACTTATTCTGACGACAGTAGCCCTCACTGCTTTCTTCCTCGCTGAGTACACCCTCAACAATCCTGCGATGCAGGCTTGGATTGTGTCTTTTGGCTATATTGGTATCACCCTGTTTGCAACTGTAACGGGCTTAAATGTTATTGTGCCTATCCCCGCTGTAGCCTTTACACCAGTATTTACTGCAGCCGGTCTCATGTTGCCGGGTATAATCATTGCACTGACTTTGGGGACACTGTTGGCAGACTTTATCGGATACATTTTTGGTAGAGTGAGTCGTACAACTATTGCTGCCAAATATCCCAAGCTCCTCGCCCGTCTTGAACACCTGCACGCCAACCACCGTCACTGGATCGTACCAGTAACATTTTTGTACGCCGCCTTTGCTCCAATCCCAAACGAGGCTCTGGTTATTCCTCTGGCGCTCCTCGGAGTATCGTGGCGATCTCTACTACTTCCATTACTTTTTGGTAATTTGATCAACCAAGCTATCTACGCCTACAGTTTTCAAAACATCTTTCGCCTATTTTTTTGACCCCTTACATTTTTGACAATAATCTGCTATAGTAGCGGGCACAAACATGAGTAATAGAGGCTCGTGTGCGCGTTTAGCTCAGTTGGCTAGAGCATTCGACTGATACTCGAAAGGTCCTAGGTTCGAATCCTAGAACGCGCACACGGGCTTTTATTATGCTAAATAATGCCGGAGTGGTGTAATTGGTAGCCACGTACGCTTCAGGTGCGTATGCCGTAAGGCGTGGAGGTTCAAGTCCTCTCTCCGGCACAACACATTGAAAAACCAACTGGTGCTGGTTTTTCAATTACGTACTTTCGACATACTTCTTAAAGTTATCTAAATATGCCTGCCAACCGTTACGTTGCATTTCGATAGGGTTTGTAGACTCTGGTTCAAAACGCTGTATGATCTCCACTCCAGCTGGTGTGTCTGCAAAATGTACGGTCACGTTTCTACCATCATCTAGTATGTAATCAAGGGAGGTATTGGCTACCACAGCAGTATATTTGCCAGAAAAAATAAATTCAAAGCTGCCGTCTTTTGCAAACATACGACTTGCAAATTGACCATCTTTTTCTACCAGATTAGAAATTCCTTCTGCACCCCAATCATCTGAAGCAAACGCCCAGCCAGCGATATGTTCAACTTTTGTCCAACAATCCCAAACTTTTTGAAGCGGTGCCTGTACAGTAGTTTGTATAGTTATTATTTCCATATGCGTATTTTATCTTATCTCTAATCAAAGCTCTAACGTACTGGCACAAGTACTAAGATAATACCTTGGTCACTGTTTCTAGTCTGAATCTTTTTCTGAACCAATAAGCGCTTTACGGAGCATTGTCCCTACCAAACTCAGCAACATACCAAGGAGCAACATACTCGTGAAGCGAGCTAGAATAATAGTTATAGTTCCGCCAAGCGTCTCTGGTTGCGGATAACTAATCCCACCCAAGATTACCTTCAGCGCCCAATACATACCTGCTGGAATATCGCGTGCCGCTCCCCGGTCTTCAAAGACATATAACAACGCACCCAAAAGTAGCAGAGCGCTTGTGAGTGCCACGATGTATATCTCTAGATTAATTGTGTATAGCGAGCGTGCAGCATGCTTCTTGCGTTTGATTTTGGCAAATTTGGCTAATCGCAGCACCCGTAATAAACGGATGATTCGCACTGTTCTGGCAGCTTTGAGGAAGGTTAGGTTCGATATGCCCAAAAACGAAGGGACAATCGCCAACAAATCGATCAGCCCAAAGAAACTAAAAATGTATCGTAATCGCTTTTGTGCCAAATACACACGCAACAGGTATTCGATAGTAAAGATCGTGACGGCAATATACTCAAGTGCGTGAAATACTGGTGCGTACTTCGCCAACGTAGTAACAGTCTCTAGGGCTACAACCGCCACCGCGACCAAAGTCACCACTGCCAGTACATTGTGAATGATATAAAAATACGGGGCCTCTGGATCGTCAAAAATAGTTCGCCAAGAAGGCTTCTTTACTTTGATTGGGGATTTTTTCTTTGCCATACAGATATGATACCATGTGTATTATATGAATATTGAAGACACCTTTCGCCGCCTGATTACCGTGATTGAAACAGAAGGACTACGCGCTCGGGTGTATTTTGATGCTAATGCAGACGCCAATGAACAAAAGGCGGACGGTTCAGTGGTAACCCAAATAGACAAAGATATAGAAGTAACCATAACCAATTTCGTGCGCCGGGAGTTCCCCGAAGATACTATTGTCGGTGAAGAGGGTGAAGGTTTCATAGGGACCAGCGACTTTGTCTGGCATATTGACCCGATCGACGGCACTGATAACTTTTTACGACGAATCCCTTTTTGCGCTATTTCAGTAGCGCGACTCGGTAGCACCACTGAGGATTCTTTTGGTATCGTACATAATCCCATCACCAAACAGACCTTCGCAGCATTTATGGATAATGGTGTTTTTGAGCGTGACCATGTGCATATCCTCAATAATGAATTGCTCGGCGGGAGGGCATCAGTATCAATTGCCCGCGGGCGTGAAGCTTGGATGAAGTCAGCTTCATATAACCTGAGTAAGGCACTTGGCACTAAGCTTGGCCGCTGTATCCCCTATGGCTGTTGCGCGCTTGAACTCGCCTACATTGCCGCCAATCGTATTGATGGTCAGCTGACGTTTGGTCTCAACTCATACGACTATGGTGCAGGGTTGTTTTTGTGTAAAGCGGCGGGTGCCCAGATCTCGGTTTTTGCTGATGGTAGCTGGGCACCGTGGACAGGTAGCCTCAAAGAACTCTGTGCTGCCCATGGCAAAACTATCTTTGTGTCGCACAGTGGTATCCATGATACTGCCCTCGCAATCATCGGTGATCCCAAAGACTGGCAAGATACCTAGGGTCAGAGGGTTGTTCACCTTGCTTTCTCTACCAGGCTTTTGGTATACAAAAAGCCGCGGGACCAAATGTCCAGCGGCAAGGGCGGCAAATTCCGCCCTCACGTCAATTTTTTACACCTGCCCATAATGCCAGCATACAAGCTAGCGATATGAGCAAGACGAAGATCGAGCGAGGAAACCTGGTTTCCTCGCGGATCCACCGCCACAAGGTGCGGCGGTTTTGTCTGGCCCGCATTTGGGCCAGACTACCAAGCGGGTGTCTATCGTTCACGGCAGACCACCCATGACGGCTTGAAAACCATCTGGGGTGCCTGCGGCACACACGGCCACATATCCCAGAATGACAACCGCCCCAATAAGGACGTAAACCACGAGGGAGTTTTTATCCTCCCAAGCCTGAAGCCTGTCATACCATGACAGGCTTGTGGTTGGATACGGGGCATAATCACGCCCCCAAGTTTCCCCACCCTCCACAACAACGTGAATGTGAGGAGCTTCATGCGCTGAATTTTCCATACTCTACCTCCTTCTCGCCACTGACGGGCAATGTTTTAGGTTGCGGCACAATTACCGCACCTTTTAATATTATACACAAAATGCGTGAAAAGTCAATATACACGCTACTGGCGTGTATAAAAGTCTGGAATACGGTATAGTAAGAGCATCTATGGGATTAGGTTTACTCATTATCTTGGTGATCGCCATCGGCCTCGGCATGGCCGCTGGCAGTAATGGTCTCCAAAATGTTATCCCCGCTCTCCTTGGGTTTATTGATAGTTACCTTATACCCTTTTTACTTGGTATTGCTTTTTTGGTATTCATTTGGAACGCCATTAAGTATTTTGTGATTGAAGGAGACAATGAAGATGGTCACAAAAACGCCAAAAACCTCGCTCTCTATAGTGTGGCTGCGTTTGTGTTTATTGCCTCTTTCTGGAGTATTGTAAATATCCTTACCAGCGGAATTGGCCTTGATAATTGTAATAATGATCTGGCACCAGATTACCTCGGTGATGAGTATCGTAGCAGCGCTCCTTGTACCAGCTCTCGACCACAACCACGACCAAATAGCAGTGACGTTCGTCCGATCGTAGATACTCCAATACAAGTCACTCCCCTGGCACCACTTAACCCCACCCCTGTCTCTGGCGCCCAATAACAAAACACCCACAGCTGTGGGTGTTTTGTTATACAAATTACTTCGACCGAATTATTGTATGTCGTACGTTGTTTCGAGTGCCTCCAATTGTGCTGCATCAAACATAAAGTCCTCTTCTGGAACTTCTTGCCCGACAAAGTAATAGTTTGCGACCGAACCAATAAGTACCACTCCCGCTACGATGAGACTGAGCACATACAGTACGGTAAACAAGCCACCTTGCCACCACCAGCTGTTCGCAACAGGTACGTATGTCGCTACTAATCCACGATACAATTCATACGAGAAGCGCAACGCAATGAGCATTGGCAATGCATACACCACAAAGAATAAGGCGACATACACCGGAATAAGCCACCAGCTGGCAGCGCCGCCCATCAAAAAGTACCAGGTAGAAGCGAGTACAATACCTAAGGCAAGCAAAAAGATTGGCAAAAACACCAACCCGAGGAGGAAAAACTGCAACGTAACATACCAGAACCGATTTCGGACGATATCAACAGATCGCAACAACGCCGCTTTACCTTGCAGCCCTTCCGCGATTACTACCCACGGCACAATAGATAAATAGACCATCAACAGCACTCCAGGAATAATCAGTGCCAAAAAACCAAGCACTATCATAAAAGACATAGCGAGTGTCACTATCACAAAGGGGACAAAGTACCGCTTGGTCATTGCTACAGCATCAGTTGGAACAAAGTTAACTGGCAGGGCAATACGAGTTGCAAGGTAGGTATACACTACCATAGACAGAATCATACTGAGGACTGACCCAATCATCACTGGCATAAAATCAGCGACTCCTCCTATTGCAGTGCCTGCAGGAGGATTCAAAAATTCAACACCGATACTTACTACCATGGTCAAGAGAAGTAAACCGGCCAACAACAACAAACGTTGGGGATCCGCAAAAACCCATCGCCAACTATTTTTGAATAATGTACCGAACTTTGGCAATACAGCGTTCGACTGATCAACGGCAGCATCTAATGGTATTGGTGTCATATGTGTATATCGTACCACACCAATTCCCTGACACAACGACCGCTGGCAATACAAAAACCAGCCAAAAGGCTGGTTTTTGTGTCTGTATTGAAATACCTATGTACGTATATGAGCACTGTAAGAAAGACTCTCTTTTGTCTTATCCTTTGGCCTAGGTCTTTCCCTAGTTGTCTGATACCACTTCAGAGTGTTCTGTATCGTCTACTCATTAGGTAGTCAATTGAGCTACCTAATATCGACCAATTAGCCGTTATTCAAGATCTGTTACCAAATCTTAACGACGTGTCCAATTGGAATTAATCCACGACCAGCTTCCGCTAGCCGTGCCTTGTTACGACTTACTCCCTGTCATCGAGCTTACCGTAGGACCAGGTAAACTGGCACTTCGGGCACTCCCGACTCCCTTGAGTTGACGGGCAGTGAGTACAAGGCTCGGGAACGTATTCACCGCGACGTTGCTGATTCACGATTACTAGCGATTCCGACTTCATGAGGTCGAGTTGCAGACCTCAATCCGAACTGAGGATGGTTTTATAAGGATTTGCTCCACGTTACCGTATTGCGTCCCGTTGTACCACCCATTGTATCACGTGTGCAGCCCAAGGCATCAAGGGACATGCTGACCTGGCGTCATCCTCACCTTCCTCTCCCGTGAGGGAGCAGTCTCGCCTGACACTTGTAACAGGCAACGAGGGTT
>JBJORD010000025.1:0-10935 GCA_046049585.1 Candidatus Parcubacteria bacterium
GGCTAGTCGTGCCCAAGCGTCCATAGCGACGGCACGGTTCGGCACCTCGATGTCGGCTCGACTTATCCTGGGGCTGGAGCAGGTCCCAAGGGTTTGGCTGTTCGCCAATTAAAAAGTCACGCGAGCTGGGTTTAGACCGTTCAGGTTGTGAATACTTCATAACCTGAACCAATCTAAACCCGAGGAGGATACATGAGTGAGATCAGTATCCGAAAAGACATCATCACGGCGGCGCACAATAGCAATATTGTGTGAGAAGTTGACTATATCGGAAAAATCCGACGGCGTAAGCCAGGATAATTCCGAGGGAAGCTCATAAGAGCCCCGTAGAGACTACACGTCAACCTTCCAATTTATTGGAAGAAGATATAGTCCAATCCCCACAGTAATGTGGGAACCGAGATGCGTGAGACAGGTTGGTCTCCTATCTACTGCAGGCGTCGAAACTTGAAGAGATTTGTCCCTAGTACGAGAGGACCGGGATGAACTGACCTCTGGTCTATCGGCTGTTCCGCCAGGAGCACCGCCGAGTAGCTATGTTGGGAATGGATAACCGCTGAAAGCATCTAAGCGGGAAGCCAACTCTAAGATTAGGTTTCATTAAGTCCCCTGAGAGATGATCAGGTTGATAGGCACTAGATGGAAGCGCAGTAATGCGTGGAGTCAAGGTGTACTAATAGGGCGTATTTCCTGCAAGGAATGTTGCACATCTACTGTACAATTTTACACAGTGTGTTTGTTTGAAAGAAGCGTCGAAGTTTGAAAGCGAAGAGATTGAATGTTCCGGTATGGCCGAGTGGTCGAAGGCGGTGAAGTCGAAATTCACTAAAGGTGAAAACCTTTCGTGGGTTCGAATCCCACTACCAGAGCCAATCACCCCGAGCAAACGTTCGGGTCAATCTCTTTGCTTTCAAACAAACATAGAATATGTGAGTCAAAGTAGTTGCAGATTGAAAATTTAATGTTGGTGCTTTAGCGGGAGGGGTACACCCGTTCTCATTCCGAACACGGCAGTTAAGGCTCCCATCGCCAAAGGTACTCCGCAAGGGGCAGAATAGGTAGGCGCCAACATTAAGTTTTCAATCAACTCCGAATATCTCAATAAAAAGCCCCTCATATGAGGGGCTTTTTATTGAGATTAAGAGCTTCGCTCTATTGAAAACTTAATGTAAGCCCTACCGCAAGGGAATAGGTCCGCCGTACCGGCGCTGTCCACTCATCTGACTCTTTTGTTCGCAAAGCTCCAAAAGATTCTAGATGAGTCTTGCGAAACGGGGCCCCAACCCCATTTCTCACGCCAACATTAAGTTTTTATCGTAAACTATTTTTGATCCCGAGGACCTCCATAAGAAGATTATCGGATTTGTCGATAAAGTAGGACAGAAAACTCATTATATTTCTCATACCAATATTATTTTGATTATGGTTGTACAGGGTATCACCGATCAGTGGCTATATTATTTGGTACAATAGACTTATTATGCAAATTGCTGGGGTGCGAATGTGGGCGTTTTGGCGTCGAGTGCAATATGGTGCGCTGTATTTTATGGTGTTGGCTACTATTCTGACCACGGTGTATATGGTGTACCTATATGAAGCACCAACGTGCTTTGATATGAAAATGAACGGGGAAGAGATGGCAGTGGATTGTGGTGGCTCATGTACCCGTATTTGTGCTTTTACCGTGCGTCCTCCTAAGGTACTTTGGGCGGAAAGTTTTCCAGCCAACGCTGGTCAGTATAATGCGGTAGCGTATGTTGAAAATAGTAACCCTGTAGCTGGCACGCCTGAATTGCGGTACACCTTTACCCTCACGGACCGTGACGGAGTGATAGTCACAAAGTCGGGTGTGACGTCACTGCCCCCCGAGAGTACCTATCCTGTATTTGAGGGACGGATAGATACTGGCGGTCGGGTACCGACTGAAACAGTCCTGACCTTAGAGTCTGCCGAGCTGTGGTTACCAGTTCTCTATGGACGGTCACAGTTTCGCACGAGTGATTTGGCTTTGACCGGAGCAGACGCGAGACCGCGGTTGGCAGTTGAGATCGAAAATACTGAGTTAGAAGCAGTGACTGATGTTGAGGTGGTGGCGACGATATTTAATGCTGCTGGCGTACCCCTCACTGCCTCGCAGACCTTTATCAATCAGATCTCTGGTCGCAGTACCCGTGATATCACGTTTACCTGGCCACAGCCAATTGCCAAGACCTTACGTAGTTGTGAAATACCAACCGACGTTATTGTTGCTATCGATGTGTCAGGAAGTATGAACAACGATGGAGCAAATCCACCCCAGCCAATCTCAGATGTATTAAAAGCAGCCGAGGCCTTTATTACTGAATTACGGCCTGGTGATCAGGTTGGACTCACCACCTTTGCCTCTACCGCGATGTTGCCAGCACAATTGACTGCGAGTACTACAGCTGTAGCGGACAAGGTTAGGTCTCTGACTATTTTGCCTGCCGAAGAGCGGGGAACTACCAATACTGGCGATGCTCTGATGGCGGCACAAAATGAACTTAATTCGACGAGACATAACACCAATGCGCGTAACGTGGTGGTATTGCTCACGGATGGACTTGCCACCGCGCCAGGCGATGATCCTACCGCTTATGCACTCGAAAAAGCAGCGGGATTACGTGACGATGGTATTACGGTGTTCGCCATTGGATTGGGTGCGGGTGTTAATACCGAGTTTCTCCAAGGGATCGCTACTACACCAGAGCAGGCTTTTGTGGCTCCTACTACTGCTACCCTACAAAATATCTATGACACTATTACCGCCTCGATTTGTGAGGAAGGAGCTGCTCGCATTGATGTGATTCCAAAAACCAAGTCAAACTTTGCGCCGCTACAGTAATCTTTGCGTTCCCGACCACGATTGTATATGATGCCTACATGCACGGCCTAAAGGTATTTTTTCAGTCTTTTGACGCCTGGTTGTTTGGTTCAATGATGTTTTTGACATTCATGGGATTGATAACCATGTATTCGTACCAAGGTGATAACTTTTACTTTAACCGACAGTTAATTTGGATTTTGATTGCGATAGGAGCCTTCGTGTTGGCACTTATACCAGATTACCGCATGTTACGGACTGGTAATACAACCTTTGGTCTGTATCTAGTTATTGTGGCCGCACTCGGGTTGGTGCTCGTGATAGGGGAAATTACCTTGGGTGCACAGAGTCGGTTTGACCTGGGATTTTTTTCGCTACAACCAGCTGATCCCGCCAAGCTAATTTTGATTATTGTCCTCGCTAAATACTTTGCCAAACGCCATGAGCATATTGGTGACGTTAGGCACATTATAATTTCTGGTCTCTATGCCTTTTTGATATTTGGGCTAGTCTTTATTCAGCCCGATTTTGGTTCGGCGATCATTCTGTTCTTTATTTGGTTGGGTATGATTTTGGTAGCAGGTATCAAATTTAGGCACCTAGCTGTGGTATTTGGTCTCGGGACTATTGTCTTTGGTATGATGTGGCAGTTTGTGTTTTTGGATTACCAAAAGGCCCGCATTCTAACTTTCCTTGACCCACTCGCTGATATTCAGGGCGCTGGATACAATGCGTATCAGTCGACAGTGGCGGTTGGTTCTGGGGAACTGGTAGGTAAGGGGATTGGGTACGGTACCCAATCCAAGTTACTCTTTTTGCCAGAATACGAAACTGACTTTATTTTTGCCGCCTTTGCTGAAGAGTGGGGGCTCGTGGGGGTACTCCTACTCTTTGGATCTTTTGGGGTGGTGATTTGGCGGTTGCTACACCACGCAGTGGCTGGAGCCAGTAATTTTGAAACACTCTTTGCAACGGGTGTGGCCACCTTATTTGTAGCTCACTTTTTTGTGCATATTGGGATGAATATTGGTGTACTACCAGTGACGGGTACAACGGTACCGTTTCTCAGTTATGGTGGCTCACACCTGGTGACTGAGTTTGTGGCGGTTGGTATGGTGTTGGCGATGCGACGGTATAGACGCATTCGTCAGACAGAGACAGTGACTGAGTTCTAACTTGGCACCACGAGTTCGGGTGTGCCTGTGGTAGTGTCATCACGCTGCAAGGTAGAGATATTGTATATTGTGATACCAATACCAATTAATGCAATGATAATCAGGACGGTGTTAGCTTGGCTTTTAGTTTTGACCAAACCGGTAGCGATTAGTTTGTCTGCCCAAGTTCGCTTGGTTAGAGGAGTGCGAGTTTTGCCAATTTGTTCATTAAAAGATATGTTGCTCATACTTGTATTGTATAAAACTCTGATAGATGAAGATTTGTTTATACACAGGACGAAGGTGGTTACCCTCGACAGGTAGGGCGGACTTTATATACTAGTACTATATGCAACAAAAAGTCGCCTCAGGTTTTACGCTCATTGAGTTGTTGGTCGTAATCGCCATTATTGGTCTATTGGCATCAACTGTCTTGGCGAGTCTAGTGGCAGTACGTGAGAACGCTCGTGATGCCCAGCGTTTGGCTGAAGCACGAGCATTTATGAGCGCACTTGAGATTTATCGTAACCAAAATAATCGGTATCCCTGTTCAGGTGTTTCGCTTAGTTGTGTGGCGGGGTCAGCTGGCGGAGCTGCCCCGATTACGCTAAAAAATAATACGGGCACCTATAGTGCTTTTGGCACTACGTTGCGAAATACACTCACCTTCGCCCCAAGTCCCGATGGCGTCGTCAGTACCGCTCTCATCTATCGTGCGCGCAGTAGTACCGGTAACAATAATGATGCGACTGACCCAACTTCATATACGATTTTGGTTCGTCTCGAACGCACTGCTGATTATTGTAAGATCAATGTGGGAGCGGGACATACGGAGTATCAGACCTATGCTGATTGTCCGATCAGGGCAATTTAGTATAGAACCACTGTTTTGCTAACCATAGTGGCTACGTTTCGTTCCTGAAGTTTACTTTTGAGTGTGGCTGCTCGCTTTTGACTCGCCGTGCTATTGGTCAGTGTGTAGTAGAGTGCACCAGCTAAATCTGTGACGTTGTCTGGTGCAACTAACAAACCTGATACCTCGGGTGTCACAATATCAGGGATGCCACCAACATTAGTGGCCACAATTGGTACCCCGGCCAAACCCGCTTCATGTAATACATAGCCATACGATTCCGATTTTGAAGCCAATGCAAAGACATCAAACGCTGGCAAAAAACGCGCTGCCTCATGGAGGTTTCCCAAGATAAAGATGTGTTCTTGCATACCATATCTGATTACCCAAGCGTCAAGTTCTTTACGTTGCGCGCCTTCGCCAAAGCAGAGTAATCGTACGTGGGGGAGGGTAGCAGTGAGTGAGCGCACGGCTTCGAATAGTATCTGATGACGTTTGATTTTGTGCAATTCAGCGACACAAACAATCCACAAGTCAGTGAGGTGGGGTTGTACCACTGGATAAAAGTCGGCAATTTTAGTTCGTGCCTCAGCACGGTCAAACATTACTCCAATACTTCGTCCTGGGTGTATCACCGTCATTTTGGCAGCGGCGAGAGGCCAGTTCATTTCTTTGACTATTGCTTGTGAGACAGCAATAGTGTGGTGCGACAAGAGTACTGTCATGTAGTGGAGACATTTGAGAACCAGGCGTTGCCATAGCGGCCGATCCTCATTAAAAGCCCAGCCATGAGCGGTAAAGATGATTCGGGGTACGCGACCAAGTCGACCGGCAGTGACGCCGAGGAATCCAGCGACTGAACTATTGAGGTGAAGTACAGCTGGCTTTTCGGCCCTAATAACATGCATGATGTTTTTGAGGCCATTAATACTAGCTCGTAACCCGGTACTATTCTGTAGGTCGGTCAGGGCAATGGTACGAATGTTGGCTAGGTGTAACATCTCGTGTAATTTGCCGTCCCCGCCAAGGGCTACTACTGGTTCATACAAGTCTAAATCCAGGTGTGTTACCAGATCGTACACGTAGCGCTGGGCACCACCCCAGTTTGATTTGGTGATTATAAATAAGACTTTTGTACGGCTGGTTGGTTCAGTCATAGATAGGATAAATCGCGTAACTTTCATAGCATACCTTATTTTGACATAATGACTAGCTTGCTAGTTTTTGCTTGCTATTTTGACGGCCTCTAGTACCATACAGAGTACTTATGGGTGAACGAACACGTGAACTACTGGTCCTTATTTCTGGCGATTTAATCGTTTTTCTGTCTGCTTTATGGATTACCTTGACGGTGCGGTACGTGTCGTTGCCTAGTGGACAATTACTGGCTGATCACTTTGGCCCATTTCTGCTTTTGTCTGGTATTTGGTTGGGAACGTTTTACATCGGTGGCTTATACGATAAGCATACGACGATCCTCAAGACGTTTCTCTTTAGTCGGATTCTCAATATTCAGGTGGTGAATATACTCATTGCCTTTTTGATATTTATTTTGTTGCCGCTTGGCATTGCCCCTAAAACAAACTTGGTGATTTATTTGTTTGTGTCGGTGGCGCTTATTACATACTGGCGTCTATACATCTTTCCACGTTTTGCCCCGGTGACACACAAACGAGCGATTTTGTTGGCGGATGGGGCAGAGGCAGTGGAATTGGTTGATGAGGTCAATAATAATGACCGCTACGATTATACATTTGTCAGACTAATTGATAGTAAGACAGCCGAACAGACAGCAGATTTTAAGGACAAGCTTCTTAGTCTCATTGAAAAAGAACGTATACATATTATTGTGGCTGATCCACACAGTCGTTACCTGGAGCAGGTGCTGCCTGCGTTGTTTGACAAAGCCTTTCTCAACTTCGACTTTACGTTTTTGGATTTCTATAAGGTCTATGAAGACACCTTTGATCGCGTGCCATTATCTGCGTTGCGCTATGATTGGTTTTTGACGCATGTGTCTCAGTCAAAGAGTCTGGTGTACGATACCCTCAAACGGGTGATTGATATTTTGGGGTCATTAATTCTAGGTCTGGTGTTTGCGCTGATGGTGCCATTCATATATGTGGCGATGCGTATCGAAGGCAAAGGTGATTTCTTTATTACACAAGATCGGATCGGTCAATTCAATCAATCCGTTAAGGTCTATAAAATTCGCACCATGACCAAAAACTTTGCCGGTAGTGGCACCTGGACAAATGAAGACGCCAAGCAGGACAATGTAGTAACAAAAGTCGGAGCAATCTTACGCAAAACCAGTATTGATGAAATCCCCCAGATTTGGACCATTCTCAAAGGCGAGATGTCTTTGATTGGGCCGCGTAATGATACTGCTGGTCTCGGTCAGCGGTTGAGTGAGGAAATTCCGTATTATAAGATTCGTTACTTTGTGAAGCCTGGTGTGACTGGATGGGCCCAAACCAACCAACGGTACCAAGCTGACAGTATCAGCCCACAGTCAATCGAGGAGTCACGGGTGCGTTTTGCCTATGACTTGTACTACGTCAAAAACCGATCTATTTGGCTGGATATCGCGATTGCTCTACGAACAGTCAAAACCTTGCTGTCGCGTTTTGGTATAACTATTTACTTTCCAAAGTAGTACTAGTATCTAAGTCGATATTACTCGTGTTATACTTTTACAACTATGCAAAAAACGGTTTTTATTGTGGGTGGTGCAGGCTATGTGGGTGAAATGTTGTGTGATCAGATGAGTAAGCGGGAAGATGTGGCAACCATTGTGGCTCTCGACAAAGAACCACAATCAGATTTTTCTAAAAGTATTCCAAAAGTAGTGTACATACAACACAACATGGCTGATGATGGCTGGCAAGAAAAAGTAGCTGCCTATCACCCTACTGTAGTGGTACACACCGCGTGGCAGATTAGAGCAATGTATGGCCAAGCGCACGAACAGTGGCGGTTAAATGTGGAAGGCTCAGACAAAGTATTTGCTTTTGCGATGGAGTCTGAAGAAGTAGACAAACTAATCTATTTCTCGACCGCCTCTTCGTATGCTGCTCGATCTACCAATACCATCGCACACCGGTTTACTGAAGTTGAAGGTTTCCGTCACGATGACTATATTTATGCTCTTGAAAAAAAGGTAACAGAAGAGCGGCTCAAAGCGGCTTTTGATACACGCAAAACCGAAGGGCGACCAGTACCGCAAGTATTTATTGTACGACCCGCGGCTATTACTGGTCCACGAGGACGGTATATGCGCAATCGGTTTGGTCTACAGTCTGCTTTGCAGGGTAATTTAAAAGGTGGCTTTGCATACAAACTCGTAACCACTTTGACGGCCTTTGTACCAGCAACCAAGTTGTGGGTGCGACAGTTTATCCACGAAGATGATGTTAATGATATTGTTACCAAATTTGCCTTCGAACCGTTTAGTCTTGATTACGTGGTGTTTAACATCACCCCAGAAGGTGAACCAGTGTTGGCAGCCGATATGGCAGCGGCCGTAAAAAAGAAAATCCTGCCAATCTATCCATGGATGGCGCGAATCGCTTTCTTCTTTTTCTGGCATGCTACGCGAGGCAAGGTGCCAACCTGTCCTGGTTCTTGGCGCTTTTACTCATACCCAGTAGTAATGAGTGGTGCCAAATTAGCCACCGTTTATACCTGCAAATACAGTAGTAAAGATGCCTTTCAGTATACAGACGGGCGGTATGAGTCGTATATTCCTGAAGCGACCAAACACTCAAAGCCAACTACCAAAACCAGTTAAGATACGGTATCATAGCGAGTATGATTATGGATGGTCGTGCGGTCGCCAAAACAGTCGTTGCAGAGATTGCGACGACTGTTTTGTCCTGGCCGATTGCGCCACACCTAACAATTTTTACCTGCGCACCCAACTTTGAAACAAAAAAGTTTTTGAATCTCAAACAAAAATGGGCCAAGGAGGCGGGTATAACGGTGACGCTCGTTACTTTTCCCGAAACAGTTACTTTGGAGGAGGTGGGTATGGCAGTTCTAGCTGCTACCAAACAAAGTGACAGTGTCATTATTCAGTTCCCGTTTCCGCATCTGGCGACCGCGGATCTCATTCCTCTAGTGCCTGTGTCACACGATGTTGATGTGATGCAGTATGACGGTGGTGCCACTACCATCTTGCCGCCAGTGGTGGGTGCGATTGATGTTTTATCAGCTGCATATCATATAAAGTGGGCAGAGAAATCAGTGGCAATTGTCGGGAATGGTCGTTTGGTTGGTCGACCCATGTCATTATACGCAAAAAAACAAGGAGCCCATGTGACCGTCATTACCAAAGATACGCCAGATTCGTTGGCTCTCAGTCAGGCGGATATTGTGGTGCTTGGTGCTGGTGTGCCAGGCTTGCTTCTGGCTTCTATGGTGAAGCCTGGTGTGGTGGTATTTGATGCTGGTACCACCGAAGAGGGTGGGCAGCTGGTAGGGGACGCTGATCCGCAAATTGACACAATAGCATCCTTATGGACACCAGTACCAGGCGGCATTGGTCCCATAACAGTGGCTGTACTTCTTAAAAACGTGTTGTCTTTAGCAACGGCACGTAGGCAGTACTAGCGTTTCGTGGTATAAAGAGCCAATTATTATTGGTAGTGTAGCGGTATGAATCAAGTCACAAAAACTTCCAACTCATCAACCTCAACAGTTGATGGATACATCAGAGCCTTTCGTGCGGTTGTTGTTTTATTAATTGGTGCCTACATCGGGTATTTTGTGTATACCAATGCGGTCTCACCAGAAGCGGCCTTTCCGTTTAAACTTGGTCTCGATTTGGCTGGCGGTAGTCACTTGGTGTATACCGCTGATGTGTCTGGTATCCCTGAAGCGGAAGTGCCAGCCCTCATGACTGTGCTCAAAGACGTGATTGAGCGTCGTATCAATGTGTTTGGTGTTTCCGAACCAATTATTCAGGTTGAAGAAAGTAGTTTTGCCGCCGCTGAGAAGCAGCATCGTTTGGTGGTAGAGCTGCCTGGTGTGACCAATGTGGAAGATGCCGTGGCCGAAATCGGCCGTACTCCATTACTTGAATTCAAGCTACTTGATATGGAAGTGGTGATGGCCCAAGAGCAAGCCGCCGCACTACAAGCGTCAAGTACCAATGCTACCAGTGGTGCAGTAGTCTCAAACATCTCAGTTAATGGGCGAGATGTCGATGACCTCAATCCTTATACCGATACGGGTCTCACTGGCCGCTATCTCGAAAGTGCAGCGCTCGAATTTGCTGGTGGGCAGTCTGGTCAGTTGGCTAATGAGCCAATTGTATCAATCAGCTTTACTCAAGAAGGTGGTGACTTATTCGAAAAAATCACCCGCGAAAATACCGGTGAGCAACTAGCAATTTTCCTTGATGGCGAGATTATTTCTGCTCCACGTATCAATGAGCCAATCTTGGGCGGGCGGGCGACTATTTCAGGTGGCTTTACCCCTGATGAAGCCAAAGAGCTGGCTCAGAACCTCAACTTTGGTGCTTTGCCAGTACCGATCACTCTCGAAAGTACTCAGACTATTGGCGCCTCACTTGGTTCTGAAGTACTAGAGAAGGGGATAACTGCCGGAATAATTGGGTTGCTAGTGGTGATTGGCTTTATGGTGATATGGTATCGACTACCAGGTATAGTGGCGGCGCTCGCACTATTACTGTATGTAGTAGTAATGTTGGCTTTGTTCCAATTGATCCCGGTGACTTTGACAGCGGCTGGCCTCGCTGGACTTATTTTGTCTCTTGGTATGGCTGTTGACGCCAATGTGTTGGTGTTTGAACGTATGAAAGAAGAATTGTTGGCAGGCAAGACGACTAGAGCAGCCGCTGAAGAAGGCTTCAGACGTGCCTGGAGTGCCATTCGTGACGGTAATGCTACTAGTATTCTGTCAGCTATTATTTTGTTCTGGTTCGGTACGTCAATTGTCAAAGGTTTTGCTTTAGTCTTTGGCTTAGGTGTGGTGGTATCAATGTTTAGTGCCATTGTGCTCACGCGTACATTGCTGGTTGCTTTGCCAGATACTACACTGGCCAACAGTCGTTTGGTACG
>JBJORD010000026.1:0-7801 GCA_046049585.1 Candidatus Parcubacteria bacterium
CGAGAAAGTAGCAGCCTTTAGGGCTGTCTTGGCATTTGATACCGGATTGGCACCAACCACCACACCAGACACAGTTTTGCCGCGGACAGGGATAGTGACTATAGTACCGAGGGGGTAGCTCACTGACGAGAAGTACGTCAAAGACTCGATCTGCACTCCCCGCACCAGCGGAATAACTTCAACAACATACATGTGAGTGAGTATACCAGATTTCACTATATCTACGTCTCCACAAGTAGGTATGCGTGTGGCGTTCTATATACACAAATCACCACTAGTGAGTGGTGATTTGTGTGATTGTTATAATTCTTCGAGGTAGTTGATGTTGGCTCCGAGGGATTGGAGGCGGTCAACCAAGTTTTCGTAGCCGCGATTGATACTGTAGATATTGCGGAGTACAGATTTACCTTGGGCGCCGAGCATAGCAATGAGGAGGATGGTGGCTGGGCGTAGGGCTGGTGGGCAGATAAGCTCTGTAGCGCGCAGTGGAGTAGGTCCAGTGATATAGATGCGGTGTGGGTCAGCCAGGACTGTGTCCGCGCCAAGTTTTTCGAGTTCAGTAAAGTAAATAGCTCGTTTTTCGTACATCCAGTCATGAATAAGTGTTTGGCCTTCTGCTTGGGTAGCAATGACTGCAAAGAATGGAAGATTATCTGCATTAAGACCAGGGTACGGACGAGAGTGTACTTTTTCTAGTGAAGCGTGGAGTTTTGACTGTTTGATTTTGAGGTCAACTAGTTTGATCTGACCGTTGGCACCTAGGTAGGGTTTGCTTTTTGTGTATTCTAGTCCCATCTTTTCAAGTACTAATAGTTCTAATTCTAGAAATTCTATTGGGCAGCGAGTGATGGTGATGGCTGAGTTCGTGGTGATGGCTGCAGCGATAAAGAACATGCTATCTGTTGGATCTTCGGCCAAGGTATATTCAATATTCATATTGATATCTGGCACACCAGTGACAGTGAGGGTTGTGGTGCCGATGCCTTCGATCTGTACTCCGAGCCTGGTAAGAAATACACAAATTTCTTGCACCATGTAGTTGGCGGAACAGTACTTGATAGTGGTAGTACCAGTGTGTCTCGCGGCCGCAAATAGCACATTCTCAGTCACTGTGTCACCTGATTCATAGAGAATAATTTCAGCAGGTGATTTTGCCTCATACTGTACCCTAAAAGCGTCATTGGTAGTTTCGATATCAATACCGTAGTGCTCGAGGGCGTAGAAATGGGGACGGACAGTACGACTACCGAGCTTGCAGCCACCAGATTGAGGAAGAGAGAACTGAGGCAGGGTATGAATAAGTGACCCAATAAACATCACAATACTACGGGTTTTGCGCGCAGCTTCGACGTCAATCTTTTTGAGATTATACTTCTTTGGCGGTATGAGGGTAACCGTTGAGCCAGACCACGATACTTGCATACCGATACTCTCGAGCACTTCAAGGATACGGTGCACTTCTTCGATCCGTGGCATGCGGTGGAGGGTGGTGGTACCTCGGTTGAGGAGTGAAGCGCATAGGAGACCGACCGCACCGTTCTTTGAGGTATTTGTCTCGATGGTACCAGACAGTTTCTTTTTGCCTTCGATCACCACATTCATACTACCTGGTGAGAGGGTGACCAAGTTTTTGCCGAGGGCGTGACTAATCTTGCGGAGCATTTCGGTAGTAATATTCTGAGTACCACTCTCGATACGGGCGATGGCACTTTGTGTCGTTTTGATTTTTTTGGCCAGGTCGGTCTGGGTCATACCTTTGGCCTCTCTAATATCTGCAATTCGCTTTCCAATATTGTTTTCCATATGTCAGTACTATAGCATATATGCTATATAGATGTCATTTGCAGAGGCGTGGAAAGACGCGTACTATTGAGGCGCTATATGTTTAATCGTTTTACTCCCAAAATTGGTATCGATTTGGGAACCACAAGTGTGCTGGTGTATGTGCCTGGTCAAGGTATTGTCTTAAACGAGCCGTCGGTAGTGGCTGTGGGTGAAAACAATCAAGTCTTGGCGGTTGGCGCTGAGGCCAAAGCCATGATTGGACGTACTCCTGATTCTATTCGTGCGTATCGGCCGATGAAAGATGGCGTCATTGCTGATTATCGGGTGACCGAGGCCATGCTGCGTTACTTTTTGGGTAAGGCACTGAGCAAATACAACCTCTTCAAACCAGATGTTATGGTGTCGGTGCCTGCGGGTGTAACCTCGACCGAACGACGTGCTGTGGTAGAAGCGACCATGAAAGCTGGCGCGCGTAATGCCTATGTGGTCAAAGAACCGATTCTCGCCGCTATCGGTGCGGGGGTCCCGATTTATGACGCTGAAGGACACATGATTGTCGATATCGGTGGCGGTACTATCGATGTGGCTGTCATCTCACTTGGTGGCATTGTGGCTGCTAACTCAGTTAAGTGTGCTGGTAATCGAATCGACGCTGCGATAATTGATTTTGTAAAAAAATCACGCAACCTTGCTATTGGCGAAAAGACCGCTGAAGAGGTCAAGATTAAAGTAGGATCAGCGTTACCACTTGAGGAAGAGCTAGTAATGGAGCTCAAGGGTCGTGATGTCTTTACTGGTTTGCCACGAACGACCGAGATCAAGACGAACGAAGTGGTACGTGCCATCGGCAAAGAATTGCGCGAAATGATCAAAGCCATTAAGGATGTGTTCCAAGACACACCACCTGAACTCGCGTCAGATATTATTGATGGAGGTATCATCATGACTGGCGGTACGTCACAACTACGGAATTTCCCTGAACTGGTAAAACGCCGGACGGGAGTAAAGGCCCAGTTAGCTGATCAGGCCCTCTTTTGTGTGGTGAAGGGAACAGGAGTGGCACTTGAACATCTAGCCACCTACAAGCGCGCAATTCTCACTAAACGCTAGTTTTCAAAAGTTACTTTGCCACGGGACGTTTTTGGACGCAAATATTTGCTTTGTTGTAAGATGTTAACTAGGTCGAGATTTGACTTTTATAATAAAGTGTGATATTGTGACAGAACGCACGGTATGTTCCGTGTGCTCATTGAAAGGAGGACGGTATGGACCGTTCCAACGAAAACACGCGCCCGCGCTTCATCAAGGGCCAGTCTTCCTTCGGGAAGATGCTTATGTCTGTGGACCAGTACCACGACATGAAGAGTCGGCAACTCTGGTGGTCTTTTGGAAATTGGGAGGATGTTGATTCGGCGCTCCGTCTGGGTGTCCGGATTTTCCTGTTTGTCCCGGACGACCACTTGGAACAACTCCCGTATCATCGCCCGTTCGTCACGGGCACGTGGTCCGACCTCGAGGCCATGATCGGCGGGGGCAAAATCCACGTCGAAGACAAGGGGAACTGCATCATCAACCCCCTGCAGAACGTCTGGAAAGAGGCCTGTAACCCACAGCAGCAGCCGATGCTTCGACTGAGTATGGTGTCAGTCCGCGATTTTCGCCAGGCGTTCGGGATGAAGCGCTTCACGTCGCTGATTCCCAAAGATGTCTGGTCGCCGGAGGTGTGAGATGATTACCAGAAATCTTTCCACACTCAGCTGGGCGCTCGTCGCCTGGCTGGCGATCAGCTCGGCTGAGTACAGGGAGGCGATGGTCGGGGTCCACAACCTCGCTATCATCTGGTGGGAGCTCGTCGCCCCACGTCCCTTGCTCCTGGTGGGCTGGTGGTTGGGGGTCATCCTCGTCGCCAGCCTCGTCTCGCTCTGGAAGCCGATGCGGCAGGATGGGGAAGGGGGGTCCCTTGTCGGGCTGACTTTCCTCGCAGTCTTGCTTCTGGGCGGACTTCCTGCCTACGAAGCGGGAGGGGCCATCTGGCCGTGGATGACGGCGGGAGCTGTCAAGGTGGGCGGAATTCTCCTGCTTATCCCGACAGCGACGCTGCTCATTCACGGGCTGCCCATTGCCCTCATCTGGGCAGTGTGGAAGGTTGCCCGCGACAGCAGGAGGACTGACGCAGTCGCTCCGCATGAGTACCTCGTGATGGGTACTGCGTTGGCCATCGTCTGGCCCTTGTAACCAGTTCTTCGTGCGGCAGGGTAGGATCCTCGCCGCACACTTCAGCCGCTTGGCTGGAAGGGAAGTCGCCTTATGGCGCTTACTCTCTTCCAGACAGGCGGCTTTTCTTTTGTGTGGTGAAGGGGACAGGAGTGGCACTTGAACATCTAGCCACCTACAAGCGCGCAATTCTCACTAAACGCTAGTTTTGTAGCTGGGTCAGGAATGGGTATACTATAGATAAATGACTGACAAACAAAAAGAACAATTACAAAAGTGGTCAGAAGGTTTATCTGCCAATTTTACACTCTCTGAAATACAACATATTGAGAGTACTTTCAATATAAAATTTCCCGAAGAGTATGTAGAAATTTTTACGCGTGGCAGTATCTATGTTGAAGATAGTCTTGTATTTAAGGCGATGTGGCAACGATTTGACGGTAGGCCGATAACTTTAGAAGACGTTGATGAAGTGGAGACAGAATATGGTATTTCTGCCTTTTCTACTTTAGAGCAAATAATCTCCTTGAATCAAATTTTTGTTATTGACGCAATAAAACGTAATCGCCCAAGCTTTCCTGTAGGCATGATTCCGTTCTCTTATGGTGCAAGTTCAGTGATTTTATTATTTGCGACCGACAATTCTGATAAGAAGCCTGGATCAGTTTGGGTGTGGCCTATAAGTGACGAAGTGTGGGGTACAAGAGACAATATTTACATTGGCTACGTTGCAGATAGTTTTACTGAGTTTTTATTTGAAAAAACTGCACCATGGAATTAATGTTGAATATGGTTTCTTCCTTCGTCATATATAATCAATTTTTTATAAATATAGTGAATATTTAAAATTTATGAATCCGTTTGTATTTCTGTTTATAGCCTTAGCATCATACTTGGCACTTATTTATTACTCCCATCAAAAAAGAATGGCTGCTGTTTCAAAAAATAATATGGACGAAGTCGCGCTGCGTGATTACGCTGAAAATGTATGGTATCAAATTAACAAGTACGTAGGTCTTTTGTTGCCTTTAGATTTAAAATCAATACATCAAACACCAAGTTGTGAAGATTATGCACAATCACTAAACTCTAAGGGTACTAAGCGTTCATGGGATTTTGAAGAATTTTGTTTTGACTCACCATTTGAATCTGGTGTTACAGTAGAAGAGATTTTAACATTCGAAAAAACTCTTGCCATTACATTGCCGGACGATTTCTTAGCTTTTTACGAAAAACATAATGGACAAAAAAGTGATTATCCTGTTTTGTTTGATGGTCAGGAACTACTTTCTTTTACACGAATCATGGAAGAGTGGACTATGTTAAATACTATCCTAAATGAAAATATAACTAGTTTTGAAGTAGTGGCAGATCTGGGTGTTAAGAATAATTGGTGGAATCCAAAATGGATTCCGATTTTAACTGATCGAAATGGAAATTATACTTGTATGGATTTAGATCCTGAACCAGGTGGAAAAATGGGTCAGCTAATATCATTTGATCATGAGACGATACATCGAGAGATTGTAATATCTTCGTTTTTGGAATTTATGGATTCTTACCTTGGTGATCTTAAACAAGGGAACCTAATTTATAATGAAGACTATGGTGGGGTGATGCTAAAAGTTTGATAAAGAATCGTTTATGGCAACGTTCCAAAATCTACCATTGTTTAGTAAGTAGTATCTCAGGTCAGCGTCATATTTTGCCAAGTCTAAGTGATAAGTATCACAATTCCTTTAAAGTATACAGTTTATTCTTTCTCAAAAATAAACTCGACGTTTGTGATCAGGGGAATAGTTTTGAGCTTTTCTACCAGTAACAAAATTGAATCTTTGCCGGTAAACCAACTATCAAAAACATCCAATATTACAGTGCAGTGGGCGCTGTCGGGGAATTGGTATGCACCAGTGCGATGTTGATTGGGGGTAAGGATGCTGTGCACCGATCTCATTTGGCCAGCGACAAAACCAGACTCGGCTAATTCATCGATAGTGGTACCATTTTCGGTAGCGTATTTGGCGAGACTGGCACTGCCAACTGGTATTGGTACATTGCCACTGTGCCAAACGGCAAAATCGTACCAACCGTTTCTGTCGTCAGTGTTTTCTTGTAGTGTGCAACCGAGCGTAGTTTGCAAAGCCGCCAGTACCTCAGAGTAACTAGCCTCAGTTGTAATACCGAGATACCAATGTTCAAGTGCATCACCACTCAGTCGAAGACTGCTCAAAAAATCGGCAAAAGAATCAAACGATGGACCAAACTCACCAAAGTGTAAAAATTCGTCACCATCTTCAGTAATAAAGATTACCCGTGGTTCTAATAGTGGTGTTTCTTGCTTATACCCATAGTCCAAACAACCATGACTATGTCCATCAAGTGGCGCAAATAATATGAGTCGCTCAGGATAAAAATAGGGCATTGACTCTTGGACCTCAAGAATGTCTTCTTCGGAGTTGGTACACAATATAATCTCTCGCATTGTGGTTAGGGGATATGGTTCGGTTGGGTTGATTGGACTAAAACCTCCATACAAGTTGAACTCATCAGGTGATACATTGGCCAAGTTTTCATAGTGGATGCTCCCACCGTTTTGGATGCGATAGAGATCTTTCATTGCTTCTGGTATTGAGAAACCGATTTTTGCTTCATAGAGAGCTAGTGTTTCAGGTGTACACCCAACCTGTGGTTCAAAAGTATTATGAAAAAAGTTTTTTGGCAGGGTAAACATATATTGATAATTTAGTTTATAAAGTTTTACTTATTCATATTATACCTCAGCCAGAATTTTTCTCTAAGTTACTTTAGTAGCATGATTCATATCTGTGTAGAGACTAACGAATCAACAAGAAACATCATGTATCATGATATGTATGTACGAAGGCATTCAGCCAAAACCATTTACCTCACCTGATGAAGAGATAGAATTCTTACGTGCACGGATTGCCGAGCGTGAACGTGAGCTTTTGGCGCGTCAGCCAGAAGCTGAGCAACATGACTTTGAGTCCGTCGCACGTCAAGAGCTTTCAGACTATAGTATGTTTACCCCACGAGTAGTGGTATCAGCCGAACGAATGGTAACTGATCATGAACTAGCGGCTTACCAAGAACACTTAGTTACCTCACGTACTCCAACTGAAGATATTCTCCAACTGGCGCAAGAAAAAGGCATCCGTATTGCCTTGGCGACTTTAGAAAAAGTTAATAATGCCTATGTCATAGATGATGTTCATCGGGCGTTGATCGAGCACATCAAACAAGGGAGAACCACCCAAGACCTCAAAGAAGGAGTGCCACCATGGCAGATTTTGCATACTACCTTATTTGAGGTAACATTGCCGGAATTAAAAACTGCCCAAGACAAAGAGTATCAACTAGCTGATTTGGTGGGGATGATGGAACAATTATTTGCGGGGCTTAAGTCAATTTCAGAACGGGATACCACACAGCACTTGGCTCTCGAAATTGCTGTCGCAGATAAGAGTGATGATATTGTGTTTTATGTGGCTGTGCCTACCGCCTACGTTTCTTTATTTGAGAAACAAACATTGTCACTATTTCCTCATGCAGTGATTATTGAACAAGTCCATGACTACAATATATTTGTTGATGGCGGAGTGAGTCTTGTGAGCGAAATGGGATTAAAAAAATATCCAATTTATCCTTTGCGGACCGAAGAGACATTTAGTAGTGACCCTTTGGCAGTGCTCCTGAATGCCTTTTCAAAAATTGAACGTGAAGGCGGGGGAGCGGCCGTACAATTCTTGATTCGACACCCACGTAGTTCACATCGAAAAGTGTA
>JBJORD010000027.1:0-7699 GCA_046049585.1 Candidatus Parcubacteria bacterium
GTGAGTCAGTGAGTCGGGTGCCCATTGGGTGCTTTTCGCCCATCAGGTATGGAATCAGTGGCTGCATCCCACTACCAGTAAAAAGTGTGGTGGGATCGTTTTCCGGTACAAGCGCGGCAGACGGAATAACTGCGTGACCATTCTTGGTCATGAAGTCTAAATACCGCTGTCGAATCTCGTTTCCGCTCATACAAATTACTGTTATTTCTAGTGATTGTTACTATACCAGATTTATCTGTTTTTGCGAGAGTTCTTGGCAATTAGTGAACTTACTTTTTAGTTAGTCGCTGAAAAGTCTTGATGTCTTGTTCGAGTTTGGTGAGGGCGGTTTCAAAGGTCTCGGGTTTACTGGTATCGATACCAGCAGCACGGTAGATGTCTTTGATGAGCTTGGACTCACCAGCACAAAGGAACTGATCGATGGTGTCTGCATAACTGCGATCTGTCTTGAAGCGACTCGCCATGATACTACTCATCAGTAGTCCATAAGCGTAACTATACGTATAGAAACCCATGCGGAGATGTGAGACATAGACATAGCTATAGCCGTCTTCGGGGGCTAGTTTTACTCCTTTACCGAGGTAGCTTGCAAGGTGTTTGTTCATGAGGTTGGCTAGCTCGGCGTTTGTGAGCCCTCCTTCACGCATGATTGATTCGTGGATGTCTAGTTCAGCATTAAAGAACATGATTTGGCGTTGGATAGTCGCAATCGAGCCAGCGATATTGTCATGAAGCATAACAAGCTTGGTATGAGTATCGACTTGTTTATAGACTGCATCAAACAGTAGATTCTCAAATAAGGTACTTGCTGTTTCAGCAGTCACTATTGAGTGACCATCATAAAAAGGTGTCTGACTAGACATGCTTCTTTTGGCATGAATGGCATGACCCATCTCATGGGCAAGTGTCTCGAGTGATTTGAAGTCGGTGATGTGATTGAGCAGGACATTGATTGGTTGGTTGCTCTGGGCCGACATAAAGGCACCGCCCGTTTTGCCTGCGCGGGGAAAGACATCAATTTGACCCTTGGTAAGCATTTCATCAAATAGTTCCCCGTACTCCTTTTTAACATCGTAAAATACATCCCGACAAATTGTTACAGCTTCCGTAAAGGGTATCTTGGTACCCTCACCAATTGATTCGTTGCGTTGACTATAATCGAGGTGTGGGACACCGTGATAAGCGGCCTTAATCTCGTAGAATTTACGACTAAGGGCAAATCCTTTTTTTTCTACTACTGTGCGCAGGGTGTTGAGAGAGATCTCACTGTCTTGGTAGTTTTGTACTGTTGCACTGTATGGGTGTATGTACCCCCGCCGTTCGTCTTCAGTACGAACATCTGTGACGATAGCATTCATTTCGTGTTCAGCCACTTCACCGATTTGTTCGAGTTCGTTGGCTATCAGGCGCCAGAGTTTTGGTTTGTCACCAAACTTTTGAATGTTAAGTAGCTCAATCGCCTCGGGGAGAGCTACTGACTTTCTTTTCCATATGATATGACGCTCGGTAATAATCTTATCTGTCATATCAACCCACCGACCATAGGCTTGGCGACTCTTGAGGCTGATGATTTTTTCTTCTGATTCAGACAGGTGGTGAGCAGCGCCTACAAATAGACGTTCTAGATAATAACGGTAGTGAGCAAGGATTGGTTCCTTGAGGAAGCGCTTTTGTTCAGCTTTTGAGATTTTGCCAAGTTCCAAACCAAAGAACAATACTTCATCAGCGGCTTTGCGTAGACGATTTTGTATCAGAGATAGTTGTTTGGTCGCATAGCTGTCTTTGGTATCAAGACATGAGCGTAACCAAAAGTAACGAGCTGGGCGACCAAACGTAGGATTGCCTGCCATCTGCTCACTTTCTTCGAGTGCCACCAGTAGCGTTTTGGCGTCACTTGTAAATGGTTTCTTACGCCACTTCTTCGCAAAAGCGAGGTAGGCCGTTTCGGTAGCTACCAGATCCTTTTCGATTTGGGGATCTTTGTCGCTTTTGTAATACAAAGACAAATCCCAGGTTTCTTTAATGGTGATAGCAGGTAGTTCGTGACGGGGAGTATAGCTAAAATTGCTTTTCTTGGGATTTTTGGATGGCATATATAAATTCTTTGTAACTTTCAAATACGTGGTTAAATTCGTTCAGGAGTGGTCCGTCTAAACGGTTGTTGATGACGTTGGCGATGGTTTGGTAGGCTTCTAGTCGTTCGTCGAGGTTTTTACCAAAATCTTGCAGGTACCTGGCGGGCGCATCATAGTACTCTTCAATCATGGTGCGAAAATTGTGGGCTTTATCCGCGGCAGCGATCATAACAGCGTCACGGGGACCTTTTTTAAGTTGTGCAGCATAACGCTTCTTTTTGTCGATCCAAGACAATTTTCGATCACCGTCATGTGTCACCTCGGTGAGGGTTTCGACCAATTCTCGTACCCGAGCACCAAAATCTTCTTCCAGTTCCGTGATGGTGTAGTCGGTATCTTCGATGGTGTCATGGAGTAATGCGGCAATAATGACATCTTCACTGTTGGTGTAGTCGAGGAGACTAAAGGCAACAGCGGTGAGGTGCGTGGTGTACGGAAACGGCATCGAGCCCTTGCGCTGTTGGTCATGGTGCAATACCGCGGCGGCACGAATAGCTTGCTCAATCCGGTACGAGTACATACTACTTACGCAGCCCGTCGGCCATTACTTGGTTTGTAATTGTCGTTAGTGGCTATGCTGGGTTTAAAGTTACTGTTGGCCGCTTTGCTCAGTGTGATATTGCGGCCACTGTACTGTTGTGTGGCGTCTTTAAACTTCGCAGCCTGTTCGGTCTTCTGCTTTTCAATTGCTCGAGATAAATCTGCTTGTAAGGTACCGATACCACGTTTTGTCTGGTCTATCGAGCGTCCGATGTCGGTAATTTTACGTGCGTAATCGGCATCCAGACGCTTTTGCGCCTGATCGAGATCACGTTGTATGCCAGAAATTTTGTTCATCAAATCACCACGCTTCTTCTGCTGTTCACCAGACTTTATTTGGATAGCGGTTTGGACTTTTTGCAGTTCCTGTAATTCTTGCTGGAGTTTGGTCTGTTTCTTTTGTAGTGTATCAATATCTTTTTGTTGAGCGGTGATGTTATTTTGTAGCGTGCTGATATTAGCCTGCTCTTTTTGGATATCTTTTTGATAGTGATCGGATAGCTTTTGTTTGGCGGTTAGCAGATCAGAACGCAAACGACTTTCTTGTGTCGTCATTTGTTGCAGACGCTGATTGGCATCATCTAATAGTCGCTGTTTGGTATCTATTTCGCGGTCAATAGCCATAGTACTTAGAGTATAGCACCTTCTTTTTGTAAAATCTCCTTTTTCACTGCTTCCCCGCCACGGTTGTAGCCACCAAGTTTGCCATCACTACGGATGACACGGTGGCATGGAATGGTAAGATCATAATTCTTGGCCATGAGGTTTGCTACCGCCCGTGCCGCTTTTGGATTGCCAGCGGCCACTGCGACATCTTTATACGTCATTACATGACCTGGTTTGATACCTCTGACCACCTTGTGTACCTTTTCACTAAACGGAGACATACTTTGATTTCACTGCCTCTCCCTAAGATCGCCCTAGGGAGAGAGTTTATTTATGGGCTTGTTTGATTGTAATGAGTTTTTTGCCACAAGCTTCACGGTATGGGCAGTACTCACAAGCTGTCCCACTATTTGGATACATGTCACTTTCTAGGGTGGCTTTGATGGCTGTTAGGGTTGGTTCGATCCAGGTGGTGTCACCAACGCATGGTACGAGTGTGGTTTCGAAGTGGAGGGTATCAAAAAAACCATCTGGTTCAGTGCTGCCATTTGCGTAGACAAAGTACCCGGTGTCAGAAACGGTAAAACCGTTTTTTCGTAGTAGCCACTGATAGACGCCCATTTGGCGAGCATACTGGGCACTCCAGGCCGAATCATCAAGTGTCGTGATATCGCCTTCTTTAGCTGTCGCTTTGTAATCGATGACGATTAATTCTCCCGTTGGCGTTTGCCAAATATCATCAACTGCTCCAGATACCAATAATCCAGTCACATCATCGCGATATTCGATACCAGAGAAGTTGTCTCGCCATGTATCGAGATCTTTATGTTGCAATGGAATCGCATCAATCTGGTATTGCTCAGCGATGGGATGCTTGGTGCCAGCGACTCGATGGACATCAAACTCTTTTTTAAAGAGAGTATCAACAGCAATATTGAGATTAAATGATGGCATGCCTGGTCGTTTGGTACCCAGCTTGTTGTCGAGGTAAAAACAGCGAGGACACTCCACAAAGTATTCAATTTTTGAACGTGACAGTTTCCATTTTGATCCCCCGTAATTCCATTCAGCACTACGATTCGGATTGTATTTTTTTACGTATTCGGCCATATAATGCAAAGTATACCACAAACAAAAATGCCCCTACACATAGGGCATTTTGTGCTATTTCTTGAAATGCTATTCAGCCTTAAAAGTAGTGTAAATAGTATCGAGCTGGCGATCAGTGGCAGAATTAAAACCGGCCTGGCCCCCTTCAGTAAACATAACAACGGCGTACTCTTTGCCTGGAGTAGTAGCGTATTGGAGCGGAACGGCAGTTGGTACTACGTTTCCAGCCGCGCTAAAGCGGATAACGCCAAGGATCCAGCCGAGTTTACCATCGTTGTACTCACGTACGCCGATCCAGCCTTCTTCAATTGGATACACGGTGTCTGTAATAGCGATTGAGCGTCCGGCTTTTTTGTTTGCTACTGTCACCTTGCCTTCGGTGCCAGTTGGTAGAGTGGTTACTGGTGCAGTGTCGTCAGAATTAGTAGTTGCTTCTTCAGTAGTTGAGGCAGTTTCGGTTTTATCGTTCATTTTTTCTTTGTCTTCCTTACTTGGACCGTGTGCGTCACCGCCCATAAAGACCCAAACCAAGAGACCTCCGATCAAGAGACCAAAAATAAATGATACAACCGTCTTTTGTGTTTCTTCTTTTTGAACTTCTGACATATATAGCTATCTGTATAAGGATAATACCCTTAGTATATCACGTGAGAAATAGCTCGTGGTACTTGACATTTCAACCCAGTATGCGCTGATGTGTGTGATCTTGCATCGCTGTTGCTTCCGCGAGCACCGCTTGAAACTTTGACTCACTCAAGTGCAGTGAACGCAAATGATGGGGTGCATCTATGATGTCTTTGCACACAATAATGCCACGATCGAGCAATGTCCGTATTTGTGTCTGGGTGAGACTTTGTAGGACTGTGATGGGATAGACACCTGCCCGTTGGATACGATCATGGAGATTGTCTCGTCGTGGATAATCCCAGCTGAGCATGGTAATTCCCACACAAGCACCGTACTTTTCGGCAGTCACTGTGAATTTGGTATTGGTGATAAGCCAGAATTCCTTAATCCCACAGACATCTTCTTGGCAAATAGGTTGATCACGCAAATCAAGTAGTCGCGCGTACGAATACATCGCTACTTGCAAATCGGTTTTGATCCCTGGTCGTGAATGGAACTTCGCTTCCCCGATGAAGGCGTGATTTTCTTTGTAGGCAGCTATATCAATTTCGTGTTCAGCACACCGGCCCGCCAGGATAATACCTGTTTTGGTAGAGTACCCCTCTGCCGTAAAGAGTTTTCCGAGGTACTGCTCAAACGGAAATCCAGTTGGACCAAGTCCTAGTAATGCACGCCGTAGTGAATACCTGGTAGCCACTGGTGCTCCCACCTCTCGTAACATATCAAAAGCCAAGCGATAGATTTCTTGCGTACGCATGCCGTTGTAGAGTCGCAGCTCAATATCACGAATGATACTAGCGATTTCGCCAGGCGCCGCACCAGCCCGACGCAATGATCGTCGGAGTTTTTCTACCTTAAAGAACTCGCTAGTCCCGTCAGCTTTTTGAACAGTAAATGACACTAAGAGATGATACCACCTCCGAGGCAGAGTGACCCCCGATACAATACACAGGATTGACCACTGGCCGGCTTGTCTGTTGGGGTAGCGACAGCGATTGAAATGCTCGTGTCCGTCACCGCGGTGACAGTAACGGTAAATGGTGTCTGACGATATCGAAATTGTGCTTCATAAGAATCACCCACAACCAAAGGTGTTCCCCGCCACACGAGATTGGTGAGCGTGATAGTTGTATCGGCAGTGATTTGTGGCGGTGTGTTACTAACGGTAATTGTATTGGTATCGATATTTTTACCAACCACATAGTACGGCGTATCACTAGCGCTCTTTTTGGTAACACTAAAACCCTGACGCTGTCCGAGTGTATAGACGAATGCGCCTTGATGTGTACCAATGACCACACCTGCCTCATCAACCACCTGGCCAGGCACGAGATCGATGTAGTGAGAGAGGAATTCAGGAATATCAATGTGTCCCAAAAAACACACCCCCTGACTATCTCGTTTTACAGCGGTCGGCAGTCCTGCTGCAGCCGCTTCGGCCCGGATCTGTTCTTTGTCTGTATCACCAACAGGAAACAGAGTGTCCTTGAGTTGCTCGCTCGTTAGAGTCCACAAGAAGTACGATTGATCTTTGTTGTGATCGATTCCCCGTCCCATGGTATCTGGTGCTAGCTTCATAGCGTAGTGGCCGGTTGCGATATAGTCCGCACCATGGTCTTTGGCAAAGCGATAAAATGCACCAAACTTCACTTCTTTATTGCACATCACATCAGGATTTGGTGTCTTCCCCGCCTTGTAGCTTTCGATAAAGTAGCGAGCAACTTCATCACGGTATGAAGCTTCAGCATCACAGGTCAAAAACGGAATACCTATATGTGCCGCTACCCGCATGGCGTCGAGTCGTTCGGCCTCCCAGTTGCAGACGAGCCAATCAGGGTGCCAGACTTTAATAAACACCCCCACGACTTTGTAGCCTTGGTTTTTGAGGCGCAGTGCAGCCACCGAGGAGTCTACCCCGCCCGAAAGTCCCACAAATACAGTCTTTGCCATAATCCCGCTACTATAGCTGATAAATTGCTAATTGAGAATCATCAGTGGCTGTATGGGACGATGTCAGAACTTTTTGCATTGACAGATGCGTTATAAAAGGTGTATTTTAATTATAAGGCTCATCATGGAGGTTTAGATGCCGAAATCGTTCTTTTTTTCATCTGCGCGTCACTTTGTTTCGTGGCGATGCTGATCGTTGCCCGCTACCTGCTTGGTCCAGGCGAACTCATCCACAATAAGGTGATGATGTCGGTCGCTCTTGCCTATATGATCGCGATTCTCGTGTTCACCTTCTGGTGGGGCACGATCTGGCGTCTGGATCTGGTGATTATGATGGGTCTCTTCCTGCTACTCATGGGGCTCATCATGCGTACTACCATGAGGGGAGACCCCCTGGGCTACATCCATGATCTCATGAGTGATGTGGAACTGCAATCTTCCCTGATCGTCATCGCGATTTTGATCTCGTTCACCTTCCTTGCTGGTGGCTGCACTAGCCTCGTCGTCACAAGAGTTATGGCACTTGTTCGTCGCTGGCGTACAACTTAGGTCACTCATCCACATTCACCCCGCCGTTTGGTTACGGCGGGTTTTGCGTATTTTGTAACTGGCTGTCTGAGTCGATATTGGAACTTTATTTTTTTAGACTACTTCTAGTCTATATGCTCAAAAGCTGAATTTATTGCGGCAACATATTTAACCGCAATCTCCTTTGGCATGTAACCTTCAAT
>JBJORD010000028.1:0-34396 GCA_046049585.1 Candidatus Parcubacteria bacterium
ATCCTTTCCTTGCTCCATGAAGTACTCGCCAATAGCGGCACCCGTAAATGGTGCGAGGAAGAGCATTGGCGACGCCTCTGAGGCTGAGGTCGCGATAATGGTGGTGTATTCCATCGCACCAACCTTTTCGAGTTCGGCCATGATGGTCGCCGTCTTTGAGCGCTTCTGACCAATCGCTACATAGATACAGATAGGGCGCTTGTCAGCCGGTTCGTACTTCTGGTTGATGATGGTGTCGATAGCAATCGTCGTCTTTCCTGTCCCTCGGTCACCAATGATGAGTTCGCGTTGTCCACGCCCGATTGGGATCATTGAGTCAATCGCCTTGATACCTGTATGGATCGGTTCGTTCACACTCGAACGATCCATCACGCCGTACGCCACACGCTCAATTGGCATATCTCGGTCGGTCTTCACGGCACCCTTACCATCAATTGGCTGCCCGAGCGCATCTACGACGCGTCCCACAATACCAGCACCAACTGGTACTGAGAGAAGCTTCTTCGTACGGTACACCGTCATACCCTCACGCACGAGCGTACTTTCACCCAAGATTACCACTTTCACACTATCCTCTTCGAGGTTCAGAATGAGACCATAGAGTGCACCCTCAGTGGCGAGCGCGGCTTCGAGCGTCGCCCCTTCCGTCGTCGCAAACACCACCATCTCCATCATCTGCGCATCTTGGAGTCCTTCGATTTCAGCAATACCGTCACCCACAGACACGACGGTGCCCACGGATTGTGCTACAGCCTTGAGATCAAGTCCTTCAATTTCTTTTTTGATGCGTTCAATAATTGGTGTACTCATAGAAGATAATAATTACTTAGTAATAGTGTGATAGAGGTTAATAAGAGTGGTTTTGTAGGTTGCGTCGATCAGGGTGTCGCCGCTGCGGAGCTTAGCACCACCGATGATGGTTTCGTCGATTACAACAGTTGGTTTCTCGTCAACGGCCAACTCGGTAAGAAGTGCCTGCACTATGGCACTGTCGACATCAGCGGCTTTGGCTACCGTGAGGGTAGCAGAGCCAGTGCCAGTACGACGAAGGGTCTCACGCTCAAGCGTCCGTACAATCCGTAGCAAGAGACGCTCATGTCCGCGACGTGCAAGGACATTCTTGAGGCCAGAAAAAACCGCAGATGGTTTGTGACCAGCCTTGAGACTTTCTACAACCGCAGTGACGTACAAATCGTGCATAGATTATGAGGTGCGCTCACGGAGCATCTTCTCGACTGCGAGAATTGCGGTCTTGGCGATTTCTCCTTCAGCGTCTTTTTGGATCTTAGTAGCAGCTTCAGTTGCTCGTAGTTCAGCATTACGCACCACAGCATTCGCTTTTTCTTCTGCTTCATTCATAAGCACTGCTGATTTTTCTTCAGCTGCTTGTTTAGCTCGGGTATTTATGTCTCGAGCTTCTTCGTGAGCAGCTGTCAGAACAGCTTGTTTGGCAATATCAGCATCAGCTTTTGCGCGTGCTGCGTTTTCAGCATCTTTGATCCCTTGGGCAATTTTTTCTTCGCGTTCTTTGAGGAGATTGAGTATCGGGTTATACAATAGATACCCCAAAATACCCATCAACACCAAAAAGTTAACCATCTGAATGATGATTAGGCGAAGGTCGATGCCAAAGGTTGCGATAATGTCTTCCATAGAGTGATAAATACGTATTTGCTGCTAACAAATACCCTAAGTAAATTAGATGGTAAAGGCAATCAAGAGCGCAAAGATAGCAAGCGCTTCTACCGCTGCAATACCAATGAACATCGGCGTCATGATCTGCTTAGTAGCTTCTGGGTTACGGCCAATTGCTTCGAGCGCTTTGGCGACGAGCATACCGATACCAAGACCTGGACCAAATACACCAACACCGATAGCGATCGCTTTGGCAATTGATTTTACTGCTTCAGCACTCAGTTCTGCTGCCTGCAGGGCCATTTCAAATTCTGTCATATAATTGTGTGAATTATTTTGTTTCTAATGGACAACGCGAGGAGAGAATAGTATTCCCTCTTCGATACTGGCCACTAGTGAGCTGGCTCTTCGACTGCTATCTTGATAAAGAACAACGTCAGAATCGCAAACACAAAGGCTTGAATAAAACCAACAAACACCTCAAATGCCAACATCGGTACTGGAACAATATAAGGCACAAACATCGTAATAACTAATAGTAACGTCTTCCCGGCCAAGATATTACCAAACAATCGAAATGAGAACGAAATGAGGCGAGCTATTTCAGAAACCAATTCGATAAGACCCACAGCAAACGCCAGTGGCGATGAAAAATTAATAAATTTACCAGCGTATTTAAATACTCCAATAGCTGATATACCAGCAATTTGAATAGTCAAGAATGCCACCAATGCAAACGCGAAGGTAATATTAAGATCAGTTGCAGCGGGATAGAGATAAGGCACAAAATGTGATTCTGTACCATGACCTTCATAGAAACCAATGGTCGTGATACCAGGAAAGAGTCCTAGCCAGTTGAGAGTCAAGATAAACAAGAAAATAGTCATCACTATCGGAAAGTACTTGCGGGCAAGGGTACGACTTTCGAGTACATCCGCCATATAGTCATACACGCCACCAATCATGAGCTCAAAGACACTTTGTGTACGTCCAGGGACCATCGTCAATGACCATCTAGCAAATATAGCTACAGCGATCAAGATACACATACCCAACCAAACAGTCAGTAAGGTAGCGGTGATTGGTACACCAAAAATGTCACCAACAATATATGGTGAGAGGGATACTTTGACACCTTCTTCAGTTGCAGCGTATGCAGTAGCAATCAATGACATAATAAGGTGCGGACGCAATGGCTATTTGGTAGCCTTATGCGCCTGCATGATACCAGAAAATCGAGTATTTGCAACGTTAGTATGTGCGAAAATGATTCTTTGTTCGATAAAAAGAGTCAATAATCAGTTAGATTCGAGACGCCAAGGAGGATTAATATGAGACGTACTAGTTGTTCATTGAATGTTGTTCTGACGCAGACAACAAAGAAGCTGATTAATTAGTGGGTCGTTTTGGCTCAGAACCGAGGATCCCCCAATGCACCCTCCCCCATACTCGTTCATGACAATAATAAAAGAAGATTTTGAGAGTAATATCGACCAAGCCAACCCCCGCTACTATAGCGAGATTGCCAGTCATAAAATACACAACCACCATGGTTGTGCCCGATGCGGTAATTCTCCAAGTTACACCTTTTACGATGCTACGCCATTTTGATTCATGCATAGATTACAGATTGGTGAGTAATTTTTTTGTGACAGTCTTATACTGTTCAACCTGTGGCTGATCAAACGGATTGACTCCGAGTAAATAGCCAAGCATCATTACTTCACACATTTTAAATTGCATAAAAGCGACAATTGATTCGGGAGTAAGCTCGGGCAGTGTGACTTCCATAAACGGTAGACTGTTGGCATCATAGGTAGTTTTTGTGCCCTCATATATCGCAGACATAACAGCCGTTGGTGTCTGACCACCAAGGTATGGCAATACTTCTGGCCACGCCCGATGGGCGGTTAACGGCTCGTCGTGTTGACGTGATGCCACAGACACAAAGGTAGTCAGACGATCTTTTGGTCCACCAACATACAACTGTCCAACTGAGTGCAGATCAGTTGATCCAACAGTAACTGTTGGTGTGATACCAATTGGTGTATTGGTAGTTGTACTTGGCTTGCCAATACTTTCTGCCAACAATTGTCGGTACCATTTGCCGACAGACTCCAAGGCTGGCACAAAGACAAACGTATCATGCTGACGAATACCTTGATTATAAAAATAGAACTGTGTTAGAGCAGATCGAGCTGCCGGGTTGTGATCTATATCTGGATGCACACATTGATCAAGCATACGTGCAGCACTTTTTTGGAGATCTGCGGGGCCAAAACCAAGTAAACCAAGCGGAATAAGCCCCACTGGGGTCATCACAGAATACCGACCACCAACCATTGGCGGTAGTGCGATAGTGTACATTTCTTGTGTTCGCGCCGCTGCAAGCAATGGCGATCCTGTCTCACTGAGTACCACTACTCGCCGTGACTTGCCACCAAATTTATCTGCAAAAGCAGCTAGTATTGATTCGGCGTTGTAGATGGTTTCGGTGGTAGTACCACTTTTTGTAATAACTAAAAAAAATAACTCATCTGCTGACGTTGCCGCCTGGATAATCTTATGCGCCATAGCGAGGAGCGCTGGATCCACGGTATCAATAAATAGTAATCGCGGTGATTCGTGCGGGGATAGGTCTCGAATTGAAGCCATGGCATCATAAATTGCTTTGGTACCCAAATTGGAACCACCAATACCGACTACAAAAACATACCGTAATGTGCGTGAATACACACGTTCTATAATTGCTTCAGTCGCCTGCAGCATGTACTCATCGGTCGGAGCCAAGAGTGAACACTCTGGAGCCGTGTATCCACCCACCTCAATCACTCGACGTAGCTTGGTGATATAGGGTGCCAGACGAGACTGTACTACAGCCACTGCATTACTTTGTATTGCCTGACTGGTGCTGTTGGTAAATTTCATAGATACAAATGACTAAGCTAATCCTGGGAAAAAATCTCGTTCAATACAACGAGCAGGCACGCCGAGAGTGTGCAGTGACTGATACGCTGCGTCGACCATTTTTGGCGGACCAGAGATATACCATGTACGAGTAGCATAGTCAGGAATGCGACGCGAAATGATATCAGCAGACAGGAATCCCGATTCCGCGCCAGGCGGTATTTCACCACTCCCAATGACTGGTACGAGCTCACCGACATTCATGAGCTCCACCTGGTACGCCAAATCAGCGGCAGTCGCCACACAATACAGTGTTTTAATATCACGTTTTTCACCTTGTAGCGTCAGAGTTGTTGCATGACTGACAAAGGGAGTCACGCCAATGCCCCCAGCAATAAAGCCAAGCTTCACTACTGGATTTGTCGGTAAGATAAAATCACCTGAACGTTGTGACGCAATCACTACGTCTCCTGTCTTAAGATGCACCATAGCAGACTTGTAACTACTTGCATTTTCGGGCAACTTAAAAGCCAAACGCAACTCGTTTTCTTCAGGCGCTGAAGCGATGGTGAAATAACGACGAGTACCGCGACTATCAGTGTTTTTGTGTGGGACCATCCACTCAAGGTACTGCCCAGCTTTAAATATAAATCCAGCCGGTTTTGGAAACGAAAATTCGTAGATAGAACCAGTTACTTTTTTGAGACTAGTGAGGGTTAAAATGAGTTTTTGCCGTTGCCCCCATGGCGCGAGAGCGATATTACCGACCACCAGCGCCAACTCTGGCGACATTACAAACGAACCAAGCGGCGGCAACGAGGCCACGACGGCCACCAGTGTTGCATATACATACCGAGCATTTTTTTGACTCGGCATCGTAAAGGGTTCAGTCAACATGAAGAATCCAAGGAATAAGAACGGGTATGAAATAAAAAAAGTGGTGAGTAATTCAGTAGTCGAACTTGGATTTTGCCAAGACAAGAGCATATAACACAAGAATCCGACAGCAATAAATACCGCTACCATATCGAGCCGCTTCACTTTTTCTGTTACCAAAAAACCGCCAATCACAATCGGAATAAACAGTAATGGGGACGCAACCCACCAGGCACCGCCGCCAAAACCAAACAAAGACCCGAGGACAAGACCAGCAGCCACAGGATTCACCAAATGTTGCTTTTTGTACACCAGCACATATTTGCTGGCAATAGCCAGTGCAGTAATAACCGCTGAGGCAAACAAATCTTCAGGGGTAGTCGACGGGAGTAGTAACAATAGTAAAATCAACCCCGTAATAATCGAAGAAGCATGTTGAAGTGGTACTTTTGTGGCAGTGGCACAAGCAGCATTTACCAAGAGCGCGGTTACCATAATAACTACACTGCTTGCGATAAGTTCCAGTGGTATAAAACCGATATATCCACCAAACGAAGCGAGGAGCGCAACCCCATAGACAGCAAGTAAAACTTGTATGATCACCGAATACATCGGCATACGATCAAGATACAAGAGCGGTAAACGAGTAACGGTTTGCATAACAGTTTGCATACATCACTAGTATACTACCCTCTGTAGCTGTCTGACCAACTTCCCTGTATACTTGTATTGTTATTCGTAAAAAATATATCTATGCCAGTTGTTCTTATCATAATTGGATTAGCAGTAGCGATCGGACTTGGTGGTTACTTTCTTCGTCCTGAAGAAGTGGTCACTCCGGCCACAATAACTGAATTACCTACTACGCCTGAAGCAACGGGTACTCCAGTTGTACCAGTTGCGGACAGTAATACCTCTACACCAACCACTCCAGCTGCCACCACACCTACCGTCCCGACTGTCCCGACCGCACCAACTACACCTACCGTCCCTGTGACACCCACCACTCCAGCCACTGCCTACGCTGATGGACCATACACCGTGAATACCAGCTACGTTGCACCAGGTAATGCGAATCACACCATGGCAGTTACTCTCACCCTTGCTGGTGATACAGTAACCACTGCTTCAATTGTCTACGGTGGTGACTCAGTCGATCAGTCAAGCAACTACCAGAGTCGCTTCATGCGCGCCTACGAATCACAGGTCGTCGGCAAGAAGCTCGACAGTATCAAGCTTTCACGTGTCGGTGGAGCATCACTCACCAGTAACGGTTTTAATGATGCCGTTGCCAAAGTCAAAGCAGCAGCACAAAACTAAGTGTATGGAATCAATCACCATCGTTGCCCTTGGCACACACTGGTGGATTGAACTATTTGATGAGATGAGCCCTGAGCGTCGTAATGGAATCGCTAATGCCATTACGACGCTCTTGTCGTCTATCGAAGAACGATTTTCACGGTTTCGTGAAGATTCACTAGTGAGCACACTAAATCGCGAGCGCAGTGTGGCAACTAGCGATCGGGACCTGGCAGAGCTAATCGGTATTGGCCGATCAACGTATCGCCATACCAAAAGTGCCTTTAATATTCTGATTGGTGACGCGCTCATGGCGCGTGGCTATGACAACACGTACTCACTCGTAGCCATGGAGCGTGCAGTTGAAATCGGCAACCCACTCACTGACCTCGACTACAACGACAACACATGGCGATTATCAACAGGATTACTTGATCTCGGTGGTATTGGTAAAGGCTGGGCTATCGATAAAGTCGCAGAACTACTCCGCAACAACGGAGTGGTCGAGTTCCTCATCAACGGTGGTGGCGATATGTATGGTACGACCGAGCATAATGAGCCGATTACCATCTACCTCGAGCACCCGACTGAGACACAGACGTATCTCGGCACTACCACCATCATGAACCAGGGCTTTGCCGCCTCAAGCACGTACAAACGTCGCTGGCAGACAGCCGCCGGTGAGACGAGCCATATAATTGATGACACCAAGGTAATTGACGCTAGTTTCGTTATAGCAACTGACGCTGTGACAGCAGATATTTTTGCCACAACCGCCCTCCTCCTCCCTGAGGAGGACTTTGCTCCGTTAGCAATGCAAGAACGAGTTTCCTACAGTCTCTTCATTGTAGCAACAGGAGAACTCCGCACTACACCAAATTTTCCACTACATAGACTATAAATACTACTGGTTGGAGCCATTTCTACTACTTACAGAGTAATGTGTAAGAAATACATAGATCATCCGTCTAAGGCTTGGGAGGTTGACGGAAGAAGCCAAAACCTAAAGGAGATGACGATGAAACCCCTGCATGAAATATGCAAATTGATTGTGATTTGTTCACTAGGAGTATTTGCTACTCCCACAATAGCGAGCGAATCAGAGTCACTACCCAAACAAGTGCTCACCAATGAGGATGTTCAGCGTGCTTTTATTCAAGCAAAAATTGTTGAACATTTCCCAGAAGACTACTCTGTAATGCTCGCAATAGCCTATTGCGAGTCGCGATCCCGGCCTTTTATCCATTACGAGAGTGATGGTTCACTACGGGGACATGACACCGGAGCGTCAACAGCTGGTGGAACTTACCAAGTGCTCATGGGGCTACATGGCGATGCCATTCGCGAAATGGGCCTCGACATGAGCAATCTCGACGACTACTTTACATTCGTCGAGCGCTTGAAACGCGAGAATCCCAACTATGGTGCCTGGAGCGAATCGAAGAGCTGCTGGAAGAGTCGGATTGGTGACTTTGATCCAAACGTGAATATCAGCTGAGGCACGACGTGATGCTCGTCATATACCCCGCCCAGGATCAGAATTGATCTTTGGCGGGTTTGTCATATACCTTTATGTATCAGGTTACGGTATTTCCTCCCCTGTCAGTCTGTCAGTATTTTCTAACCTTCAGTCGTAGCTATAGTACTTGGTTCTTGACTGTTCTCAGTTACCACAGGCTCGATACCGACTGCAGCTTCTGCATTTTCTGTTGTGTTTAGTTCGGTTGTATTGGTATCACTAGGCTCACTTGTTTCATTAGATGTCTCTTCTGTTGCTGGCGACGGTGCCTCAAATTGATTTTCAATAGCTTCTAAACGTTCTCGCAACAGGGCGTTTTCATTTTCCAAATCAGTCAATCTATCTTCGTGTCCGCTGATAGTCTGCCAAATTTCTTGTATGGCTTCTACTACCACAGCTACTAGGTTCTTGGTATTGAGCGACCAATAATCTCCCCCTTTTTGTACTACTTCTGGCACAACCAGATCTACTTCTTGTGCCAAAAATCCTACCTCCGATTGGGTACCAAAACGTTCCGTATCCAACCATTCATACCGTACACCACGCAGGGCCAACACCATTTCAAGCGCACCACTAATTTCTTGCACATTTGTCTTGAGACGCTCATCTGAGGGATCACGAATGATGGCGCCATTGGCATCGACACTGAGGTTGGTAGCACCACCAAGCAGATTCGTGGCTGTAATGGTGCCAGTGACTGTCAATTTGGTACCAGGAGTCGATGTTCCAATACCTACATTACCGTTACTGTGTATGGCAAAAATATCACCGTCAGTTATATTGGTAATACCAAAATAGCCCAAAGTTGAGGTGGCCAGGCTTTCGATACCAAACTCAGGAGTAGTATCAAGTAACCCCAAATTACCAGCTGAAGTAAGACGTAATCGTTCTGCAAATACTCCTACAGAGACGGTCGAGAATCCAATAAATCCGTTGGGTGTAGTGTTATTGGTATCCTCTCTAGAGAGAGTAATCTGTGATGCTCGATCATCTGTGGTCGTAAATGAGGTGTTGTAATGTGCAATCCGTCCTGCTGTAGTAGTGATACTGTTACCGGCAGAACGCATTAGTATTTCTGTACTACGATTACTCGTACTATCAGATCCCACAAAACCATCTAATGTCAGTGAAGTGCCCGTAGTGCTCGATGCTGTGCTAAAAGCAATAAAAGTCGCTCCACCGACACCGAGATGCTGACCATTAAATTGTAACTTGTTTGAAAAGAGTAGTTGATTAGCTGTACTTGTTGCAAATGGAATTGCATTAGCGGTATAGACACTCGGGGTATCAGTTAGGCCTAGAAATGTTGATGCCCCACCACCACTAATTCCAAGCGAGGAAGTGGCCACCCAAGTTGGCAAACCACTTACGACTTGCAATACTTGACCAGTAGTACCAATAGCTCGACTGGCCAATGTATCAGCTCCTGAAGCATAGAGCAGGTCGCCACTAGAATACGTAACTAATCCTGTTCCTCCCGAACTAACATCGAGTACCTCAGATAAGGTCAGTCTGGTTATTGTTGTAGTTGCTAAAGTAGAGGTACCAACAACACTAAGCCTGCCAGAATTTGTAGTACTAGCAAAAGTGGCTGTACCGGTAAAGGTTGGGCCATTTGAGAATACCGCCAATCCTCCACCTGCTGAACCAGTTTCGTCAGAGAGTAGCGCAGCTAGTTGCTCTGAAGTGGTGAATGCTGAAGACAAACCAAGTGACGAGGTGGCAATTTGTGACCACGAGTTACCAGCTCCACCAATGAGGAGTTGGTTTGTGGTGATGGTCGAGAGACCAGTCCCACCACGGGTAGCAGCGAGGGTACCAGTAGTATCGGCGATAGCGATATTGAGACTGGTGGTAGACACACTAAGGGTGTTGCCAGTCCAGAAGAGATTGGTACCAGCGGTAATGCGAGCACTAGGGGCGTTGTAGTACGTGTTCCAGTTGGTAGATGAAGCAGTGAGGATTCCTTCATAGCCAGCTGCGTAATCAATGGCCAAAGTACCAGTGGTTGTTATTGGTGAGCCAGAGATGGTAAAGCCTGTTGGTACAGTAGCTGCGATAGATGACACAGTGCCACTACCGCCCCCACTGATTCCAAGCGATGAAGTCGCGACCCAGCGAGTAGAAGTACCAGTGCTCTGTAATATCATGCCAGATGCCCCAGCACTAGCTGTCGCATCTCGTAACGAGCCAGCTAAGGCGAGATCACCAGCAATAGTTAGTAACGCGATTGAGCTACTCGTACCAATACTCACTCTACCAGCTCCGTCGATATATATCCCCTCATTACCACCATCACCAGTTAACCAATTGGTGCCGAGCGCTAAATTGGAACCAATCGCACCAGAGAATATTGGCGCAACAAGTGTCGTACTAGAAACAGTAGCGGGATTTACTACAACACTCTCACGCACTTCGATAAAGTCGCTACTTGCATCATCCATAAAACTAAATAGTTGTTTTTCAAGCCGATTGATCCGCACATCACGAGACTGCTGTTGCTGCATCAATTGAACATAGCGCACCATCCCCACAAATCGACTATCGGTATATTGTTTAAAAGCATTCCATTCATCATGACTAATACCAGTACTGTTAGATAGCTTCGTAAATTGATTGGATTGCACGAAAGGACTCACTACGGTAGTAGAAGCAACAAGTAATTGACGCGTGATTGGTTCTGAGACTGGGACGGTATGAGTTACCACAGTATCTGCCACTACTGGGAAGGTGGTATATACCACCGAATCAGAGGACGACGAAAAAACTCCCATAACAGTGGCTAAGAGAAATGTAGATACGGTGGACAGAGAACTTACAAACCAGTCCATTATAACTATTATACCTGTTTGTTACGGTTTATTTTGCTATTACACACATGAATCAACCCATACTACATCAAGACAGGCTTAGGTGTATCAAAAGAATATAGTATACTGCGAGCAATATGGCACTACCCACAAAAACTGAGGCCAGCATACTTTTACAAACCTACACCACAGACAGTTATTTACTCCATCATGCAGCTATGGTTGGTGCTGCTACTGCTTCGTATGCTGCTGTCTTTGGTGAAGACGAGCACTTGTATTGGCTCACTGGCTACTTACACGACATTGACTATGAGCAGCATCCGACCGAACATCCTGGACCATCACTAGCTTGGTTTCGAGAGTGGGGGTATCCAGAAGATTTAATCCATGCCGTTGAGGCTCATGCCAATGGTTTTAATGGATACACTATCAAACCCGCAAGTAACCTCGCCCGTGCGCTGATTGCCTGCGACGAGATCTGCGGTATCTTTTATGCCTACCAAAAACTAAATCCTATCCTGTACAGCGAGATGAAAGTGTCATCAATCGTAAAGCGCCTCAAAGAAGAAAAGTTTGCACCTGGTATCAGTCGTACCCATATCTACGAGGCAGTAGAAGCCCTGGGCGTCACTCTCGAGTCACACATCGAGCGACTCATCACCGCCTTAACTACCTTAGATACAAAATGATTCTATGCCTGGTCAATTTAGTCTCCGTGTGTATGAACTGGCGCTCAGTATTCCACCTGGTCGAGTGACAACGTATGGCACCATCGCCAAGGCTGCCGGAGGTGGCGCTATGGCGTCACGAAGTATCTCAAGCATACTCAGCAAAGCCCCTAATCAACGAGCTATCCCCTGGCACCGAATTGTCTACGCTGGTGGCAAAGTCTGGCTCGATAACGAACACGAAATGACCCGTCGCAAAATGTACAAAAAGGAAGGTATTCTTATCGACAGCAAAGGTCGTATCAAAGACTTCGAGGAGATTTTTTACGACTTTAACGAATAATACTCATATAAAAAGCAATAGAAAAACACTTTCATATATGAAAGTGTTTTTCTAACCCGAGCGAAGCGTAAAATCAGTTTTGCACACTACAACGCCGTTAATTTGTACGGCAACTGTATGCGTACCTGGATACAGTGTAAATGTAGTGGCATCGGCTTTGAGTCGGTGGTTTTTGATGAGCTCGAGTGACTCACCTCGCTTGAGCGAAACTATTTTCCACTTAAACACCTTAGGTGCAGTTGTACCGTTTTTCTTTACAAAGTGGATGACGTAGTCGATGAGGAGATTTGTGTCATCAGTCGCAGTGATTGTGGTAGCAAATGACAACACGTCTCCAGCCTGTATCTCTGAACTTGCGATAGTAAAACTATCTACCGTATATGTCGCACTGTTATAGCCAAGCAGGGTGAGTGTATCGCTATGTCCCTGTTTGATCAGAGTACGTAATGCATGTTTCGTCATCCAAGCGAGCTCATGCGTATTTTGCTTCCCCAGCTTTTGCCACTGACGTAAAGTATCTATCACCACAGCCGGCTCTTTTTTCGCGATGTCATTGAGATGGTTTGCAATCGAGCGGGTCACATAACGAGTCGCATCTGCATGGAGGATATTGAGTAATGGGAGTGTATCAGCGCTCGAGAGTGGTACTCGCCCGCTCCAAGGCAATAAGGGCCTTGTCCCCTCACTCACTAGCCGCCTGACATGGTAGTTCTCATCACGAACCCACTGCTTCATAACGCGTAATGTTTCTTTGGGAAACGCCCGCAGATAATACCGAATCGCGTCCTCCATAGAAAAACGCTGAGTTAGCTCACGGAGGGTTTCGAGTGATAGCGCGAGACGCTCCTTAGTACAACCATGCTTGGCCACATACTCACCAAAAGGCGCCAAAATAAATTCACCAAAATCATCATCAGTCTTTGTGGGATCTAGTGGTGGCGGCAAGGCGCGCACTATCACTGCTACCGCTTTTTTATAATCCGTTGGTAGATGTCGCGAAAGTACGTCTGCAATCCAGCGAATGCGGGCTTTGAGTTCGAGCGTGAGAAGTGTATGCATCACTTCCCGCTCAAATTCTTTAGCATCAAAGTTTTTGTCAGCTGCCGCGAGGAGTGACGCCAGGTACGCGACCCGCTCTTTATTAAACAAATGATCTTTGAGTGAAAAGCGTTCTGTCACCAGAATAGCGTATCACAATAGGATAGGTTTGACGTGTCCTATAAATTGTGTTATCTTTGTCTTACCTTAAGATTCTCGTGTAGTGCTCTTCGGGTGACAGGCGAATAGTGGCGACCTCATTTGTATTGGTCCCTGCCACATCGATTGGATTTATATACTGCACACAAAAAACAGCAGAATCGTATCTTCCCTATTTTTGGCTTTGATACCTGTTGTCACTAACAACAAACAAATGGATTCACACAATACCCGACCACGTCGGTCGAATGCTTATACTAGCGATGCTCGCCCACGCGGTGCTCGTCCTTTTAATCGCGCTCCTCGTACTGGTACTACCAGATCAGCCGATACTGGTGACCGCATCATAGTTACCGGTTCAGACACTGACGAACGTGGATCACGCCGCACATACAGTGGCAGTACTGATCGTCGCACAAGTAGTGATCGTGGCCAAGGTGGCCGCAGTAGTTTTACCCCCCGCGACAGTCGTGGTGGTTACAACCGTGCCACTGCCTCGTTTGGTGGTGGTCGTGGTGGATACAGCCGTGGCGGTAGTACTGGCGGTGGTCGTGGTCGTGGCGGACGGGTTATGCAGAGTTTTGATGTATCACAATACATCAACAAAAACCCAGTCGTTGTAGACAACGAACCAGCCTACGTACCAAAACACACGTTCCACGACTTTGGTCTAGAGCGTCAACTGGTTGAAGCTATTGATGATATGCAATTGACGATTCCGTCACCAATCCAAGACCAAATCATTCCACACATTCTTGAAGGTCGCGACGTAGTTGGACTCGCTGCTACCGGTACTGGTAAGACAGCCGCTTTCTTGATTCCAACCATCAACAAAACCCTCAAGCAGCGTAACCGTCTCACACTTATTCTCGCGCCAACTCGCGAACTAGCGATTCAGGTTGAGCAAGAACTTCGCAAGCTTACGCCAAAGATGGGTATCTTCTCTACGGTATGTGTTGGTGGAATGAACATCCGACCACAGATCATGGGCCTCAAGAAGCGTAACAACTTCATTATCGGTACCCCTGGTCGTGTACAAGATCTCATTGACCGTGGCCACATCAAGCCAGGTGCGTTTACTACCGTGATCTTAGACGAGGCTGACCGCATGCTCGATATGGGATTCATCCACGATATGCGCAGTATCCTCAAAGATATTCCGACCGATCACGAGACACTCTTCTTTTCAGCGACCATGAGTAAGACAGTCGAGGGACTCATCCACGAGTTCATGCGTAATCCAATTACCGTCTCGGTAAAAAAGAAAGACATCACCAGTAGTGTGACCCAAGATGTAGTGTTTTATGAAGCACATCACAAATTTGATTTACTCGCGACCCTACTTGGCAAACCAGAATTCGAACGCGTGATCATCTTTGGTGCTATGAAGCACAGTGTTGAAAAACTCTCTGAAGAGTTGGTTAAGGTAGGCCTCAAGGCTGATGCCATTCACGGCAACAAGAGTCACGGCCAACGCCAACGCTCACTCCAAAACTTCAAATCTGGTCGGGTTAATATCTTAGTTGCGACTGACGTAGCGGCCCGTGGTATCCACGTGGACAACGTCTCACACGTGATCAACTACGACCTACCAAACACCTTTGAAGATTATGTACACCGTATTGGTCGTACTGGTCGCGCCGACAAGCGTGGCTCGGCCCTAACCTTTGTACCAAAACAAAAGTAAGTAGAGCTATCAAGCTACAAAAGCTCCTCCTGTACATAGTGCAGGAGGAGCTTTTGTATGACTCTTGTATACTAGATGGATATGAAAGTTATCTTTATTGCCATTGCCTTGTTTGTAGCTCTAGCGATTCTCAATGCCTACTTTGGCGGGACTCCATTTTAATCACAAGGAATTTGGATTATATTTACTTTTGAGTAATTCATGGTATTATATTAGTTCTACACGTCAGGATCAACTTGGCGGTAGCAGCACTGGGAGGTGCACAAATGAGGTTTTCGGTAGTGGCGGTATTGTTCTTTTTTCCTGGTCAAGCATTAGCAGATGACGACAATATCTTGCTCGATATTGTCGACATGCAGGGGACAACACTTTATGAGGTGGTCGGTTGCACTCCTGTGTATGACCTTAGGCTTCCAGACGAACCCATTGTTGCTTGGAACCCAAATATACGACCTGTTCCCGATAGTCGCCTACAAGAGTTTCCTTATCTTGCCGAACCAGACGGCAATGAAAAGGTTCTCCACAACGGCGACTGGGTGAGAGTCGATGATACAGAGTACTGGCAAAATTTATTGTACAAGGATGACCATTGTCATCCAATGAGCTAAGAGGTCCGGGGCGGCTGCATTTTACGCCGCCCTTTCCTTTTGTCTCCATTTCTCCCTGCCAGCTGTCTGCTACAATAGTCTCATGAAGATCCCTCGGTACGTTGTCCTCAATAAAAAAGTCGGCGAGACGCCTCTGTCGTGCGCTGAACATTGGCGCAGTCAGCAATCTGCGACCTACCAAAATATCCCCTTGGCGTATGCCGGAAGACTCGACCCGATGGCTTCGGGCAAGCTATTAATCCTACTTGGTGACGAATGCAAACGACAAGACAAATATCATGCGCTTGATAAGCGCTACGAATTTTCTATGTTATTTGGCATAGCTTCAGACACTCACGATGTCTTGGGAAGACTCACTCCTGATAAGCGCATTCCCCACCCGACCAAGACAGACATCGATCACTGTCTCCCCATTTTGCGTGGACAGATCACTCTCCCCTTTCCTCATTTTTCGGCAAAAACGGTCAAGGGTAAACCGCTGCATATGTGGACGTTAGAAAATAGATTGCATGAAATTACTATCCCAAGACAACAAAGTTTTGTGTATGAATTGCGCTGTACCAAAGTAGAAACAAAAATGCGCGCCACCATTCATGATGAAGTGCTCCAAAAAGTTAATAGTATCCCCGCTGTGACCGATCCTAAAAAGGCGCTTGGGAATGATTTTAGACGAGTCGATGTTCGGGCCGACTGGAGCAATTGGCGAGCTACTGATGAATTATCTGATCGTTATACCATTGCGCACTTTAGTTGTATCGCTAGTAGTGGGACATACATGCGCAGTCTGGCCGCCGAAATCGGCAGCCTCCTCGGTACTACGGGGCTCGCATACCATATCGAGCGCACCCATATCGGACACTACCAAAAACTCGGACCCTGGGGGATCTGGCTAAAAAAGTACTGATTTTGCTTATTTGATTGACGAAAAGCTGGTTCTCTGCTACAATCGCACCACTATGTCACAAGATTTACTCGTAAAACTCGTATCACTCGGCGACGAAACAGGCGTTGGGAAAGGTCACGTGTACTACACTCGTTACAATAACAAAGTTAAGAAGGACCCAAGTAAGAAGTACGAAACCAAAAAGTTCAACCCGATTGCCAAAAAGCACACTGTCTACAAGCAAAAGAAATAAAGAAAAAGCCACCCTATGGTGGCTTTTTCTTTATTGACTTCCTATAGTCATCTCATCAAAAAAGGCTCCCTCTGACCACAAAAAGAAATCCCGCCAGGCGGGATTTCTTTTTGTGAGCGTTACTTTAGAATTTGATCAGCGGTTACTTCGTATTTGCCCTGACTAGCCAAGCTATTCATCTTGCAGGCGTGGACAAGTACCTTTTGTGCTTGCTCAGCATTTTCTGGTTTACCTTGCCAGGCCAACAAGAAAGGTTCTTCAATGGCCCGTGAGTAAGAGTAGGTCATCGGCCATGGTTGAGCACCGAGCTTCGCAATGGCATTGAGGTTTTCGGTTGAACGCTTTGGTGACTGCCCACCAGACAAAAAGACAATCCCCCCCACCTCGTATGGTACCGCCATATGGAAGGTACGCATGGTGGCGTTAGCTACCTCTCCTGGTGTTGATTGATCACGGCAGGTATCACCAGCCAAAACCATAGATGATTTCAGGATGAGTCCCCCGAGGTCTACTTTGTACTTCATGAGGGTCTGGAACAAAATTTGGAGGGCACGAGTAGTAACTACTTCAGCGCGTGCGATAGTGTGGTCACCAGCAAAAATTACTTCTGGCTCAACCATCGGAACAATGCCGCACCGTTGTGCGATCTGTGCATATCTGGTCAAGAGCAATGCATTCATCTCAAGAGCGGCATCAGTAGGAGTATCTCGATCAATATTTACTACCGCCCGCCACTTGGCAAAACGGGCACCCATATCTGCGTACTCAATAAAACGTTGTTCTAGTCCATCAAGCCCTTCTGTTACCACTTCACCAGGGAAATTTTCGAGGTCTTTGGTACCTAGGTCTACTTTGATACCGGGCAAAATACCCTTGGCGGTCAACACATCTGGAAACGGTACACCACTATCAGTAGCAGTACGCATTGAAGAATCGTACATGATTACGCCCGACAGATACTCCTCGATACCTGGCGCGGTAAAAAGTAACTCGCGAAAATCTTGACGGTTTTCTCCACTGTTGGGTAGATGGACCATTTCCAATCTTTTCCCAGCAGTGTTATCACTCTCATCAGCGGCTAATATTCCCTTACCTGGTGCCATCATGGCAGCTACAGTTTCGTACAATGTTGTTTGTGTGTTCATACTGGTATTAGCATACCAGGTAGTAGTACGGTATAGGTGTACCCCTGTGCAAAAAGCTAGGCACGTATCTTCCAACCACGTTTGAATATTTGTGTCACCAAAACACCAAGTCCTACCACCAATCCAAGAATCACAAAGAGTCCGACTGAAGAATTTGCTTCACTGTAGCCAATCATACTGCTTCGAATTCCGTCAGCGAAATAGAAAAATGGATTGTAAGTCGTGATGGCAGCAGCCAATGGTGGCAGCATCGTAATCGAATAAAATATCCCACCCAGATATGTCAGTGGTGTGATCACAAATGTATTCAGCACCTGCAGTTGCTCAAAACTCTCAGCCCACAACGCTACGATAATGCCAAGCATCGCAAAGATCGCAGCAATCGCACTCACATATAGTAAGAAGGCTATTGGATGGACCAAAGACACCGCCCCAAACAAGACCCCGACCACCAAGATAAGACCCGCCACCATAACAGCACGAGCGACCGCACTCCCCACAAACCCTACTAACATTTCCACATATGAGAACGGGGTGATGAGAATCTCTTCTATACCCCGGGTAAAGCGCATAAAGTACAAGGCTGATGAGGCGCTCGAGAAAGACGCGTTGATGATCGAAAGCATAAGTACACCGGGGAACACAAAGGTAATGTAGGGTACACCCGCAAAGTCATTAATCTGTGAACCGATGACTGTCCCGAAAATAAAGATATAGAGAGCAGCCGACACTACTGGCGCAATCAGGGTTTGTACCACCACCCGCATGGTGCGTTTTACTTCACGTCGCACCATCGTATAAAGTCCAATCCAATTTGTTGTCATAATATTGTAATACATACACCAGAGACTCCTGGCTACTAGTACTTTCTGCAGGCCTCGCGGAAGTTTGCTTTTGAAAGCAAACTGAGCGGAGAACTTGATTCGTGCCTGAAGAAAGTACTAGTAGCCAGGAGTCGCATCACTTGCAATAAAAGCACGTAATGGTTTATTTTTGTAAAAGCTCCAAATACTTCTCTTCCACCGATTTCCCTCCCGCCATAAAGTCAGTCTTGGTGCCGTTCCAAATAATCTGACCGTGATTAATGACTGCAATCATATTGCAAAGTTGTTGAATTTCTTCGAGATAATGTGAGGTAAGGATAATGGTAGTACCGGCATCATTAAGCTCTTTTAGGTATGCCCACAAATCGCGACGCTGCTCGACATCAACCCCAGCGGTTGGTTCGTCGAGAATGAGGAGTCCTGGCATATGCACCAGCGCTCGCCCGAGCATGGCACGACGCTTTAACCCACCAGATAACTTTTGAAATTTGACGTTCCGATGTTCTTCGAGATCAAAGCGGTCAATAAGTTCATTCACGCGACGTATACGATCTTCGTGCGGGATACCATAGTACCCGCCCATATAGTCCATCAGTTCTGTCGGTGTCGAAAAAATATCAACATTAAATTCCTGCGGTGACAGACCGACCTTGGTACGTGCTAGTTTGTACTCAGTAACAACGTTTGTTCCGTCGATAGTTATCGTACCCGACGTTGGTTGCGCAATGCCGGTCAAACAATGAATAGTCGACGACTTGCCTGCCCCATTTGGACCAAGGAGACCAAAAAACGATCCTCGTGGTATCGACAATGTAATGCCGTCCACCGCCCGCTTTGCTTTCGCTCCGGTTCCATACACTTTTACTAAATCCGTAATCGTCACCATGGGTTTTTCTGTCATGTGTACAGTATAGCAGAAATATGGTGAGCACAGAGAATCAGGGACAAAGCCATCAGTAATTCTAAAACAATTCAAGATTAGAATATTTGAGGCTTTTCTGATATGGTTTTCTGGTGAAAAATCAAGAATACGATTGGCTACTGCGAGAAAAGTATCATGGTGAAAAAAGTGAGGCTTTTTTAGCTGATTGTGCCCGTATGGAGTCAGGCGTGCCATTAGCTTATATCATAGGGTCGATACCCTTTTTGGACTGCACTATTTATCTGGACTCCCATCCCCTCATTCCCCGCACCGAAACTGAGTGGTGGGTCGAGCAAGCTATTTCAGTCGTTCGTAATACAATACAATCGACTCACTCGGTAGCAGTTACGAAGTCTCCGCAGCGAAAATACTCTGAGCGAGGACGGGCTTCGGAACTGCTACCGAGTGAGTTACATTACCAGGTCCTTGATCTCTGTGCAGGTAGTGGTGCGATAGGCGTGGCAGTAGCCAAAGCAATACCTGAGGCAGTAGTGACCTTTGCCGAAATTGACCCCAACCACCTGCCGACTATCCAAAAGAATCTTACAGAAAATACTTTCATATATGAAAGTATTAAATATCCAGTTATTGAGAGTGATGTATTCTCGAATGTAACAGGGACGTTTGATTTTATTCTCACAAACCCGCCATACATTGATGCCAAGGCTAATACTGTTGACGCATCTGTCATAGCACACGAGCCACACCTCGCTCTCTTTGGTGGTATTGGTGGCATGGAGATCATTGCTCGTATTATTACTGACGCCCGAGCGTACCTTACGCCGCAGATCGGACAACTCTGGATTGAGCATGAACCATTCCAAGCGGACGCCATCATGGAGATAGCACAATTACACGGATTTGAGTCGGTGACCTATACCGATCAATACGGCACAGTGCGCTATAGCATCCTTACGTTACCTGTGGCAAAATAACTGGTATGACATCTTTTGATTTAGCCCCTTTCCTGCAGATTGGTTTTTACTTGTTTGCCATTTTGTACGCTATTTTTAGCGCTGTGTTGTTTTATCACTGGCAGAACTTTTCGATGTCGCGCCTGGTCACCACACAAACATACATAGCCTACGGAGTTACGAGTGTACCGTTGTTATTAATCATGGGAGTGATTGCTTTTGCTGGATAAATATATGCTACACGACGAAATCGAACTCGAAGTAGGTGAAACAGTGATGAAAACTGTCCGCAAACATTGGTTTGTTATTACTATTGAAATGGTAGCGATTGTGATAATGGGGCTGGTACCCGTGATTGGTTGTATTATTCTCTTAAACCTACCCTACAACCAAGCCACAACGGTTTTGTTTGAAGAGAATTTGCCCGTCTTATTGTTTGGTCTAGCTGGATGGCTCCTTATGTCGGTCATGGCCACTGTTGTAGCCTGGACACACTACTACCTTGATCTCTGGATTATCACCGACCGTCGTATCATTGTGATCGAACAAGTGAGTTTCTTCAATCGCAAAGTGAGCAACTTTCGACTCGAACGTATGCAGGATATCAAAGTCACCATCAAAGGTATCATTCCGACGCTACTTAATTACGGTACTGTGCGTGCTCAGACAGCTAGTGCCGCTGAAAGTAACTTCACTTCACCAGGTCTCCCTGATCCACGCGGGTTACAGTCACTTATTCAGACAGCTATGGACGCCCGCCTCAAGGCACTTGGTGACGCTCCAATAATGGCAGACTAAAAAGAAAACAGATCCCAAAAAAAACCTGTGATATTTTGTTGCAAGACTTGGCCGAGCAGCCCGGAGCACAACAAAATATGGTGGGTATTTTTGATTTTGGGTAATGTCATTGCAAATACAACAATTTTCCCCTAGAATCAAGGATATGGCAGACAAATTCTTGACCACCGACTCATACAAAGGAGTGCGGGATTTTTATCCAGAAGACATGGCGATACAGCGCTACATCTTTGATGTATGGAGCCATACAGCTGAAAGTTTTGGGTATGAACGGTATGATGCGTCGGTACTCGAACCGTCAGAGCTATACAAGAGTAAAGGGGCGGAAAACGAGGAGATGGTTAATGAGCAGACCTACACCTTTGTTGATCGTGGCGAGCGCGAAGTAACCCTTCGTCCCGAAATGACTCCAACCGTTGCCCGCATGGTGGCTGGTCGACGACGTGAACTGTCTTTCCCGATTCGTTGGTACAGTATCCCAAACCTTTTCCGTTACGAACGTCCCCAGCGTGGCCGCTTGCGCGAACACTGGCAACTCAACTGCGACATGTTTGGCTCTGCTGACTACACCGCTGATGTTGAAGTAATCGCTCTAGCCAGTCAACTAATCCGTAACTTCGGGGCCGATGATTCCCTCTTTGAAATCCGTATCAATGATCGCGCCGAAATGCGAGGCAAATACAATACTCTAGGTGTCAGCGATATTAGAACCCAAGACAGCATCACCCGCCTCAACGACCGCTTCCACAAAATTTCTGCCGCCGAGTACAAAGCTGCCCTGACTGATATTGTTACGGACCAAGCTATCGTAGACAATGTCTACACCCTTGTTTCTGGTGGCGATACTACTGACACCAACCAAGTGGTCGAAGGTTTGCGCGCGCTTGGTATCACAAATGTAAAAATCGATCGCTCGATTGCTCGCGGCTTTAATTACTACACAGGCACCATTTTTGAGATCTTTGATGTCTCTAGCGAAAACAACCGTTCAATGTTGGGTGGCGGACGCTACGACAACCTCACGAGCATGTTTAGTCCTGAACCTATTTCTGGTATCGGATTTGGTATGGGTGATGTTACTATGCGCGACTTCCTCGAAACTCACGATCTAGTGACTGCAAGCATTACTGCCCCTACCGTTATGGTTGTTCCGATGACTACAACAGAGAATTTGGTAGCTCAACAAATCGCTGCGACTATTCGTTCCAAAGAGATATCTGTAGCAACGGACATTGGTACCCGAAAGATTGGCAAAAAAATCAGTGACGCAGCCGATCGATTAGTTGAGTACATTCTTGTTGTTGGTGAAGACGAAGTAAAAAGCGGTACTTATACGCTCAAGAACCTGCTCGAAGAAAGTACAACGAGAGGCACTCTAGACGAATTTATCATTCAATTAACTGAATAGTAACATATAATCACCAACATTGGACCGTCACTGATGGAAACGGTCCTTTGTGGTATACTGACGGCCATATGCGCTACATCGTGTTTGACTTAGAAACCCAGAATACCTTTGAAGAAGTGGGTTCAAGCGACCCAACGGCACTTGATATATCGGTCGCCACTTTTTATGACAGTGCTACCGATAAGTATACTACCCTAACTATTGATGAACTTGACCAAGCCTGGCCGATTATCGAGCAAGCTGACGCCCTGGTTGGTTACAACAGTAACCACTTTGATATCCCTCTCCTCAACAAGTACTATCCCGGTGATCTTACCCATATCAAAAGCATCGATCTCCTTGAAAGTATTCGATCATCACTAGGTCGACGACTACGTCTTGATAGTGTGGCTGAGGCAACAGTAGGAGCCAAAAAATCTGCCCACGGTCTTCAGGCTGTCCGCTGGTGGAAAGAAGGCAAAATCAATGAGATCAAAAAATACTGCGAGCAAGACGTAAAGGTCACCAAAAAGGTATTTGATTACGCTATGACATATGGTCACGTAAAATTCAAAGATGGTAGCCGCAAACGCGAAATCCCCCTCGATATCTCAACCTGGATGATCAAAGAAGACGCCGCGATGACCCACTCTTTACTTTTTTAAATACCCCCACAAAACCGTGCGCGGTTTTGTTTTAAAATTCATATCTCATTCTATAAGATGTAGTGTTAAAAGCCTCAAAATTTTTAAAGACGAGGCACGTGAGCAAAGTAAGCGGAGGCGTACTTTTTGTACGTTGACGATTACTTTGTGAGACGTAACGAAGTATTTGGAGATTTTGTGACTTTTAACTCAGGGCGAAGATGTAGATGACTAAAAGAGCCAACATAACCCGATACCAAATAAATGGCCACAATGAGTAACGTCGCACGAACGAAATCATAAAATGTATTGCTAGGAGACCAATGAGGAAAGCGGTGATAGCTCCTGCCGCTACAGCACCCCAAGCAACGACGTCACCAGAAGAAATCAAATCAAGCAGCTTCTTTGCTCCGGCCCCAAGGAGGAGGGGTACCGCCAACAAAAAACCAAAGCGCGCTGCCTCACTACGAGATAGACCGAGCAGCATCCCACCAGCAATCGTAGCACCCGAACGAGAAAAACCTGGTACCAGCGCCAGACACTGAAAGAGTCCAACCTGCAAACCTTTTTTCCAAGTCATAGTATTTTGCGGGACGGTATTATAGTAAAACCATTCAGCGTACACAAACAAGAACGAACCAGCGATCAAAGACCCTGCTACCAAAAGTGGATTGCGAAATAGTGTCGCCATGATGTCCTCGAGCAATAATCCAGCAATCACCGCCGGCACCGTACCGACCGCAAGTGCGGCCGCCATAGTGATATCGCGGTCATTGACCGGCAAGCGACTTAGTCGACGCAAGACTGCCTGGAGTAATACCCAGAGATCTTTGTGGAAATAACAAACAATGGCAGTGGCTGTTGCGAGATGGAGAATGGCGTCAAAAGCCAACGATCCCCCATTAAGAACTCCCAAAAAATCATTCGCTAACACTAAGTGCCCTGAGGAGGAAATGGGTAGAAACTCAGTAATACCTTGAATAAATCCGAGAATGACTGCTTCAATCATTGACATATGTGAGAGTATAGCACAATCGTTGTCTGTCTTGCGACATGATATACTAATTCTATTGTAAATAGTAATGATTGTTTAATACCATGCCTGAAGATACATTTTCACCAAAGCAGCCCTCAACAATGAGCACCCTAGGGGTACCCATTGCGATTGTTGTTGGCTTTGCAATGATTGCCGCTGCTATCCTTTTTAGTGGGAACAATGCCACGACCCCAATTGCCCCAGTAGCAGACAGTGGCGCCGAAGAAACCACCCCAGCTAAGGTCACTCCCGTATCAGAAACTGATTTCATCCGCGGTAATCCAAATGCTCCTATTATGGTGGTTGAGTACTCGGACTATGATTGCCCATTTTGTAAAAACTTCCATGAGACTATGAGGTTGATCCTCGAAGACTATGGTGTGACTGGTAAAGTAGCTTGGGTCTACCGCCAATTCCCCATTGCCCAGCTACACCCCAATGCACCAAGAATCTCCGAAGCAGCCTTTTGTGTTGGTGAACTCGGCAACGATGAAGCATTTTGGAAATTTTCTGACCTAATCTTTAGTGAACGTGAAATCAATGAACCAACAAACATGACAAGACTGCCTGAATTTGCAGAAAAGTCTGGGGTAAAACGAGCAGACTTCAATAGCTGTCTCGAAAGTGGTCGTCATAAAGTAACCGTCGAAAACAGTCTCAAAGATGGCGTACGCTCTGGCGCTCAGGGTACACCGTACTCAGTTATCCTAGTCGGTGACCAGCAAGCAGTGATCAATGGTGCACAACCATATCCTGTTGTAAAACAAATAATTGAAAACCTCCTCACCCAACTTGAGGGAGGTACAGTCACTCCACAATAACAAAAACCCCTCGCTTAAGGCGAGGGGTTTTTGTTTTATGTGCGCAGTCGGTCTTGCAGTAAAGTGGCCAGTGACGCATATTCACTATCAGCAGCCAAGATTTCGTCAAACCAAAAATCTCCCCGTAGTAGCATTTCTAGGGTTTCTAGTATCTCTGCTTTTACCCCAGCTTGATTCTCGCTATCGCTTTCAAATAACTCTTCAACAATTTTGCCATTTGTATGTGGCTCAATAAACGACAACACCCCGTATGGACAATGGTAACGATTATCCTCATGGAGTGATAATAAGAGTGCGTAAAATGACAGCTGGCGCCGATAGTTACCATCACTGGTAGCCGTCTCACCCATAATGTCTTTACGTGATTTAGTCTTACCTGTTTTGTAATCTACTACTCGGGAAACACTCCCATTGATCGCAAAATCAAGCCGGTCGAGATTACCCTGCAACAATAATTCAGGCAACAGAGTCAAATTGGTCTGTATTCGTGCCGTACTAGAAAACTCTTCCTTTGTCATTGCTGGTAACGTCTCTGTGAGATGTGGTAAATATGCTGCCAGCGATGCTTGACCTTTTTGTAGGAGGTCACTCATCTCAACTGGTGAAAGTGGTAGCTTTTCCAAACGCTGCACCAGTAGTCGATTAGCGTCATTGAAGCTCAGAATCTTGGCTGTAGCGGTATGGGTTTTGGTTACCTGTTCGAGTACTCCATGCATGGCTGTTCCAAAATGTAGGGCTGGGGTCTTGGGTTCAGGTAGACGAAATACATTTCGATACACAAAATGCCAAGGGTTCTTGAGCGCGTTGTTAAGTGAGGTGGCAGAAAAACCGCGCCTGGTCAGTGCACTTTGCACATTAGCAGTCAACTCTGCTCGCGCCTGGTTGGTACTGATCAATTGAGACAGTAATGTAGGACCATGCAGCACTTCGTCATCAATTAGTGTGGGTACGAGTGACAGGTAAGATAGTAACGGGGTTGGTGACAAGGCTTTGCCAGAGGTGTTTGTGTGCGCATAAGACAGGGACAGATTGGTTTTGGCACGAGTTAGTGCTACATACAACAAGCGCCGTTCGTCTTCATTCGCTTCAAGCTGTAATTCAGTAGTTTTTAGTAGTGGCAGCTTAAAGTAATCTGGGCGTTTGCTTTTACCCCAGGCTTGTTCGGTCAAATGTGGTACATACACTGAATGAAATTCGAGCCCTTTTGATTTATGTGCCGTAATTACTTGAACCCCAGTACCACTACCCATATAGGGTGCTGAGAGTGGTAATCGGTACGCCACTCGTGCCGTAAAGAGGTGTACCACTTCAGACAAAGTGCGCACCTCACCAGCTGCTACTGCTCCCTCAATTTCGTCATAAACGCGTCTTATGATTCGCCCACCTTCAATCGGAAAACGACCAATCACATAGGTAAGCAAACCACTATCTAAGAACAAATCAGCTACCACGTGTTGCGCTGACGATACCAAAGCAGACGCTCGCGCTTTTTCTAATACTGTCATCACTCGGGTGCACGTCGCCTCATCAACCAACACAAGACCTTCTCTCGCCTCTTTGCTCGATAACAATTGCACTAAGTTATTCTTGTACGACTGGGCTGCTAAAAGCGTAGTCACATCGGTTAAAGGAATACCCCAATACGGAGCCTGTATCACCTTGGCTAAGGTAGCAATATTGGTTGGCTGCTCAGCCGCTTGGAGTAAATCAATAGCTGCCAAAAATAACGGGTGATCAAGAATATCGCCGTCAGCACTAGCATCCACCAAGACGCCAGATCGTCGGAGCGCGTCAGCCAAAACTGCCACTTCCCGATTTGACCGTACTATCACGGCTATTTCGTTTGGTGGTACTCCAGCCGCTAATTCGGCTTGTACGGCCGTCACTAGCGCTGCCTCCTCGACACTCTCATGACTATATACCTGCAAGGTCATCTTTTCTGGATCTGTAGAAGCAGCCTGAAGTGGTGTTCGATAATCGACCAGTGGTCCCTCAGTGACTTTGATCAAGTCATGCGCCTGATCCAGGATACCTTGTGTAGAACGATAGTTATCATCCAAGGTAATGACATTGGTAGCCGTGTAAGCTTGTTCAAAATGAATAAAATTCTCGAGTGAGGCTCCCTGAAAACGATAGATAGCCTGCTTTTCATCCCCCACCACAAATAAGTTTGGGGCGGTATGAAAATTTGTTAGGAGCTCAAGAATTTCATTTTGTGCACCATTTACGTCTTGGTGTTCATCAGCCAGAATGTACTGAAAACGTTCCTGTAGATCGAAACGAACATTTTCACAATCACGCAACACTTTTACCGTCTCTAGAATCATGTCATCAAAGTCGTAGCGTCGGTTGGTAGACATAAGCGCGTCATAACGCTGGTATACCGCATGAAGCACTAATTGTTTTTCGATTAATTCAGCGGCCTTTTTGTACTCGCTACGCTCCTTACCTTTGTGAGCACCTTTCTCATGGTATTGAGGAATGTGTAACAAGGTCTCTTGTGCGTCACTAATTATTTCAGATAGGCGATGTGGTGTCACATTCTCCTGCTTCATAGCACTGATAGCACTCGTGATCGCTTGAATATAAAAATCAGGAGCGTTGACTGGCCGCAACAGAGACAGGGCTGGATCTTCAAGAATTGATTCCAGGTATTGAATCCGCTCAATGTCAGTAATAGCTTGGCCACCTACGATTCGCTCGTACGCAGTTGGGTACTCACGGATAAGCTGCTCAGCCAAGGCATGAAATGTATAGATGGGCACTTGGTACGCGCGGGGCCCGATAAAGGTCTGTAGTCGTTCGCGCATCGCACGTGCTCCTGATTTGGTAAAGGTCAGGGCCAAAATACTTTCAGGCGCTGTGTCAGTCAGTCGGAGTATATTGGCAATGCGGAGAGTCAAAATCTGGGTCTTACCAGTACCTGGACCAGCAATCACCATGACTGGGCCTTCAATCGCATCAACAGCCGATTTTTGCTTTTTGTTTAGACGATTATAAGCGCTAAAGTAGTTTTGCTCGTACACCGAAGTCATATAAGCCCAGTATACCATTAGGCAGAATCACCTGCGACTTAGGCTGTATCATCCAGGTAGCACTCATACAATGCTGCAAGTGTCATCGGCCAGACGAGTAGTAACACCAACTCTTCTAGTGGCACAACCTGACCAAAAAGGGTGACTGTAGCCATGTATTCGGTCGTAAACGCAAATACCCGTACACCATTAGCAAGGGCTACTAATTCCATGAGGACAGATAGCGGCCACACCGCAACCGCAAACCAAAATACTTTTTCCAAAATCTTGCCCGACGCACCCCTCGCCATAAATAAGAGTGTCACTATCAGGACCAAAAACAGCACTGCCAAAATCCACAAAAACGAAAAACTGACTAGTTCAACAGAGAATAAGTAGAAAAAACTGACCACCAGAGCACCCAAAGTCACCATTAGTGGTAACAAGATTTTTTGGCGTCGGCTTTGTATAACGCCATCATCAAAGAAAAATTCGTAGAGGACCAAAAAATACAAACTATGTACAAAGGCAAATAAGACCGATTCAAAAGAGACACCCAGGAGTCGGGTACTTGATTGAACAATCGAGTACCACGCGCCCGTTGTATGAGCAACCGCATCAATTACTACAAATACCACTGCCACCAAGGCTGTTGCAACCAACAAACGACCAAGCTGCAGTGGCCGTTCATACATCAACACAGCCAGCGGTACGCCGCAGAGCAAAAACAAAACAAAAGCCGTTGGAAGCGCTACCCACAAAGCAAGCCCAGCCACCACGACACTATAGAGTGTCAATGTAAGCAAATGCCACATTTGGAGACGAGGAACCATATGACTTATATTGTACCAAGCACCGACCCATTTTGGGTCGGTGCTTGGTACCATTCTGTGTGTAGCCTAGTATGACTTCAGTCGTCGTGCTTTATCGTGACTACGGATTTTTTCGAGCGCTTTGGCTTCGATCTGGCGAATACGTTCACGGGTGACGCCGAATTCCTTCCCTACTTCTTCGAGTGTGTGATACGTTCCATCAAGGAGTCCGTGGCGCATCTCAAGAATTTTTCGTTCCTTCTCTGACAGGGTGTCGAGAATTTCGGTGATCTGATCAGTCAAAATACTGTGTGACACTTCTTGGTCTGGTGAGGTGATTTTGTCATCAGCAATAAAATCTGAGAGTCGTGAATGATCATCTTCATCACCAATCGGGAGCTCGAGTGAAATAGTATCCTGACTAATCTTTTCGATTTGATAAATCTTGTCTACCTCTACCCCCATTTCGGTAGCAATCTCTTCTGGCATCGGGTCACGACCTAAGTCTTGTGAAAGTCGACGAGACACTTGTTTGTACTTGGCCATCGTTTCTACCATGTGTACTGGAATACGAATAGTACGTGACTGATCGGCCAAAGCTCGGGTAATAGCCTGGCGAATCCACCAGGTTGCGTAGGTAGAAAACTTGAAGCCCTTAGTGAAGTCGAATTTGTCTACAGCCTTAAAGAGACCAAGGTTACCCTCTTGAATCAAGTCAAGGAGAGTGAGATCAGGACTACGTCCCACGTACTTCTTGGCAATCGATACCACCAGTCGAAGGTTGGCTCGAGCCAACAGATTACGTGCTTCTTCGTCACCGTCGACAATACGCTTGGCGAGTACCCGTTCTTCATGAGCATTCAATAGTGGATACTGACCAATTTCACGAAAGTACATTTGGATAGAGTCATAACTACTATCATTGCGCTTGAAAGCGTTCTTTTGTGCTAGTAGTTCTTCAGCTGGATCAGCACCGAGCATCCCGCCACTTTTGAGTACATCAACACCAGCGACCGAAAAGCGCTCATATAACTCATCGAGGAACATGATGTCTTTTTCGATTTCAGGAAAAGCACGTAAGAGCTCGTCGTAGGTAACATAACCGCGCTCACGACCTGACTTCATGAGTTCAGCGGCTTTTAACTCAAGAATCTTTTCTGATTTTGTCAGTGGCTTTGGTGGCAATGCCTTAACTACCGGAGCGGCTTTTACCACTACTGGTGCAGCGGCTTTTTTGGTAACCACCTTACCAACGACAGCTTTTTTTACAGGAGCTACTTTTGCTACAACTTTTTTTGCTGAGACTGTCTTTTTAGTGACTGGTTTTTTGGACACCACTTTTTTCACAGCTTTCGCTGCTTTTTTTGCGACTTTTTTGGCAACTGGCTTCACGACTTTTTTTTGAGCACTGACCTTTTTGATGGTCTTTTTTGCTACAGATTTTTGAACTTTGGTAACGGTTTTGGCCGTTTTTTTAACTGCTTTTTTTGCGACTTTTTTGGCGGTTGCCATATGTGAAGACAACTATACAGAAAAATACAGAATTGTCCAGTCCCCTACTCAAAAAGCACTTCTGTGTAGGCTGGTACCTGTCTGGCTTTGGTGAGTTCTACAATTCGAGCAAGACGAGCGACATCCGCTTCGCCACCATCATTTTGTATGGCGGCACGCTCTTTTTGCTGGGCATCGGTTAGATATGACTCACGGTATTGATTGAGCTTATGCAAAAGCTCACTTTGCCGCACCTTGGCAGACATATGTTCAAAGGCAGATTCGAGTGAAAAGGTCAGTTCCGAAATGATTCGCTCATCCATTTCAGCGACAATATCAGCGAGTGGCTGGTTACGGACACTAGTTAGTACACGCTCAATTACCAGAGCTTCTGCTGGTGACACTACCCGCATACACGCCACCAAATAGGCACCTGCCTTGGCATGCCGATCAAGTGATCCTGACGCCCGTGGAGCAGCGATGGGCGTCTCTTCAGTTTGCTCAGACGGCAAAGCCGCGTCCCGTTTTTCGAGCCGTACCACTTCCATATGCACCGCTTCTGTCGAGGTACCAAGGGCACTCGCGATTACCCCTTCAAAATGATCCCGATCGATGTGATTGGGTATGAGCGTCACAAATGGCAGCACCTCTTCACGTACTCGCAATTTGTAGGCACGGTCATCAGCAATTCCTCGACGTAAATGTTGTAGTAGATATTCAATCACGTGAATAGAATTCCCTACCGTCACTTTAAACGCTTTTGCGTCTGCCAATACCAAATCAGCCGGATCTGCTCCGTCTGGCAGCACCGCCACCTTCACATCCATCCCGCGCCGCAACATGAGATCAGCCGCTTTCTTCATCGCATTAATACCAGCTTTATCGGCATCAAGCGCCAGCACAACGTTCTTAGAAAGTCTCTCGAGGAGTTGCACATGATGGAGTGTCAGCGCCGTTCCTGATACTGCCACAGTAGTTGTGTATCCTGCCTGGTGACTCATCACTACGTCAAATTGCCCTTCAACTAGAAGCCAAAATGGTAACTGCCGAATATTGTGCTTGGCAAAATCGTAGCCATAGAGTACATCTGATTTATGAAAGAGATCAGTCTCAGGACTATTCACATACTTCGGAGACTTTTCGTCTGGATGCAATATACGTCCCGAAAAAGCTACCACCTTACCACTCGCGTCACGTAAAGGAAACATAATCCGATCCCGAAATAGGTCAAACGGTTCCTTCCCAACATCGGCTGGCTTGGCGAGTCCAGCTTTGAGAATTATGTCATCGGTGTACCCGATACTATTGAGATGTGACTTGAGCTCTCGCCAGCCACCAGTCGGTGGACCAGGTGCATACCCTATCCGCCATTTAGCGATTGTTTCTTTACTCACTCCCCGCTTCTCGAGATAGGCCACTGCTTCAGTACAGTACGGGAGCTTTTCCGCAAAGAACACTGTCGCGGCTTCGGTTACCGCAATGAGTTGCTCACGGAGTCCCCGTTTCTCAGGCGCTTCAGGTACCAGTTCTACCCCTGCCTTTTGGGCCAGGGTCTTTAGTGCCTCCTTAAATTCCACCCCATCAATCGCTTGCACAAATGAAAAAATATCTCCCCCGACCCCACAACCAAAACAGTGATACGTCCCCCGCTCTGGTGACACATGGAAGCTCGGCGACTTTTCATTATGAAACGGACATCGCCCCTTAAAGTGCTTGCCAGCCCGATGGAGTTCGACCGTCTCACCCACCACATCCAAGATGTTCAGTCGGTCTTTGATTTGCTGTACTGCGTCACCCGATGCCATAGATAAAAGTGCCTACAGTATACCCGATTCCTCACTTTTTGATGAGGTATTGATTTTTTTAATATTTGATGTACTCTATGTAACAGTGAATCCTGTCAGAACATTGAAAGGTCTGCCCAGATGATCAATCCCAAGTCAGCAATTCGTATCGCCCAGAAATGGGAATATAAAGAAATCAGGAGGGGTTCCGACCCAATACACTTTCTCAGACCAGCTGAGATGGAACAGCTCGGAATGGAAGGATGGGAAATGTGTGGTTGCCTTGCAAACAACCTGAGCGGTCCTTTCTACACAATCTATTACTTCAAGCGCCCACTCTGACCGCCCCGTACCCGCACCCATGCAGAACCCGCACCGGTCACACGGTGCGGGTTTTGCTTTTTATCTCCCATCTTCACCTCTTGTTCAAAATACTTTCATATATGATAGTATTTATACATGAAGCGCAAACCATCGGATCTTTCACTTGAGGATCAGGCCTATACACGCAAGTTATTATTCGAAGCGGCTAAAGTAGCCAAGGACACGAAGCAGTTGGAAAAATTCCTTGATGGACTCTTAACTCCAAGCGAACAAATAATGCTTGGCAGACGTATATGGGTCAGTCGTTTGATTCTTGAAAACAAACGATATGATGAGATTAGTGAACGTCTACTGATTGGACATAACACCATTGCCAAAGTCGAGCTATGGCTACGTGGCCTCCTCCCCGATTACGGCAAACATATAGAGCGTGAAGTAAAACGTACAACGCATGAACGGCGTAAACAGATCGCGAAAGCTAACCCATTTGGTCTAACTGCTCTGAAAATGAAGTACCCACTTCACTTCCTTCTATTTCCCTGGCCAAAAAATTAAATTTTAAATACTTTCATATATAAAAGTATTTGTGACATAACAAAACGGTCTCTTGGCGAGACCGTTTTGTTATTGGTTGTTATAGCAGTGATCGAGTACTGTTACTCGGCTAAATTCTTTAGTCCTTCTATCATTACTTGTTTGCGACTACCCTTGAATCCTGATCCAGCTGGGATCAACTTACCGATGATCACGTTTTCCATGAGACCGGCGAGGTTATCGTTGCTGCCCTTGACGGCTGCATTGATGAGCACGCGAGTGGTGTTCTGGAATGAGGCGGCTGAGAGGAAACTCTTTCGAGAGAGTGACGTCTCGGTAATACCGAGGATAAGGCGTTCTGCCTTGGCCACTTCTTTTCCTTCTGCCTTGAGCTTGTTGTTGGCATCAATGAAGATCCACTCTTCCACCACATCACTGACAGTGAAGTGACTGTCACCTGGTACTGTCACCTTCACGCGGGACATCATCTGCTTCACAATGAGTTCGATATGCTTACGTGCGATGGTCACACCCTGTAGTTCGTAAATCTTGTTTACTTCAGAAATGATATATTCCTGTGCTACTTCCTGACCACCAAACTTGAAGAGTTCTGGAAGGAGGGCCGAACCGTCGGTCATAATCTGACCAGCGCGAACAGTGTCTCCCTTTGAAACGTTCACCACACGACGGTATGGCACGGCGTACTCTTCGTTATCTTTCTTCTTTGGAGCACCTTTGGCTGTCATATCTGGTGCAATCACGATGATCTTTTCACGACCTTCGTTACGGATATCTACCACCACACCATCATGCTTGGCAACAATCGCTGGGATCTTTGGTGCACGCTTTTCAAACACTTCTTCTACACGTGGGAGACCTGAGGTCACGTCTCCAGCGGCTGACGCAGCACCTCCGGCGTGCTTGGTGTTCATCGTGAGCTGGGTACCTGGTTCACCAATCGCTTGGGCTGCCACTGTACCAACCGCTTCTCCGATATCAACGATCTTGTTGGTTGTGAGGTCAATACCATAACACTTCTGACACACACCACGCAGTGTCTTACAGGTCATTGGAGACCGTACCACTACTTCACCACAAGTTGATTCTTCGACAGCAATAGCGTCACGACGTGAGAGCAAGTGACCCTTCGGGAAGATCACATGACCCTTACTATCAATAGCGTCTTCGGAAAGAATACGACCCTTGATAGCCTTACTAAAGGCGATCTCAATACCAGAAGCACTGATACGATTGATCTTGG
>JBJORD010000029.1:0-13515 GCA_046049585.1 Candidatus Parcubacteria bacterium
ACAGAGCGGAAGTCCAATCAGACCACTCGGCGACCGTGTCGTCGTTCGTCCGCTCACTGAAGAGGAATCAGGTACGATGTCAGCGTCAGGAATTATCATTCCTGATACTGCAAAAAAAGAAAAACCCGAACAAGGTATTGTGGTAGCTGTCGGGCAGGGTAAATGGAATGAAGATGGTGATGGCCGACTAGCAATGGATGTGGCTGTTGGTGATAAGGTTGTTTTTTCTAAGTATGGATATGATGAGGTGAAGGTGGATGGTAAAGAGTACTTTATTGTATCGGAATCGAGTGTCCTCGGCGTATTTACTAAATAGTTACAATAATTATGGCAAAACAAGTTATCTATGGTGAAGAGGTAAAAAAGAAACTACAAAAAGGAGTTGATACCGTGGCTAATGCGGTGAAGGTAACGCTTGGTCCGCGCGGACGCAACGTAGTACTTGATCGTGGTTTTGGTGGGCCAACTATCACCAATGATGGTGTCTCTATCGCCAAAGAAATCACCCTCAAGGACAAGTTTGAGAACATGGGTGCAGAGATCATTAAGGAAGTGGCCAATAAGACGAACGAACTAGCGGGCGACGGAACCACCACTGCTACTGTCTTGATGCAAGCCTTGGTGAGTGAAGGACTTCGTCAAACGACCATGGGACTCAATAGTATGGCTGTTCGTAGTGGTATGGAGCATGCTTCAAATGATGTTGTTGAGGCGCTCCGGGGTATGGCTCTCAAGATTTCTTCAATTGAAGAGATCAGACAAGTTGCCACCATCTCGGCTGAGAGTGCTGAATTGGGTGAAAAAATTGCCGAAACGATCGACAAGGTCGGTAAAGATGGCGTGGTAACAGTCGAGGAGTCGCAGTCATTTGGTATCGAGACAGAATTGACCGAAGGTATGCAGTTTGATAAAGGGTACGTCTCACCATATATGGTAACCAACCCAGAGCGAATGGAAGCAGTACACAAAAATGCCCACATTCTCATTACTGATAAAAAAATCTCTTCCGTCCAAGAAATTCTGCCACTGCTTGAGAAGATCGCGCAAACCGGCAAGAAGGAACTGGTGATTATTGCTGATGATGTCGATGGTGAAGCCTTGGCGACTTTTGTGGTTAATAAGCTGAAGGGTGGCTTTAATGTACTGGCTGTCAAGGCTCCTGGATATGGTGATCGCAAGAAAGAATTGCTGGCTGATATCGCGGTGACTACTGGTGGTCAGGTCATATCAGAAGAAGTGGGACTAAAGCTAGAAAATGCCGAAATCGCCATGCTCGGACAGGCTGATCGCGTGGTCGCAACCAAGGATCATACGGTGATCGTGGGTGGAGCAGGCGAAAAGCAGGCTATTGCCGACCGAGTATTGGCTCTCAAGGCGCAGCTAGATCAAACCACCTCAAAGTTTGATAAGGAAAAAATCGAAGAGCGTATCGCCAAACTATCTGGTGGGGTAGCGGTCATCCGTGTTGGGGCAGCGACAGAAACTGAGATGAAGTATCTTAAGCTCAAGATCGAAGATGCGGTCAATGCAACCAAAGCAGCTATTGAAGAGGGAATTGTGCCTGGTGGCGGAACCTCACTTGCTCGCGCTGCGGCAATTGTCGAGAAGAAGCTTGGCGAGAAGAAGGGTCTTTCGATGGAAGAATTGGTAGGGTACAACATTGTGCTAAAGGCGCTCGAAATGCCATTGTGGCAGATTGCGCAGAATACCGGCAAAATTGATGGTGCGGTCGTCGTCGACAAAGTGAAGGCGGCGGGCGGAAACGCTGGGTATGATGCTGCCAAAGGTATCATGGTGGACGACATGATCAAGGCTGGTATCATCGACCCGGTTAAGGTAGAACGAGCTGGGGTCCAGCACGCTGTCTCAGCCGCTGGCATCTTGCTTACTAGTGAGTGTGCGATTGCAGATGAGCCAGAACCTGAAAAAATGGCCATGCCTGATATGGGTGGTATGGGCGGAGGCATGTACTAGAAAAAACATGAACTAACACAAAAAACCGGCCAAGGCCGGTTTTTTGTGTTAGTTAAGAAACCGTAGTTGCATATTGACTCTAAATTTGTGGTATAATACGGGCAACGTTACAAAAAGTAATTATTTTATATGATCACATGGATTGTTTTAGGAGGTGTCGTATTAGTAGGGTTGTACCTGATTTTTACCTATAACAACTTCGTAAAGTTAACACAGCGTACCAAGGAAGCCTGGGCTGATATTGATGTGCAATTAAAGCGTCGTTATGACCTTATTCCAAACCTTATCGAAACAGTTAAAGGGTACGCGGCTCACGAACGAGCAGCGCTCGATGCCGTGACTGAGGCACGTGCCAAAGCAACTTCAACTCACATTGATGCTGGTGGTATTACTCCAGCAACTATGGAAGCTATGGCAGGAGCTGAAGCGATGCTTGGTGGCGCGCTTGGTAAGTTGATCGCTGTAGCAGAAGCTTATCCAGATCTCAAGGCCAACCAAAACTTCATGCAACTCCAAAGTGAGCTAGCAGACACCGAAAACAAAATCCAAGCCGCTCGTCGTTTCTATAACGGAAACGTTCGTGATCTCAAGATCGGCTTGCAGTCTTTCCCAGGTAATGTCATTGGTGGTATGTTCTCTTTCAAGGAAGAACCATTCTTTGAACTACCAGAAAATAGCGTCGAGCGTGAAGTGGTCAAAGTAGCTTTCTAGCATGCGACAATCGATCGTACTAGACGGTCAAAAAGTTAGTCGTTGGCGAGCTAGTTGGTTGTTGGTGCTCGAGTCGGTCCGATTTTTGCGATCAGACAAAGAGCTGTTACTGATTCCGGTAGTAGCTGGGGTAATCTGGACGGTACTGGTTACGGTGGAAGTACTGCTTATGTTGATGATGGGACTCTTCGTGAGTGAGTCGATAGTTTCACCTGCTACCGTAGTAATATTCTTTGTCTTGTATATTACTACCGTATTGGTTGGTCACGCTGCTAGTGCGGCGGTGACTCACACCGTGGCAGTGCGAGCGGGTGGCGGTAACGCCAATTTGGGACAGAGTCTTTCGGCGGTTGTGACTCGTGTGTGGCCACTTCTCGTTTGGTTACTGATTAGTGGCACAATCGGTATGGGATTGCGGTTTTTGAGTGAGCGCTCTGTGTTGTTGGGGAAACTCCTTGCTAATGTATTGGGGGCAGCTTGGAATACACTGACGATCTTTGTGTTGCCAGCCATTATGCTTGAGAAGCAGGCAACGTTGCCAGCCCTCAAGCACTCTGCAGCTGTATTTACCAAACACTGGGGAGAAACAGTAATTACCAATATATCAATCAAAATTACTTTTCTCCTGTTGCACCTAGTTGCCCTGGCACTATTTTTGGGCAGTGTCTACATTTCTACCGCCACCAACCAGATAGTTATTTTTGCGGTTGGTGCCGGATTGTGGTTGTTTTGGATATTGATTGCCTTACTCTTGGAGCGGGTACTCACCACGATTGTGACAACTCTATTGTACATCTATGCTACTGCACCAGTGCCACCAGCTAATTTCAATCACGAGTTGATTGACCAGATTCTACAACGTTCACGAATGACACCAGTTGTATTACCAGAATCTAACTAGGAATACCGTATGTCTCGAGTCTATTACAACAAGCTAGTACGTGATGGTATCGAAGCTAAGATCAAAAATAAAGGTGAAGCCTGTGAAGTACGGGTGATTACCGATAGTGCGGAATTTGAACAAGAGTTACGGAAGAAAATCAAAGAAGAGGCAGATGGTCTTGCAATGACTACCACCCGGGCAGAATTCTTGCAGGAATACGCTGATTTGATGGTGGTGCTTGATGCATTGACGCAGCATTATGAAATTTCGGAAGCCGAGCTCAAAATCGCGATGACTGAAAATGTGACCAAGAAGGGGCTTTTTAAAGCTCGACACTTTTTGCACTGGTCTGACGCGGGCGCCTACAAAAGTAACGAAACCCCACAAGGGACAGTCGATACACCCACTTAGTTCAAATCAATCAGAAATTTGATATACTTACACATATGGCAACATTGTACACACAACAGGGAAGTAATATACGCAAAACCTGGTATCTGATGGGTGGTTTTTTCTTGATGGTTATTGCTATCAGTTATGCGGTAGCTTTTTACCTCAATGATTCCTCGATCCTATATATTGGTGTAGCGTTTGCACTCATCATGAATGTGGGTAGCTACTGGTTTTCTGATAAACTAGTACTATCTATGACTGGTGCACGGCCAGTGGGTAAAGCTGAAGCACCGGAGTTGTATAACATTGTAGAAAATTTGGCTATTACCGCAGGGCTACCGATGCCAAAGGTCTATGTGATTGATGATCCCGCACCAAATGCGTTTGCTACGGGACGTAATCCCGATCATGCGGTGGTAGCAGCGACTACTGGTTTGCTACACATGCTTGATCGTAACGAAATTGAAGGAGTGATGGCGCATGAAATGGCTCATGTCGGCAATCGCGACATGTTGGTGATGACGGTGGCGGTAGTATTGGCTGGCTTCGTAGCAATTATTGCTGACTTCTTTTCCCGAGCGATGTTTTTTGGTGGCGATCGAGACCGTCACCCAGCCTTTTTGATATTTGGTATCGTCGGTATTATTTTGGCTCCTATTGCAGCCCAAATGATTCAGATGGCTATCTCACGCAAGCGCGAATATCTGGCTGATGCCTCAGCCGCTCTTTTGACACGGTATCCAGAAGGTCTTGCTAGTGCACTTGAAAAGATCAGTGGCGCCAAAATGCCAATGCAAAAGACCAGTCATGCTACTGCGCACCTCTTTATCAGTGATCCCTATGCAGGTACCAAACCATCGGTGATGCAAAAAATTGGTAATTTATTTGCCACTCATCCTCCAGCACAAGATCGCATCAATATCTTGCGAGCGATGGATATGTAGGGTACAGTTTATCTATCATGGTTAAACAATTTTCTATAAAAGCGTTTCGTAGATTAATTATCGCACAAGCCGTCTTGCTGATCTTGGGGATTCTCAGTGCATTTATAGTGCCGCTATTTGCTAATAAAGAAACCCTGGCTTTGTATGATAGTGTACTTGCACTTCCTATCTCAGGATTGGATATGTTTTTGTACGTTATCCTGTTGCCAGTTCTAGTATGGGCAATATTCAATTTGTTTGCCTTGTATCGCTTTGCACCATATGCGCCAAAGCATTTGTTCTATATCACGACTTTAGGGATTGGTCTCGGGTTCTTTGTTGCACCGTTTTCATTGAGTGCATATTTCAATATCGAATCGATGTTTTATTACATTGGCTCGATACTCAGTGGTGTTACCTTGGCCCTAGTGTATTACTCTAATATTGCATTGGAATTCACCCCTAAAGACACCCCAGTATCTGCGTCTCAAGTCGGAGCAACGGAGTAAATATAATTATGACAAAACATCAGATGTTAGTACTCATCGCTGGCCTCTGTGTCGGGGCAGTGTTGTATAGTCTCTGGCATTATACCGTTGAAGCGCCGGTGTCTCCTACTACAAGTGACGAGCTTGTCACTGCTAGTAGTACGCCTATAACAAACAACGAAAGTGAGCTTGCAACCACAAGTACTGCAACTACAGTAACAGACAACGACACTGTGCCAGTGGCCCCGTATAAGCCGGTAACAACCCCAAAGACCTTCACTGGGGTGATAGAGCAAGTTGATACTGGATGCTTTGCAGACGGTGAGTGTTTTGCGGTAGTGGGTGGCAAAAAAGTCACCCTAACAATAGGTCGCAAACAGGAAGTGCTTGGTCAATTGGTCGGAGTGCCGAGTATCGGCGACCTGGAATCGTACATTGGAGCAACGGCGACGGTATCAGCCAAGCAACTACCAGACGGTACCTACACACTGTACGGTGATGCTGCATATTACTTGGCCGTCTCACCAAAAGCCCAAGCTGGTTGTGTGGTGGGTGGGTGTAGCTCGCAACTGTGTATTGAAGCAGGGCAGGATGTAGTATCTACCTGTGAATGGACAGCCAAGTACAGCTGTTACCAAACAGCTACCTGTGAGCGGCAGGCGAGCGGTCAGTGTGGCTGGACCGAAACAAAGGCACTTAACCAGTGTATTGCTGATGCAGACAAGCTACGGTAAGAGTGATTTCTAAATAATTTTTTGTATGAATAAGACTATATGGTTGGTAGCGGGTGGGGCGGTTACCTTGGGACTACTCGTTGGTGTGAGTGTAGCAAGTATTGTAGGTCACAATCGGTATGATGGTCATATGAAGGACAAGTCTCATGATACTCACGAGATGAAACATATGTCTGATAAAGCCACTACACCAACACATGATATGGCGACCATGATGCACGACATGAATGCAGCCCTGGAAGGTAAAACGGGGGCAGAATTCGATGCCATATTTTTGCGTGAGATGATTGTGCATCACGAAGGAGCGGTCGACATGGCCAAGGCCGCCCTCGACCAGGCGGGAGACGAGCGTATCAAACAGCTAGCTCGTGAGATTATTGCTACTCAAGAAACCGAAATTGCCGCCATGAAGAGTTGGCAGGAGAAGTAATCAGTTTTAGTAACTTACTGTCCGTATACAATAGTTGTATATTTAAGTTAAACTATCGATAAAGTTATTTATTTAACTTTATTCTAAATAACTTTAAAATGCCGAAACTTAACGACATTCCCAAACACGATAGACCTCGCGAAAAATTCCTTGAAAAAGGCAGCGACGCGTTAACTGACAGTGAACTGTTAGCTATTTTGCTTGGTAGCGGTATCAAAGGTACCAACGTTAAGTTGCTTGCACAAAAGATATCTCGGAAATTTGGTGACAAACTAATGGATGCAACCGTTGAGGATCTGAAACAAATACCAGGAATCGGTAATGCCAAAGCATTACAAATTGTTTCAATGTTTGCTTTAGCACGTCGTATGTATAATAAACACAACGGCGATAAAGAGCACAAAGTGCTATCAGCATTGGATGCAGCAATGCTGGCTCCTGAACTAAAAACGGCAAAAAAAGAACATCTAGTTTGTCTTTATCTCAATGCAAGAAGTGTATTGATTCATAAAGAGATTGTTTCTGTTGGTACATTAGATAAAAGCATCATTCATCCTCGGGAGGTGTTTGCTCCTGGGCTCGAAAAATACGCTGCTAGCGTAATTGTCATTCATAATCACCCGTCTGGTGACCCATTGCCAAGTGACGAGGATAAACAAGTAGCAGTTCGAATTGTTGAAGCAGGTAAAATAGTTGGCATAAACGTCCTTGATTTCCTAATCATTGCAGAGGGAGGTTTGTATAGTATTCTTGCAGAATTGCAAAAGACTGAGCTGAAAGCTACAGATTATGTTGCAGAAGGTAATCAAGGATCACTTTTTGATTTGCTTGCTGATTCTCGTTATATGTACTTATTGGGCATAAATGATAAAGCGCCAGAGCCAATAGTAAGGACAAAACATAAGTTTATTGATTTATTTGCTGGTATCGGCGGTTTTCATGTAGCTTTCCATAATGCAGGGGCTGAGTGCGTATTTGTATCCGAATGGGATGAGCCTGCACGAATAACATACAAGCATAATTTCTATAAAGTATCCCCAAATGTATTTAGGAGCGGAAATTTTGTTGGTGACATTACCAAGGTGAACGAAAAAGAAATACCAGACTTTGATATTATTACAGGCGGTTTTCCTTGCCAGCCATTTTCTCAGGCGGGTTTTAAAAAGGGTTTTAATGAAGCACGTGGGACACTTTTTTTTGATATCGTTCGTCTTATTAAAGAAAAGCAACCCAAAGCGTTTTTTCTCGAAAATGTGAGAGGTCTTTATGCTCATGATGGAGGTAAGACATTTGAGACAATAAAGCGAATTTTAGCAGAAGATCTTGGATACTCTTTCCATGCAAAGATTGTTAAAGCATCTGATTTTGGAATGCCACAACACCGTCCACGTTTGTTTATGGTAGGTTTCAGAGATGGACATGATTTTGAATGGCCAGAACCTACCAAGCAGTTAAAGTATACAATGTCTGATATTTTTGGTGGAAAGTGTGATAAAGATGTTGGGTTTACTCTTCGTGTTGGAGGACGAGGGAGTAGTATTACAGATCGTAGAAACTGGGACTCCTATCGAGTAGATGGTAAAGTTGTTCAAATTGGACCAAAGGAGGGTTTAAAAATGCAAGGTTTTCCAGAATGGTTCGAGTTCCCAGAAGGTATATCAAGTGTTCAATCAATGAAACAATTAGGTAACTCTGTTGCGGTCCCTGCCATTCAAGCTGTTGCGCAAAGAATAATTGAAACGTTAGAAAAATATGAATAATATAGCAGAAAAAGCTCGAACAGGTAACAAGGGCGAATGGTCTGAGTTTTATGCTTTTATTAAAATTCTAACTGACGGAAAAGTTTTTACTGCTGATAAAAATCTTAAAATTCTTGATGATAACTTTCATACTGTTTTAAAAATAATTCGACAAGAGGCACTCGGTAAGAAAGAATACGATATCTCAAAAAATGATGGGAAAGTAGTTATTACAAAAGAAAACGCCGATATAGCAATTATCGATCTCGCTAAGATAAAAGGAAGTGTAGTAAATGTCTTTGACCAAATTAAAAATTCTAAAGGAACCACATTTGAAGTTCTGAGTGCAGTTAGTCCCATGAGTGATTTGCATTGTTCTCAAATGCGTGCCGCGAGTCGTAAGAAAGCTGATTTGACAATTGTTCTTCATGATCGTAAATCTCCTGAGTTTCCTGAGCTTGGCTTTAGTATAAAATCAATGCTCGGCTCTCCTGCAACACTCCTTAATTCTTCAGGAGCTACGAATTTCTTGTATCGAATTATAGCTAGAGATAATAAACCTATACAAAGCATTGATGATTTATCTCCTAGAGATACAGTCAAAATGATATACAATACTGGTGCACATCTAGAATACATTGGTATGGATAACGCTGTATTTCGTAGAAATCTCCGAAAAGTTGATTCAATTTTTCCAAACATTGTTTCCCAAATGTTGCGTTACTTCTACACTGGTGAAGCTAATACAGTAAATGAGCTCGTAGAAAAAATTGCCAGCGATTCTGTTTTTATGGACAGTATTGATTTTACGAAAGAGATGCTTGTAATGAATATCAAAAGTTTTCTTTCAAGTGTTGCTCTTGGAATGATGCCTAGCAAAGATTGGGATGGGTATACCGAAGCCCATGGTGGCTACATTATTGTAAAAGAGGATGGTGATGTCGTTTGTTATCACCTATATAATAGAGATAAATTTGAAGACTACTTATTTCACAATACAAAGTTAGAGACCCCCAGTACCAAAAAACACAAATTCGGTAGAATCCTAGATGAAAATGGTGATCAGATAGTTAAACTTAACTTACAAATTAGATTTAAGAAATAAAGAAAATAACTTCGAACCTTTGCAACGCTTTTGCTTTACGCAAAAGCTGCAACCCACCCTCCGCAATCTCACGAAGCTCGTTTGCGGAGGGTGGGAGATTCGAAACTTACAGTTTCAGTACCCCAATTGGATACTTTAGTTCGCTTCACTCCTAAAGTCTCTCAATCGGGCTTCGAATCTCCCCATGAGTGACATTTAGTCACTCATTCACCCTCCGCTCGTTCATTTCATTTACTCGCGGAGGGTGGGAGATTCGAACTCCCGATCAGGTTGCCCCGATGCTGCCTTTCCAAGGCAGTGCACTAGACCGCTATGCGAACCCTCCAGTGGCACGTATAGTACCACTTTTTTGGTTGGTCGGGCAAAGTAATGGTATACTTTTTTTATGAAAATCAAGACGCAGGATAAAATTACACTATTCTCAGCATTACTGGTTGGCGTTATCACCGGCTCATATCTCTATTTGGTAGGTTTTGCGCCAGAATTTGAATCGTCTAATATACCTCTGGAGGGTGAGTCGTCCGACTTTGTCCTTATTGGCGAAAAGTATAGTGCGGATGAATCGAGTGTTCCTGCTTCGTTTCAAGTCCGCGATGATGGCTCGTATCGATACTTGCCAGAAAGTCCAAATCCTGAAGCGCCGTTACCGGCGGTAGAAGGAAAGTTATCTCGAGCACAATTAAGTGATATTCAATCAATGTTAGATGCCAGTGCCTTGGCAGCAGTAGAATCGTCAACCATAGCTGATGCTTGTAGTGCACCGAATACCACTGGTAGTTACCTCTACTTTGTAACGGTTGATGGGATTGAGTACCAGCTTGATTCATGCATTGACGATTTTTCGGTGGTAGCTGGACTCGAGACTGTTCTACTTGATGTCTGGAATGTGGTTGCGGGTGGGTCAGAATAATGCGTATGAAATATTTTTTGCTACTAGCAATGTTGGTCGTACCACATACGGTTGTGTATGGGTACACCTTGGTGGCACATGAGTCTCTGGTACCGTACGAAGTCCTGACGCTCTCTACCGAGCCAGGTCAGCAACACATAGTGGCAGGAACTCTCAATGATTATCCTCAAATGATTGAGATGACCAGTGACGAAGCCTTTTTCCTTGATGTGGCTATTCGCGGTATTCCAGGTACGAGTACGCCAGATTTTTCTGGTATTGTGATTCGAGTATTGGAGCCACGTGGGGTCGCTGAAGTAGCACGTTTGCGCGCCAGTGAAGCGTCTTGGGAGACGGTGACTGATCCTTTATCTGCGTTGCCGTATCTGGCTGGTCCAAGTTTTTCTGGGGAAGTGGCCTCTGGCACGTACCGTATTGAAGTCAGTACACCAGTGAATACTGGTCAGTATCTATTGGTGGTTGGTAGTAGTAATGATGCTAGTACGTATGGTCAAAAATGGGATAGTGTCTCTCGTTTGTATGAGTTCTATGGCCAAAGTAAGATCGGTATGATCAGATCACCATTAGTGTACTACCCACTTGGCATAGTGCTGTTACTCATTGGGTTTGGGTACACCATTTACCGCACGCGAGCACGTTTACCTTTTAGACAAAACCATGCTTAAAGCCCTAGTGATACTTATTTCTGTCGGTGCATTGGTGTGGTACTTTTTTCCACAATTCGCGGATCAAAGTCTCGAATCATATATTGCAGAACAACTATGAGCCGATGGTATGTGTACATGGTGGTTTGTAGTGATGGGACGTACTACACCGGTGTCACTACCGATCTCATTCGTCGAGTAGCTGAGCACAATGGTGAGGCTGGAGTAGGGAAGGGCGCCAAGTATACCAAGCCGAGACGCCCAGTTCGATTGGTCTATAGTGAGGAGGTTGATAATCGCAGTCAGGCGCAAAGCCGGGAATCGATAGTACGTCAGCTTTCCCGAATGGAAAAGCATGAACTTGCAATAAGCGGAAAAGTGTAGTTTGATATGTTGTCCCATAAAATGGAGGTGACAATGGAAAACCGTTCTTTGATTCCAGACAATTCGCGACTGCTGAAAATCGCAGACTGGATCGCCCTCGGGTTCTGCGTTTGGATATTCGCCGTGTTCTGCGCCATGAGCGAACTCGGTACAGCTAGTCCTTTCTCGGTGAAATTTCTGTGGGGAACGATCCAGATGGGCTCCGCTGTGATGGTGTTGACTCTCTTTGTCAAGAGCGCTCTCTATTTCGTCGCGAGCCTGTTGCATGTCCTCGTGCAACCAAGTTTCGAAGATGGCTGGGTGTGGACGACTATCCAGGGCGCGGTGTCGATCATCGCCACGAGGCGGACGTTGCGGATTGTGCCGTAGGGATGACTGCGCCTGATAAGGAGCGACGAAAAGGCCGGAGACATCTCTGGCCTTTTTCATTAACTTTCGTTAGACTCGACAAAACCGTGTAAATACTGTATTATCCATCAGTTTTAAGGGCGCCTTTGCCTTTGTGTACGGCGCCTTTCTCTGTCCTAGACGGGAAACATTATTTGTAAGGCTAATTGATTAGTATATGGCACAAGAAATTCGTAATATCGCGATCATCGCACACGTAGACCATGGCAAGACCACGCTCACTGATGCGCTCATGGAGCAAACAGGATCTCGTGAAAAGGATCAGTCAATGGATAGTAATGCGCTTGAACAAGAGCGTGGTATTACGATTTATGCCAAAAACACTTCAGTTGAGTATAAGGGTACCAAGATCAATATTGTAGACACGCCAGGTCACGCGGACTTTGGTTCGGAAGTAGAGCGGGTATTACGATCAATCGATTCTGTACTTCTTATCGTCGATGCCCAAGAAGGGCCGATGCCACAGACTCGCTTTGTGCTCAAAAAGTCGCTTGAACTAGGACTCAAGCCGATTGTAGTGGTAAACAAAATCGATAAACCAGCGGCAGACATTCCTCGTACTGAAGAACAGGTGCTCGAGCTGTTTCTCGAACTAGGAGCCAATGACGAGCAGTGTAACTTCACTACTGTGTACGCGATTGGTCGTGAAGGTAAGGCCAAGCGAAATATGGGTGATGAAATGGTTGATCTTTCGCCACTCCTTGATACCGTGCTCGAGCTCGTGCCACCTGCTCGGGCGTATGTGCCAGGCGAAGCACTACGAGCACAGGTGTTTAATCTCGGGTACGACAATTTCCTTGGCCGTTTGGCGATTGCACGTGTCTACGAAGGTTCTATCAAAGCTGGGCAACAACTGATTCTCAAGCACGAAGGTGAGGATGTGGTACGTAAAGGTAAGGTGGTAAAGCTCAACACCTTCAAAGGTATCCAAAAGCTAGAAACCGCTGAGGCATTTGCTGGTGACATTGTAATGGTGGCTGGATTTGCGGATGTTAACATTGGTGACACTTTTACTGATAGTGAAGCGGCAGAGGCTTTGCCTGCGATTAAAGTAGACGAACCAACGATTGCTCTTCAATTCATGCCAAACAGTTCACCGTTTGCCGGGCGAGAAGGTAAGTTTGTGACTAGTCGTCAGATTAAGGATCGACTCGAGAAGGAACTCGAAGTAAATGTGGGACTCCAGGTAGATTTTGATATGGGAGACAGTTTTGAAGTGCGTGGTCGTGGTGAAATGCACATTGCGATTCTGCTTGAAAACATGCGTCGTGAGGGTTACGAGTTAGCGGTCTCACAGCCACAAGTAATTGTAAAAGAAATTGATGGCGTAAAGAGTGAACCGTTTGAAGAAGTAACGGTTGATATTCCAAGTGAATTCCAGGGGGCGATTATCGAGCGTCTTGGTACCCGTGCGTTTGTGATGACCAACATGATGGTGCATGAAAATCAGGTTCGTATCATCCTAGAGGGACCAACTCGTGGTCTCTTGGGATACAAAAACCAGTTTGTGGTAGACACTAAGGGTGATGGTATCCTAGCTTCCCGCGTGATTGGTTTTCGTCCATACGCTGGTGAAATCAAGAAGCGTCAGGTTGGATCGATGATTTCTATGGTACAGGGTAAGGCGCTTGGTTTTGCACTCTTTGGACTACAGGATCGTGGCCAGCTCTACATTGGTGCTGGTACTGAAGTCTATGAAGGTATGGTGATTGGTAACACCAGTAAAGGTGAGGAAATGACCGTCAATCCAACCAAGGGTAAGCAGCTGACTAACATGCGCGCGTCTGGT
>JBJORD010000030.1:0-26900 GCA_046049585.1 Candidatus Parcubacteria bacterium
GTAGCGGTGTTGGCTAACACAGAGCCAATGGCAAATTGATTGGTCGGCTCTGGGGTACCCACGGCAAATTTCATCTGAAATTCTTCAGATTGTTTGCCTACTATCACACCCTTAATCTTGATGGTTTTGGTTTGCTCGGGCTTTAACTCATCTATGGTCCAGGCACTCTCGCGATAAGACGGCGCTGGTACAGCTGAGCTGTAGTCAAAGTTGCTTGGATAATCAGCCGTTACCAAAATGTTTCGTAGCGGAGTTTCGGTATTCGATTTGATTTCTAAGGTAACATCTATCTCTTGTCCAGCGGAGACTTTTTTGAGCGCATCGACTCGAATCACTACCGGCGATGAGATAATGGTAAAAGTGAGCGGCTCAGCCTCTTTGTAGAACGTACCACTCGACCCTACTACCCGATACTCGATAGTAGCCTTTACTTGGCGTTCTTGGTTTTCCTCGCCAAACATCACTACCGATAGGGGCGCTTTGTACGACTCGCCGGGTGCTACCGTACCGATGCTGATCCGTTCTTCAAGTAAATCCCTGGCTGATTCATCACTCGATTTTGTGCCCGGTGGTAAATTGATGATTAATACTCCTCCCTCTATTGGTACACTGTTATTATTATTTACCAGCACTTCTAGGTTAGCTACCTGTCCACCACCGGTGGTCAAAGGCCCTGTAATAGTGAGGTCGATATTCTTGTTTGAGATCTGATTATTACCAAAGTACAAATACAAACCAGTAACCGAAAGCACCACCGTGAAAAAACCAGTCGCTACCAATAGCACTAGACTGCGGTAGGACCAATGCTTTTTCTTTGGTACCGCCACAGGCGGTACAGATTCTTCTACTGGTACAGGAGCTGGAACGGGGGTCACTGGTGGCGCTTGCCAGGTGTTAGGTACTACCGGTGTGATATCAGATAACCCGCTACGCTCAAACGGCGTATTGGTTCCCGTACGGTCATACAGACGCTTGCGCATGGCGTCTAATTCAGACTGATCACGAATGGGTGACATACCAGCTTAGTATATCACTATTATTGTTCGAGGTGAGTTACCGCCTGTGCGACACCATACGCGGCCAAAAAGTCTTCATGTGCCGCTTCTACCGCGGCAGTATCAAGTTCACCAACCGGACACAAACATAATGGCGCCAGACTAGCTGAAGGGGCCACATACCCCAAATGGGTCAGTAACCGGACAATCAAACACATTTCATAACACTCCCGCGCGGGCAAATCAGGGCGACTGACCAAGCGGATGGCTTCCACAAATTCGGTGTATAGGGATGGGAGCGGCTCTTCCCCATGGACATAGCGCCGCAGTACTTTACACAACTTCACAATACTGCCACGAGTCGTACGAGTGGTTGCTTGCATAAAAAAGTTTTCTTTGGCCTCGACACTACCGATCCGCCACCCTGTCTTGCCACGCACCAGGGTCACCGAGATAAGTGAGAAATCCTGCAAAGCGTACCGTTGCTTGCTTCGTTCTTCTCGCACACTACGAGCAGAGGCAAACAACATACCAGCTCGTTCAGTAAAGAGTCGGTAGGATTTGTCTGCAGTGGCACTTTCAAAGCTACCGAGCACAATCGCGGATGTGATGTATGTTTGGTAGGACATGCACGGTATTGTACCTGAAACAAAACCAAGCGGGAATGACCATAGTCATTCCCGCTTGGTTGTTTGTATAGAATTCGTATTAATGAGTACTTTTTTGGATCTGTGCTACAAAGCGATAGTCGCCCGCCACAATTTCTACTCCAGCAGTAGCCTCATACACCACACTAGTGGCGTTTACCGTTTTGGTGAGTAACTCACGGTGCGTCTCGAGCGCAGCCTGACCAGCAGCATCGGTTGCAACAATCAGATTGATGACATCACTTGGTGTGAGGTCTGCTTGCTTGCGCATATCTTGCACAGTACGCATTACTTCACGGACTGCTCCTTCAGCAATAAGTTCGGGAGTGAGAATAGTGTCGATACTGATAACATCCCCTATTTTGTAGTCCTTGGCATTAAGCTCATCGAGCACGATTGTTTGATACTCAGGTAACAACTCTGGGCCAGTCACACTCGCAATCGGCTGGCGCACTTTGATACCTGATTTTGTACGAGCTTCAAGTGCAGCTGTCACTACCTCACGCACTTGTTTCATCGAGTCAATAACCGTCAGATCGACCTCCCCTACTGCTGGCCACTTGGTAAGATGTACACTTTCTGCTTCGCTTTCGTCACGCACCATACGGTAGAGGTACTCAGCGTAGAACGGCATGGCTGGTGCCATCACCTTTGCGAGTTCTCGCAAGACAAACCTTAGCGTTGCTATTGTTGCAGTCCTGTCTTCACCATCATCACCTTTTAATCTTTCTCGAGAACGTCGTAGATACCAAACAGACAAATCGTCAATGAAGTCAGCGATCGGACGAGTGGCTTTATCAAGCTCGTAGTTCTCGTACCCTGCTGTTGCTTCACCTATCAACTGATTTAACCGAGATATAATCCAACGATCGAGAACATGAGTGGAATCCGAGCTGGCTTTTGTACCATCTCGATACATTTGAAACATATCAAGCACGTTGTGGAGTCGGCCAATATTCTTGCGTTGCTGTTCAGTCACTTCTTTCTCACTAAAATTAAGGTCTTCGCCCCGGATGATTGGTGCAGACATCATGTAATAGCGAATAGCGTCTGCCCCTACGCGATCAACCAACTCCATCGGGTCAGGATAATTGCGCAGACTCTTACTCATCTTCTTGCCATCTTCCGCGAGCGCCAGACCATTAACAATCACATTCTCGTATGGTGATCGCCCAAAGAGTGCCGTACCAAGCACAATCAGTGAGTAGAACCAGCCGCGAGTCTGGTCAAGCCCCTCAGCAATAAATTGAGCGGGAAAATTAGTACCCACAAACTCACTTGGGTTCTCTCCCATGTAGTGGTGTTGTGCATACGGCATTGAGCCCGACTCGAACCAGCAGTCAAACACGTCTTTGATACGCTCAAGCTTGGTACCGTCTGTGTCAAAGAGATCAATCTCGTCGATGTATGGTCGATGGTAATCAAGCTGATAAAGGTCATTGTGCGGCATTGGAGTAAATGACAAATCACGCACTTCAGCATTATTCAGATATCCCTGCTTTTTTAGCACCATCATTTCATCGTGGTCAGCCCCGCGTGCCACCGACTCAAGCGCAAACAGTGAGCTACCATGTCCGATCACGAGCGTGTGTTGGTTTTCATGAGAATTATGATACTCATAGAGCCATTCACCCACTCGCTTGAGGAGATCATACCGACTCTCACCACCGGCAAAAGTCTTTCCAAACTTTTCTTCTTCGGTCGCAAACTGGGCATTAAAATCAGCCCAGGTCTTGCCTTCCCACTCGGTCCCAACCTTAAATTCTCCCAGGCGTGGTTCGGTTATGATGCGATCATTATCTAGACCAAGACTCTCAGCAATAATCAAAGCTGTCTCACAAGCGCGAGTCATACCCGAATGCACGATTCGTGTGATACCACGATCACGCAATGACGCAGCGGTAGCGCGAGCTTGTGCCTGACCAGTCTCAGTCAGATGATTTCCCGTATCCAGAAAAGCGTCTATTACTCCTGATACATTACTTTCAGCCTCAGCATGACGTGTGATGGTGTAGGTGTTGTTGTATTTTGGTAGGTATGATTGCAGATCTTTGAGAGAACCAATGACTTTCACCTGACCGTTTACAGGATTTTTCCAAATCGGTAATGGTGCCCCCCAGTAGCGCTGGCGCGAGATCGCCCAATCACGCGCCCCCTCGAGCCAGTTACCAAAGCGATTTTGTCCGACGTGTTCGGGCACCCAGTGCACGGTGTTATTGGCGGCCACCAAATCTTCTTTGATCTTTGGTACATTCACAAACCACGATGTCGTCGCGTAATTAAGGAGTGGTGTATCACAGCGCCAACAGTGTGGGTAGCTGTGGGTGATGTTTTCTTTTTTGAAAATCTTACCGGCGGCCTGAAGACTCTTCAGGATTTCGATATCGGTATCTTTGTGGTCGACACCAGCAGTGTCATCGTCTTTTGGTTTTACCAAAGCGCAGTTGAATCCCGTCACCCAGTCCTTGAACCGTCCACTTTCGTCGACATGATGAATTACATCGACACTATTCGTTAGAGCGAGTCGCAAGTCATCTTCGCCATAGGCAGGGGCAATATGAACTGCGCCGGTCCCCTCTTCACCAAGCTCAACATAATCAGCATGCCAGATTTTCCAATTATTAGTATTATTTGGAAAATTAACTACTTGAGGTAAAACGGAATCTTTATCAGGTTTAGCCAACTTCCATAAGAAATCAAACGGTGGCAAGTATGAACGATCAATGAGTGCTTCACCCTTCATCTCATCCACAACTCTGAGTGAATGTTCACCAAACACATACTCGCCTGTATTAGGTAACAAATATTTTTTGAGTATTTCTTTTGCAAGAATGACATATTCCTTCTTATACGCTACAGGAGATTCTCCTTCAATTTTTTCAAGTTTTGGTAATACTTGTGCTTTTACATATGTAAACTCACGATTGATAGCAGCAGCGAGATTCCCTGGCAGTGTCCATGGAGTCGTCGTCCACACGAGGAGTGACGTATCGGTCACCTGCCCTACATCATCAAGGAGCGGGAGCTTCACCGACACAGCAATATCTTTGATATCTTTGTAGCCCTGGTTCACTTCAAAGTTAGACAAGGTTGTCCCACAACGTGGGCACAGATGCATGGTCTTGAACCCCTCAAACGCCAGACCCTTTTTGTGGAGTTCAGAAAACACCCACCAGACACTTTCGGTATAGGTACTGTCCATCGTCTTGTAGTCATTCTCCATGTCGGCCCAGCGTCCCATCCGTGGGATCGCCATTTTCCAGTAGTCGGCGTACTCCATCACGGTACCGCGTGCGGCTTCATTAAAATTCTTTACGCCGTAGTCTTCAATATCACGCTTGGTTGCAAGACCAAGCTTCTTCTCGATAAGGTTCTCAAGTGGCAATCCGTGGCAGTCCCACCCCCACTTGCGCGGCACGCGGTAGCCGCGCATCGTCCAAAAGCGTGGGACAGCGTCCTTGATGGTACTAGCTAAGATATGCCCGTAGTGTGGCGTCCCCGTCGCAAACGGTGGACCATCGTAAAATATGTAGTCACCAATTGGTGCCTCGCCCGCTGGCTTCTCTAGTGATTTATTAAAAATATCGTGCTCCTGCCAGAATTGTAAAATGGTTTCTTCACGTAGGGCCACCTCACTTTTTTCGACAGTTGTTTCGACTGCTACTGAGTCGTTTTCACGACCATGTTGTTTAGACATAAAAATATGGAATGTATATCAGACATTAATAAGTACCAGCATATCAGGCTGGTACTTGGCATGTTACCACAGAAATACCACTTGTATACATTGCAAAAGCGGCCCGCAGGCCGCTTTTTTCAGTTCAGCTTAGCGCCATGTGCTCGTTGGGATGCCACAACGATAACTGCCCATATGATTGGTGGTCCGATAACCAAAACCCAAGCCAGGGCTTTTGAGCCATGCAACCATTGTCCAGCCTGCAATACTGGTGCACTAATCACAAAACAACCTAACAAGCGGGACGCCACTTCAACAGCATCATTGTCGAATTCATCATCGTCAGTTGCTGACATCCGACACGTCTCACCAAAGAGCCAAGTCGCGAACGCCATCTCACCAATCACACATACCCAAAACAATGTTGCTTCAGCGTATGTCAACAAAAGAACAACTTCCATTTTACCCCCATCACCAACTCCATGTTGGTTTTCAACCCGCTTTATAACAAAGTGGTTGTCATTTTGCAAAGCAAAGAGCGGTTATGTTGCCATAAACCGCTCGATTGTTTCGCCTGTTCAGCGTCGGTACTCTGCCAACACTATTATGACTGCCTTGTATGCGAGGTATAGGACAATCAAAAAACCTATCCCAATCGCAATATCACCTATCACCCCATCTTCATCACCTCCTCTCTGAAGTGGACGAATCTGTAGCGTACACCCAATTTGTAACACTATCAAGATTCAACAAAGGGGCCATGGATGTGGCCCCTTGCTCGATTCCGCCGTCAGGTGGATCATCGTCGTCATCAGCTACCCACCGTTGAGTGGTCAGATAAAACTGCCAACTAGTGTATAACAACCAGTTGATAGACAACGATAGTAACAACTCACGGATCAGTCCCATGGACTCGCCTCCAAACATCACCGAGTTTCGTGTGTGTTTTTGCGCTGACACGAAAGGCACTCAGGAACTCAGGAAGTTCACGCGCCGACTCTTGCCCACCGGCAAACAAGGATGCCTGGCGGACCTGTGTCACCAAGAGCGCTGGATCACAAAGTAACCAAAAGCGTTCACGGCTTGATAGATTAAAGAACACTCTCCCTCTCCTTTTCTTTTTTTGGTCACGATTACTAACAATACTGATTAAAAACAAAAATACAAGTAGTCGCTCCAATTAATGTTGCTGTGCACATCACCTCTTGCAAGATAAAATTAGAGGAGTAGTATAGCTCACCTGGGTAAAGCACCCAGCCAGTGATGTACAGGGCATCATTGGAATGTTAGAAAAGAGATAAGTAATGAAAGTGGCAGAAAAAAAGAAACGGCGTTTGGTTATTCGTTGCTCTGACGGAATGACAACGACACCTAATGACGCGAGCATTGACGACGAAATCCGTCTGCCAGGAGGCATACTATTCCCAAGCCTTTGTGCACAACAGTTCAAAAGAAAAGTCGTGACCAAACTTTTGAGAATCGCCCTTGATTTTGCCATCAAGACGATGGTGAAACTCAAAGACCCGGATGAGATTGTGCTAATGGCACATGATCCATGTGGAGCTGCGTTTGCACTACAACTCTCACATGAACATATCGTCCAAGTGCATACAGAGTGGGAAACCAAGCTTCGTGAAGCATTTCCTAACATCAAGATTCTGCTGATGCACGAAGAACACTGTGCGGCAGGCGAATGGAGAAAGCCTCACAGACACCTCGCAGCATAAAACTGGTAAGGGGCGGCAATCACGTCCGCCCCGATACCACTTTTTCATACTGAAGTTGTTCAGTTTTATTTTTATTACAGCTATTATGAATATTCCCTCACTCACCGAAGGCAAAGCCTTGGTGCAAGCCAACTGGCAGTCAGCCTTAACCGTGGCGCTTATTTCGGTACCATTATCGATTGCTCTTTCAATCGCTTCGGGAGCGGGACCACTCCCTGGTCTCATTGCTGGTATTTGGGGAACCCTCATCGGTAGTATTTTTATTGGTAGTAACTACAATATCCTGGGTGCTGCGGGAGCATTAACCACGGTCCTATTTGGTGCCGTACTAGCGGCACCACTTGGTCTCGAGGCAGCTATTTTGCCAATCCTGGCTATCTTCACTGGTATCATTATTTTTGGTGTTTGGTTGTTACGACTTGATACCTTTCTCTACTACATTCCTGCGAGTGTTATGTACGGGTTTGCTGCCGGTGTAGCCATCTTGATTGCAATTGCACAGCTCTTTGATGCCACTGGTTTATCGGCACTCAAGCGAACTGGCCACGTAATCGGTGATATTGAAAAATTTGTCGCCAACAGTAGTGATGTTCACGCAGCGAGTCTGGTAGTATTTTTTGTTTTCTTAGCTGGTATCCTCACCTGGAAACGACGTATCAAAAAGATTCCAGCCGTTATCCCAGCAGCTATTGCTGGTATTATCTTTGGCTATCTTGAATCCAATTACTTCCCACTTGAGATTACCTCATTGTTTGATAAATTTGGTGCCATTACTGCCACCTTGGTTCTGCCAGTAGCATGGGATGGTATGCGCGCCATCATAGCAGATACTACTGCTCTCAAAGCTGTCCTTGGTATCTCTGGCTTAATCGCTTTGATTGCTGTGCTCGAAACTCTCATCACTGCCAAACTCGGGGATAAGCTCACCCGCACTGAATCATCAAGTTCACGTGAATTGCTTGGGTTGTCGCTATCTAATCTTGGGTCAGGTTTTATGGGTGGATTACCAACTACGGGAGTATTTATCCGCACTGGCGCCAATATCAAAGCTGGAGCAACTCATCGCACCAGTGGCATACTTGCAGCTCTTTTTACTGCTGTGATTGCGCTTGTTGCACTGCCGTTTTTCTCATTCTTACCAATGGCAGTAATTGCCGCAATATTGGTCAATACAGCATTAGGTCTCTTGGAAGTTGAAAAATTCAAAGAGTATTGGCACTACGAACGAGAAAGTTTTTTGGTGGCGATCGCTGTGGCACTCATTACCATTTTCCACGATGCTGGGTTAGGTGTAGTTGTTGGTGCATTGCTGGCCCTCTTATTATACGCTCGACGTATCTCCCATGGACGATTTGATGTCGCTTGGAACTTTACCGACGGTTCATATGAAAGTGTCTTTAATCAGAAGGGTCTCGTTATTCCAGAGACAACCAAAACAATCAAAGTCATGGTCTACGGTATCGCTGGTAATTTGGGGTACATTGATGCCAATCGTCATTTGACCAACCTCAAACTCGCAGCACACACAACGTCTGTCCCAGCAGTGATTATCCGCTTGCGTGATTTGTTCTCAATGGACTTTGAAGGTAACGAGGCTCTCAACGAAGCTATCCACGAACTTGAAGCCGCCGGTAAAAAAGTCTACGTAAGTGGCGCTAAGGATAGTATTATGCGAGAGTTACAAGCCTTTCCACCAAGCCAGCAACTCTACACCAAAAAGCACTTTACCAAAAAAACTACCGAGGCGATTAATCTCCTCTAAAGAAAAAGACCAGCTAACCACTGGTCTTTTTCTTTACTTAGTCCTTCTCACAGTAGATCATAACTACAGATATGACCCACCACTACATCCGTTCAGGCGCTTCGATACCGAGGACCCAGAGACCATTCTTGAGAGTGGTGGCTACTGCACTGGTGAGCAGTGCCTTGTACGGAGCATGTGTATCACCAGCATCCGCTATCATCTCATGGGCGTAGAAGGAATTGAATGTACCTGCAAGTTCGGTGAGATATGTCACAACAGTATGTGGCGCCCGTTCACGTAACGCTTCTTCAATTACCTCAGGGAAACGGTACAGGATACGTTCGAGCACATAAGGTATCTCTGGTGCTGGTGCAAGCTGTGGCTCTACCCCTACTCCACGAGCTTTCTCGAGTACCGAGAGACAGCGTGCATAGGTGTACTGCAAATACGGACCAGAGTCACCTTCAAAAGATAGCGCCTTTTCTTTATCAAAGACAATATTCGAGCCCACACTGTAGCGAAGTATCTGATACTTAATAGCAGCTACTGCTAATTGATTGGTGAGCTTGTCTATATCTTCAGCACGACTTTCGGCCGCTCGCTCTCTCGCGGCTTCAGCCACCTCAGCCAAAAGTGATTCGCCAGTTAAGACGTTACCTTTGCGAGAAGACATCTTACCAGTTGTGAGTGTGAGGAAGCCTGTTGGAATATGTTCGAGTGTCTTGTCTCCGATATCGGTAAATACTTCTCGCAATGCTGCGTAGAGTACTTTAAAATATTCACTCTGCTCGTTACCTGTCACAATAATAGACTTTGTCCAATCAGGGTGAGCAGCGACTTTTAGTGTAAAGTGTCCAACATCCTTGGCTTCGTAGGTGGGAAGACCTTGGGAGTTTAGGAAAACACGGGTATGGAGGCCAACTTTCTCTCCTTCATAGACGACGGCGCCGTTACTCTCGACAAAAACCTTACCGATGTTGGCCTTTACGATTTCGGTACCTGGCACACTAGCTTCACTCTCAGTGATCTCGGTATCGAATTGTGTACCCAGAAGTTTGCAGATGGCGGTAAGACTTTGTCGTGAGGTAGCGATCCCAGCGGCACGGTACTGATTCAGAGATTCATCTGATCCAGCATAGAGCGCTCGATTAATGGTCTCGATTTCAGCTTTGGCAGCCTCATCATTTTCGTAGGCGTCATTACCTACTCGATAGGCAGTCCCTAACGCAGCAATGTCGGACAGATCAGCCTTTGTTGTCTTTAATCCCCAAACACCTTTTGCTACCGTCAGACCAATATCCGATGGATAGTTCATGCGACGTACGTCGGCACCTGCCATTTCAAAAAGTCGTGTGAAGGATTCACCAACAATGTTGCCCACGAGGTTGCCGATATGAAGTGGCTTGAAGAGATTTGGGCTTGTATATTCAAACAATACTACTTCGTCGACTTCAGCATCATGTTCACCCCAACCTGCCCCCTCACCCAGGGCACGAGCTGCCTCGGCCGAAAAAAAATCACGATTAAGGTAAAAGTTCAAAAAGCCTGGACCAGCGATTTCAATCCGATCGACATACTCAATTGTCCTTGCCAGCGCCGCTACCAACTGTTCTGCCACTGCCCGCGGAGACTGCCCAACCTGCTTACCGAGCACCATCGCCACATTACACGCATAATCACCGTGATCAAGAAGCTTAGGATGTTCAATAGTAAAATCTACCGCGGGTAAGGCGAGGGTCTGTAAGGCATCAGTAATTGCCGTATGTAATACATCTTCCATATGTGCGTACTATAGCAGAAAAATAGAAAAACGCCCGACTGGACAGTCGTGCGCGGATTGTGAGTCGGGAGGGCCAGCTTGGCCGCTCCCGCTCGATATATGCCTCAACGTTTGGATAACTTGAATGTTATCGCTGCATTATTCCGTCGCGTAATAGTGACAACCATTACCACTGGCATCGTCCGACCCTTGAATTTTGTCGGAGTCACCATGGTAGTGATTACTGTTGCGCGACGTTGTTTTTTAGGCATTATGCCTCTCCTTCTTTGTTACTTCCGCCCCTGTAGCGGATCGCTACTATGCCATACAATCATTAATTATTCAACCCTCCGTTCGGTGGATTGCGGTGGAATGGATGAATCAATCGTAAAGACCTGCTGTCCAATTACCTGTCCCCGTGTTGTCATTACCCGACACCGCCAAACGCCGTCTTGGTAACTTGATATCGCAGTGAAGCCACGGTACCCATTGTCTCCACCCCCGACAATCGGAAATGGTAAACTGAAATGATGTGTCCATCGACCAGTCTCTTGGTCTTTATACTCCCAGACATGTTTGATTTCGGTTGAGAGCTTGGTCGGGGCAAAGACACGAGTAAAACACGCTACCGAGCCGGTACCAGGATGAAAGGTCTCGTGTACTCGTCGCCAAAACTGCCACCAGGGTGCTGGCTCGTACACAATTTCGTAATCCCCACCGACCCGCACGACAGACTGTGCGATAGTAATTTCTTTGAGCGATAGTGGTATCGGTGGAATGATATTGGCTACATACAAGAGATTAAACATGGCAAAGGTACCGAAGAGTACAAAAACAATTTTGCGCATTTCCAGCTGCAGATAGTTTGGGATGATATAGGCAAGGAGTTGCACTACTCCATACACGATGACCAGTGCCAACACCCCCGACCCCAAGAAAACCCAACCCCCCATCTGTCCAGTGAGGACTGGTATTTGTAACACGACAAAAGAAAAGACCCCGACAAAATATGCAAACAAGTTAAAGACGAGCTTTTGGCTTCGTTCTTTAATTAATTCATTACCTAAAATGGCAATGATGATCAATACCAAAAAGGGCCAACTCGCCAATATGGCTCCGCTCTTTCCATAAAAAATCAACATCCCTGAAAAGAGCCCTCCATAGGCATACTGCATCACACCACCAGCATAACGCACTACACCAGGTGACAATCGTTCACCAAAGCGTTTGGCAATTCCCGAGTAAAATAACAGCAAGGCAACAGTAGCTAGTAGCACATAGGCAGTGAGGATAGCGTTGTCTATCGTATCATCTACCCGATTTAAGAGTATGAAGTCAGTAATAAATCCACCCACAAATGCCAACGATAGCCAGTGTCTTTGCACAAAGCGCCACGCCCGTACTCGCACTGGTCGCTCGTCAGGTAGCAAGGTAGTATCCATGGTGGTATTGTACCAGACCAATGGTAAGTAATAAAAAAGCCGACAAAAAATGTCGGCCGTGTGCTGCCCCTGGGAAAGAGCTGGCACACGGCCGACTCAGTAGGACCAGACGGGAGTATGGTCCTTGGGGAAAGCCTCCACGAGACAGAATACCGTGGAGTCTTATACCGTACCATACAAAACGGCCTTAAGTCAAAAACCGCCACCAATCCTGGCAGCGGTTTTATCAACATCTTAACTGGTGTTACACCATCACCTCAGGCACCGGAAATGCTTCGCAAAGTGCCTGTACTTCTTTCTGCAAAGCAGCTTTGGCAGCCTCATCATTCTTGGCGTGCATAGCGGCAATCATCACTTCAGCGAGCTTTGTCGCCTCCCCTTCTTTCATGCCGCGAGTAGTCATTGCGGGTGTACCAAAGCGGATACCAGACGGATCCATTGCACTACGAGTATCGTCAGCGATCATGTTCTTATTAAGAGTGATCCCAACTTCATCGAGGACAGTTTCGGCCTCTTGTCCCGTGATACCAAGTGACCCAAAGACATCCGCCACGAGTAAGTGATTGTCTGTTCCACCACAAAGAAGTCGCACTCCTTCGGCCTTAAATACCGCTTCCATGGCTTTGGCGTTTTTCAAAATCTGCGCCGCATATACCTTGAAGGCTGGGGTGAGCGCTTCGCCAAAGGCGACGGCTTTGGCTGCAATAATATGCATGTGGGGACCACCCTGCATCCCAGGGAACACAGCCTTATTGATCTTCTTGGCAATCTCTTCGCTCTCGCGCACCACTATCATGCCTCCTCGTGGACCACGAAGTGACTTATGCGTGGTCATGGTCATCACATCAAAACCATAATCAAATGGGTTCTTGGCTGCACCACCGGCAATGAGTCCCGTGATATGGGCCACGTCAGCTACTGCATACGCTCCTACCTCGCGGGCAATATCAACAAACTTCTGATAATCAAGTTCACGACTATATGCCGAGAAACCAGCCAAAATAATTTTTGGTTTGTGTTCGAGCGCTGTCTGGCGCAGTGCCTCATAATCAATTTCACCAGTATCGACATCCTTCATCTTATACCGGACGAAATTGAATACTTTATTGATAGCGGTGGTCGGATGTCCATGCGTGAGGTGCCCACCGTGTGAGAGATCCATACCAAGGACGGTATCCCCCGGCTCCATAAGGGCAAAGTACATTGCCACATTAGCGGCCGCCCCTCCGAGCGGCTGCACGTTGGCATACTTCGCTTTAAATAATTGCTTCGCACGTTCGATCGCGAGACTTTCGGCAATATCAGTGTATTGCTGTCCACCATAGTAGCGCTTGCCTGGATATCCCTCTGAGTATTTGTTGGTAAAAATCGAGCCATTAGCTTCGAGGACCGCCCGCGAGACATAATTCTCACTTGGAATAAGTTCAATGCCACGTGCTTCGCGCGCCTCTTCCCCGACAAGGGCCGCGTACAACTCTGGATCCTGCGCTTTGATGAATGAATAGTGTTCCATATCGAATTAGATTACATACATTTCAGATAATTCCTCTCATCACTGTCGCAGGGGTTAGATCATAGGTCAATGCAATTAATAGAAATAGTATACAAGATTGTCTGTGCAGGGGCTACTTATTTGCCAGTACTACCGTGCTTGCCTGCTCCCCTTGCGGTTTCGTCGAGTTCATCTACTTCTATAAGCTGTGGTTGCTCGACTTTTTGAATAAGCATTTGGGTTACCTTATCTCCCTTGGCAAAGGTGTACGGTACCGCACTGGTGTTCAACATCCCTGGCAAGATCTCACCCCGGTAGCCTGCATCAAAGACTCCTCCGACTATCTTTAATCCATATTTGTTCGCCAGACCACTTTTGTCCCAAAGCAAACCAGCGTACCCAAGCGGTATCGCTAGTGCAATCCCTGTATGAATAATCACAATCTGACCAGGCAGAATAGTTACTTCTTCAGTTGTATAAAAATCCATCCCCGCATCCCCCGGCAATGCATAGGTCGGTAACTTGGCATCTGGGTGTAACTTTTTTATATGGAGTTGCATATTATTTATGAAAAATATGTACACTAGTACTTACCTACTTGCTTACTTGAAGAAGGCGATACTAATAAAGTTTCAATTGATTCGTAACAAACTGTTTGGCTCTGATATGAATTAGTTATTTGGTAACGCTGGTCGCACTACATTGTATACATCTTCATGAATTTCCTCACGTGAGCGAATAGATTCTCCTTCAGTGCACGTTACTACTTGCCAGCTGTTCTTCTCAGATACAATTGTTCGTGCACTCTCCTCCATTTGTTCTTGATGATGCTCATCAGCCTCTGCCAAATCTACCGCTACACCATGTTTACCAGCTGCTACTGCTGCTCGCTTCATTGCGGTTCTCACTTTAAAAGGCACATTGAGGTACACAATCAAATCCGGTCGAGGTAAACCAAACACATGATGTTCAACATGATCAATCCAACCCAAAAACGCTCTACGTTCTTCTTCGTTATTAATTTTACCGCCTTGATGTAACATATTTGCACTCGTATATCGATCCAAAATAACAACCTTCCCTTCTTCTAACCATTGTAGAAGTTTTGGCTTAGATTCGTAACGGTCGGCGGCATATAAAGTTGAAGCGATTCTGGCATCCACACTCATAAAAGCACCTCGTTTCCCATCGAGACACTCACGCAATAACTGTCCAAATGTATTTTGAGTGTATTGTGGAAAATCTAGTGTTTCGACCGCCCAACCCTCGGTTCGTAAACGTTCCGCTAGTAACGCTACTTGTGTTGCTTTGCCAGCTCCATCACCACCGTCAACTACGATTAATTTACCAGTGTACATAACTCATACATTTTACGATCTAGATCATAAAATCACAAAGTTTTGTAGTACTACCGAACGTTTCTAATAGTAGGTCAATCTAGCCAAAATCGTTCTCCCATGTCAGAAAAGTATTTTCGCTATACAGCGCCTATAGAGGCGATACAATGTATATATATGAAAACCATCGACAACCTTAACCACCACCGTAGTCAATTAACATCAGGAGGTAAGATAGTTATTATTGATCCAGGCGCTACTTTGTCAGCTGAAGCACTTGCTATGCTCCAAGCTCTTCACTCACGATCAGTTGGCGGGGTTGATGAACACCTAACAGTACTGGCTGAAAAAGGAGCCGATAAGTTTATGTCGACATATTATGTCGGTTATGGGCATAAATCGATTGGTGATTGTGGTTTTGCGGTTGTATTTATCGAAGGTGTTTCAATGCTCGCAGCCAAGGCCATCCAGGACTACAAACTGTACAACGGCCAAGAAGCATCGACTCGGTACATTGATTTCGCAAATCAACCATTCCTGAATCCTCTTGCGTCTAATACAGGAACCACCATCCTTGAAAACTGGCGAGCTTTCTATCTTAAAGCAGTCGCTGAAATGAAAGACGCTCTTAAGGTACGATATCCACTTGGTGAAGGTGAAAAAGAAACCGTCTATGACAAAGCAATTGCGGCACGAGCTTTTGATATCTGCCGCGGTTTCCTTCCGGCAGGTGCTTCAACCAACCTTGCTTGGAGTGGCACCTTGCGTCAGTTCGCAGACCGTATCGCTCAACTCAGACACCACCCCCTTCCTGAAGTGCGAGACATCGCAGAGAAACTTGAAGCCGGCATGATTGCCGCCTATCCAAACTCATTTAGTGTTGAAAAGAAGCGTTACGATGCCACCGAAGCCTATGTAGCTGAAACTATGGAGCACTACTATTATCACGACCCAGAAACCCCAGCGCTGGGATTAGTTCGTGACGGTATAGATCGTACTGATTTGATTCCATATGAGAGTTTGCTACGTAATCGCCCCGCAAAAACCGAACTGCCAAAGTGGCTCGGTACCTACGGTGAAGCGGCTTTTGCCTTTACTCTTGATTTTGGTTCATTCCGTGACATTCAACGACATCGTGCTGTCACCCAGCGCATGCCTCTATTGACGGCTGAAATCGGATTTAATGATTGGTATTTACTTGAGCTAACCCCGACTCTTCGTAGTGAAGCTGAGGCACTTATCGCAAATCAAAAAGAAGCCATTGAGACTCTTACCGATGATGCGCATATCGCGCAGTACTACCATGCTATGGGAAATAATATCAGTAACTACCTCACTGGTGATCTGCCGTCACTCGTTTATCTTGTCGAACTCCGCGCTACCAGTGTTGTACACCCAACACTGGCTACCCGAGCTGCCGAAATTGCCAACCTCCTTGCTACTACCTATAGTGACTGTGGTCTCGTACTCCATCTCGACTCTGAGCCTGGGCGATTTAACATCAAGCGAGGTGAGCACGACATTGTTAAAAAAGAATAGTACAACAAAACCTCACGATTATCGTGAGGTTTTGTTTAACTCTTAAATTGCTTACCGAGTTTTGGACCAAATTGTACTAAGTAGTTTGATTGCTTAGTATCGTAATGAAATGTTGGCACTTCTGCCATCCGTTCAAAACGGATCTTCGCAATCGGCTGCCCTGGGCGAACCACCAGATCTTCAAACGGACGTACCTCAAGGGTAAATGGGCGACCCTTCCCTTCTCCATTCACACCATACCCCCATCCTGGATCGAGAAAACCTGCATAATGAGAACGAAAGTCACCACTACGTTCATCCATTGGTACCATCTCAGATGCAAGATTGGGTGGAATTCGTACAGCTTCAGCGCCAGATAGTATATAAAAACGATCACGTTTGAGTCGAAGTGCTCCCCGTTCAATCGTAAGCGGTTTAAAGAATGCACTAGCTTTATAGCCTGCAATATTAGCGACATCTATGACTTGATCAGAGGTAGCAATACACTCATAGCCACAGAGTCCGTCTTCAACCAAAGCAGTGAGTACAACAGCTCCATCTTGATCATTAGTCACTAATTCACTATACAAAAGCTTTTCTCTAGACTCACGGCCGTAGACCAAACCTTCTTTCATGGCAATCTCTAAATCAAGTTCCGAAAACCGTGTATCAGCGGTAAAGAGACGGAGCTGGGTTAATGGCGTACCTACATGCAGTTGTATCGAGAATGATTGTGGGATAATTGCCACCCATAATTCACCAGCGAAACCCTTTGGGGTCACTGAATCAAAGCGCGGCACCCCATCTGCGAGCACCCGCACATGGACATCAAGTCGTCCAGTCGAAGACTTCGGATTGCAATAGCCATAGATCACTGATGGCAATTCGAGCGACTCATTGAGACGGGCTAAGTAAAGTTTTTTTGCTTGGCAAGGACGACTAAAATCAGTTTTTTTGGCAACCATCAGCGGCAAGAGACTCTTGATTGTCTCACCACTTTTTGGTAACAGTAAACCTTCGATTTCATACACCTCATCACTGAGAGTGAGGTCGAGAGAAGCTGGTGACACGTGGACAGAATCAGCACCTTTAATAAATCCATGATCCATGAGAGTTTGTAACTGCTGTGCAGGCAACGCTCCTTGTCGCGACAATTCCATAGTACTTAGTAGTATAGCAGTGATATGAGATAAGAAAAAGGCGCAGTTTCTCGCGCCTTTTCAAATCACTGACCGAGAGACTCCTTAGTCTCTCTGCTCAAAAATCCATGCCGAGACGGCGCTGATAACATCACCAGCCGACTCGTAACGGAGCAGTTGCCGTCCACCAACATCAAGGAAACCTGTCAGCATACGTGTCACTTTCTTGCCAGAAGCAGCAAAGAACAGAGCGGGTTTGCCGCATTGCTCACGCAACATGATTTCCATGCCGAGACCGGTGGAAGCATGATCAACAATGAAGCAGCAGAGATCCGCTTCTTCAGTGCAAGACCGGTCGTATCTGTAGACATCAGTTGCTGTCCCCTTTTCAAGGCCAACGAAGTCGAGAATGACAACATCTCCAAGAGCTTTCAGTCCGCCCTTCACTTGAGCCTGGAAGACCTCGCGGAATTCGGGTGGAGCATCGGTCAACGCCATACCGACGTAAACCTTGAGCTTTCGTCTGGTCGTATTTTGCATCATTCCCTCCACGGGACACTAAAGGTTTCTAGTTCTACCAGCCAGCATAACAATATCAAACTTAAAACGCAAAACCGCCCAATTGCTCGAACTGGGCAGGTGGATTGTTGGCAATCGTTCTACGAACGCGCCTCGCGCGCATTTTGGACGATTGGTCAGTGGAGTCAAGCCGAGGAGCGAATCACGAATTTCGTCGTGTTTCGTTCTATCACCACGGTAAAGCAGACGAAGCATGCCGTCACGATCGAACCGGAAGAAATCATTTGTCATAAGCTTTACCGCCGTGATGCCACATACACCGCACCTGAGGGAGCACAAGTAACTACATCACTCGAAGAAGCATTCGCGATCGCAGCAACAGAAAATCCAACCGAAATCCATATCGGTGGTGGCGCTAACCTCTATCGCCAAGCCCTCCCTTTTGTCGATCGTCTTCACCTCACCTTCTTTCATGATGACAAAGATGGTGACAGTCACTTCCCCAACTTTCGATCAGAGTTCGTTATTACCCATCAAAGCGAACTACAAACCTATGAAGGAATTACTTTTGAGTGGGTTGATTTGATCCGTTTACAGTAAAAATTGACTCTTACTGAAGTTTTGGTCGATACTTTTCAAATATCATCTTTTATGGCATAGTACAGCGTCCCTATGGAGGGAATATGAACCAGACACAAAGGAGGGACGATGTTCTTTTTGAAAAATCCGTTGCTGATAGCGGTGCCAATCGCATTGTTGTTGGCAAATGTTTTCCCAGACTTCTACCATGCATTGGTGGATTTCACCCTCTGGGAACACGCGCCGATCGGTCACCTACATGATGGTCACCGGTCGCTAACCGTGCACTTTTTGGTAAACGATATCTTGATGGCCCTATTCTTTGCAGTGGCAGGCAAAGAGATCTGGGAAGCCATCGCATTACCAAACGGTTCTTTGCGGGGTAAGACAGCCTTAACACCGTTGTTTGCTACCGCTGGTGGGATGGCTGGACCAATATTGGTTTACCTGGGAATCGCCTATGTGCTTGGTCAGGGTATCTTTGAAGCAGTGTCAAGCGGGTGGGCAATCCCTACCGCTACCGATATTGTCTTTTCGGCCATGATTGGGCGAATGATCTTTGGCGAACGCCATCCAGCGGTGACATTCTTGTTGTTGCTCGCGGTGGCAGACGATGCTGGGGGCCTTATCATCCTGGCAGTGTTCTACCCGACCGATGTTGTGGCGCCGTTGTGGCTACTGATGTCGTTTGGGACATGTCTACTGATTTGGTTTACCTGTAACTGGCTACCACGACAAACACAAGCGACTTGGTGTCAGCGCTTGGGTGTCTGGCCATATGTTATCGGTGGCCTGATCTCATGGTATGGCTTTCAGATGGCTGGTATTCACCCAGCTCTCGGGTTGCTTCCCATCATCCCAGCGATTCCTCACGCTGGCCACGACCACGGTCTCTACAGCGTGAAGGAAAACACCAAGACAGACATGCTTAACCGGCTCGAACATCTGGTGGTGTGGCCGATGCCACTCATCATGTTGCTGTTTGGCTTGGTCAATGCGGGTGTTGAACTTTCGACTATCGGTGCCACCACAGGACTTGTGTTGGCCGGACTGGTAATTGGTAAGCCGATAGGCATCTTCTTGCTTGGATACCTTGGTGCTTTGTTCTTTGGTTTGCCAACGGGTATGACCAAGCGACATCTGTTGGTGCTCGGGTCTGTCGCTGGTATCGGCTTCACTGTCGCACTGTTTGTGTCAGGAGTGGCGTTGCCGAGCGGCCCATTGCAGGATGGTGCGAAGTTGGGGGCACTCCTTTCCCTATTCTCTGCCATTCCGGCGTTTTTGCTGGCAAAAATCCTGCATATCAAAAAGCAGGTCTGATAATCGGTCCGGCGCACTAGTGTGCCGGACCGAAAATTTTTATAATCAAGACCAAATTTTAGTGTTCGTTTTTTGATAACAAACGCAAAACCGCCCCAATGCAACGCATGGGACGGGTGAATATTTCTGACCATTACCCTAGTCAGTGGATGACTTGAAAATCTCTGGAAAGTGATGTTGTAGCATAGCTTCAATATGCGGACCATCCCTTTCACCAAACTTGGCGCGAAGATCTGACCGAGGGTCAAAAAAATCGCGTCCGAGTCGATTTCCAAAGCTAAAGTTATGCCCCTTTACCAACACATAACATCGTTTTGTTCCACTGCTCTCTTCGCGCCGAAACAAATCAATGTTTTCTACTTGTGCCACCTGATCTTTGAGCGGGACAAGTAGTGCTTTCACTCGACGAGAAACCCCCCAAAGGGTGGGTTGCTTCGCAACCGCTTCCGCAACTATGCGAGGAGAAGGTCGAGAAAAATGAGAGGCCCCAGGGATAAGGTCATGTACAATAATGACCAATTCGGGACGGGCTAATTGGCCTAGAAGAACATCAAGCATGACTGCCTCACCTTTTGTTTTTTGAATTCACCTCATTATTTTAGAGGCTCCAAACTCTTTGACGCTTAAGACTCGCTTTTCTTACAAACGCGCGACATTTACAGACACCGGAGGACAAATGACGATATGCGTCAACCAGCAACACAAAACAAAAGCACCCTGGTAGGTGCTTTTGTTTTGTGTTGCTATACTTTATTCAACGACTCTTACTCCTTACAGGAGCAGTAGACCATGTCGCTACTTTTTCACCAGTGAAAAAGGTAGCTGGCATGGTTCATAAAAGTCTTACTATTCAACAACTTTTATGCCCATTGAGCGAGCGGTTCCCTCGATACTCTTCATCGCAGTTTCGATCGATGCAGCGGTCATGTCTACTGACTTAACCTCTGCAATCTCTCGTACCTGTGCGCGAGTGATGGTACCTGCCTGGTTGACACCTGGCTTTAGTGACCCCTTGTCCTTGCCAATCTTCTTCAAGATGAGACGTGAGGCTGGACTAGTCTTGGTGATAAAAGTAAATGAACGATCGTCAAATACTGAAATTTCTACTGGTACTACCTCACCCATGCGATCAGCACGAGTTTGTTCGTTGAATTGATTTACGAATTCTCCGATGTTGATACCAGCCTGACCAAGTACTGGTCCAAGAGGTGGCGCTGGGGTAGCCTTACCACCAGTAGCATGTACTTTGATTTTCTTTACAAGTTTCTTTGCCATGGTTTTGAATTGAAATAATAACGTGTGCGCCACCTATCGCGTTTTCCATAGCCACGACAGCTAGCTTTTAGAAGCTCACGCAGTATACAAGAAAATCACGTTTTTGCAACAAGTTACACTAATTATGAATTGACAATATATATATATCGGTTTATAAAGAAGTTCCTCAACTGATGAGGATACACAAGGGAGAATCACGTGAAGAAAATCGTTCTTTTGACTTTGTTGGCATTTATTGCCAACTTCAACTTTTCAATCTCGGCGACAGCAGAAGATGCTTCGGTTGACACGACCGGCAAAATCATGACCTTCACCTCTGCCTGCGGCGGCGATGTCATGTTCGTCTATGACCTGCCCAGGAACGACGACGGCACTATCGTCTTCGCCCGCACCTTTGATTGGATTGACGGGCAACAGGTCGATGACAACAAACTGATGCAGACCTCCGGGTCAAATATCTGCCTGCCAGAGGGCACAGGCAATGTACATCGGTTGCGCCTCGGGGATGGTGTCGAGGTCGATCTGCCGTCTCGCCAGGCGGTGACAGCGCTCGTTCGCTTCCTTGAAGACGAATCGCTGGCCGAGATCAAGCGCACCGAAGACGCGTACGGCATCAAGACGGCCAGCAACTGACGTCCCATTCAAGTCTCCCTAAACGGAGATCCCTACCCCGCGCGAACCGTCATCGGTCCGCGCGGTTTCTATTACGCTAAGATCGCTACAGCGCGTAGTCCGTAGCAACAACGCGCATCGCCGATGTAAGGAGTTTTGATTTACGCTTTTTTGATCTGGAGGAAGTCGAGCTCAACCGGAGTCTCCCGCCCAAACATCGCCACCAGCACCTTGACCTTACCAGATTTCTCATCAACCTCCCCTACCTTACCTTCGAGCTCTTTAAATGGACCATCGACAATAGTAACGAGGTCACCCGCAGCTAGATCCACCTTGTGTGTAACGGTATCGTCTTCCATCTGGCGCATAAGGGCCTTGTATTCTGCTTCTGAGAGAGGTACCGGTTGGGTACCAGAACCCACAAAGCCAGTAACCCGAGGTGTGTTTCGTACTACATACCATGACTCATCATCTACAATCATTTCCACGAGTACATACCCAGGGAAAAGATTTTCTTCTTCCATCACACGCTTGCCACCTTTGACGCGGATCTTTTTCTCCGATGGTACAACGACGTTGAAAATCTTCTCAGACATATTGAGCGAATCGATACGCTGACGAAGGTTACGCGCTACGGCGTTTTCATAGCCAGAATAGGTATGAATGGCGTACCAGTGACGCTCTCCGGTTGAGACTTGTTTGGCCATATACTTAGAAGAAGTTAACGACAAAGTCGATTCCAGACGTAAAGACAAAATCGGCTAGACTAACAATAATAGTTACGATGATTGATATCACCAATACCAATCCAGTGTAAACCATAGCCTGCTGTTGGGTAGGCCACTTCACGTGCTTCATTTCGGCCATAGTAGCGCGAATGTACTGAGCAAAACGATCCATAATAATAAATAATTACTAACTCAAAATAAAAACGCCTCGGAGGCGATTAGTTCATATAGTACTCCTGTACTTGGCAGTTGTCAAAAAGCGACCCTCAGGGTCGCTTTTTGACAATACTTACTCAAGTAAATGACTACTTGATTCGGTAGGTCACATTCACTCGTGAAGAGACAGTGGTCTCACCCACCGGAACTTCTGGTGACACTGCCATTTCGGCATCCATCATCATTTTTGGTTCCATCATACGTCCTCCGTAGTAAGGGTCACTCGGTGACTCTTCGTAGTAACTCATGATTTCACCAAAAGTGACACCAAGTTGAGTAGCGAGGATATCAGCTTGGGCTTTGGCATCAGCAATGGCTTTTTCACGGGCTTCGTTGCGGAGATTCTTATCATCATCAAGCGTAAAGGTGAGGCCACTAATATCTGTTGCTCCTTTGGCCCCTACTTCAGATAAGATACTTCCCGCCTTGGCAAGATCACGGACTTTGACGGTCACCATCTGACTGGCTTCAAAACCATCTGGAACTTGTTCTCCTGGCGGACAATAGAGACCAATAGCGCATGGCTGGTCGATATATTTGAACTTAGGATAGAGATTGTAGCCACTGGTTTCTACATCTTTTTTGTCTACTCCCTGCTCTGTCAAAAAAGCCAAGATGGAATTCACCGATTCGGCTGACTTACTTTGTACGGTTGCCGCATCTGGTCCGTCAGCTCGGACAGAAAATGTGAATGAGGCGACATCGGGAGTAGCTTTTGCTTCACCAGTACCAGTAATTGAGATGGTCGTTGGCCCACCCCATTCACTACCAGCTTTGATGGTTACATATGCATAACTGACGAGCGCAAGGATCAAGCCTAGCAAGGCTAAGGTTCCAAGCATCTGATTTAACTTTGATGAAAATAATGAACTCATATACTAGAAATAACGATTAATAAGTGTGCGGATCTTGGTCTCGACACTAGTGGCACTACCACAAGCAGCGGTGAAGGCAGCAACATCGGCCGCAGTGAGTTGTACTGGCACTGGTTGGTCTTCCAGTAAATAATACATGATGGAATCACTTCCCTCAACATGCGGCAGATCAAGAGCGTGACCAAGTTCATGAGTTAGTACCTGCAACAACTCATCAGGTGAGGTAAAGGTGTAGATATGTATCTCCCCAGCCTGGTAATCACCTTGGGTAAATTCATCTGGCTCACCGAATTGTGCGTTGTAATCTTGCACATTGGCATTGTACTGCTCAATCAAACGATTCCCCCGCTCACTTACTTCATTGATGGTGCGTGATAATTCACTCAGTTCTTCGTTCATGTTATCTAATGCTACAGCTTCACGAGACAAGGCCTTTTCTGTGGCCGCTAACTCTGCAAAAACCTCAGCTGGTGCACCCCCAGCATCATTGTACCGTGCTACCGTGGCATTGTGTTGTGATAAATTTTTTTCGTATACTCGTACAGCCTCGTTTTGCTTGGCTTGTAGTGCCTGATACTCATCTACCAATACTTCATAAGTTTTTGCAATCGTACCAGACGTCTCTTCTTTGGTATCCAATGAATCACGCAACGACGCTTCTGCAATTGCTCGCTCTTGTCTTTCATCAAACACAAAGCTGATCTTTAGGTCAGGATTATCTGTCACAGCATAAAAGAGGTCTCGACCAGCGGCCTGTTCCCATAATTGTTCTGCTTGTTGTATAAACGCCGTCGCTTCACTGTCGGTGAGATTGAACCGTTCATCAACCAGTACTAGCTGATACGATAATGGCGCCTGACAGTACACACCCACTGTCGCATACCAATAGAGCGAAACTGAGAGTAGCAATAATACCGTAAGAGAGCGGAGCATCGGTATAGTATAGCAAATACAGTAAAGGGGCGTCAGAACACCCCTTACTTCAGAACTAGTTTTGTGGCTGCCAGACAAAGGGGTAGGTCACCGAGATGACACCTGACCCTATGTATACATGCCTGTAGATCACCAATCGGCGCTCATTTTGATCACGGACTTCACAGGTGTCGACAAAATCTTCCCAGTGACATGTTGTCCTAATCGGAAGACACACATTATGTTCCCACAGACAAGAGCTAGACTCTCTTACCGATGGAAAACGATAGGTGGACATATTGTGTGACTGGAATCTCCACAAGCAACGCAAAGAGCAACGATATCATCAGAACATCCCCCTGTACTATTTTTACTAGTATAGCGCATAGTCAGACATACAAAAAGCGGTGCTTGGCGGGGGCTATGTCGTCGCGAAACGTAGCCCCTGCCAAACACCGCTTGTTCTTACCATCTATCATACACGACCAATCAAAACGAAAAGTGGACATATCCACCGTGTGTGAATATCGTACTACAAAACCACCAATCTCGATTGAGATTGGTGGTTTTGTAGTAGACGACTTAATTTGCGGACCGTTCTTGAATCTTCTTACGGGTCAGCTGCTGGGCGGCGTTCATACTGTGTTGGTAGTACAAAGCCTTGCATCCCTGCTTCCAGGCCTGGAGATAGAGCTGGTTGATATCTTTGACGGGTGTATCTGGTGCCACCATCACATTAAGTGACTGACCTTGATCAATGTACTGCTGTCGTTCCGCAGCGTGAGTAATGAGTTTATTCTGATCAATCTCAGCAAAGGTGCGAAAGACGGCTTTTTCCTCATCAGTAAGGAAATCAAGGTGTTGTACCGAACCGTCACTGTCACGGATACTATCCCAGACATCTTTGGTATTACGACCCTTCTCTTCGAGAAGTGTCTCAAGGGTTGGATTCTTGATCACTACTTTAAGTTTGGCAAGATCTTTAATATAGCAGTTACTCCAGATTGGTTCGATACCCTGTGATACTTGACCGAGAATAAAGGCAGACGAGGTCGTTGGTGCGATCGCCATCGTCGTGGTGTGACGACGTCCATAGCCTTTGAGGATTTCTGGCTCGCCCATTTCTTTGGCCATTTCGGCTGAAGCCGCAAGAGAACGATCTTGTATCAGCTTGAATATTTCGGTATTAAGCTTGCCTGCTTCATCACTTTCAAACGCAAGTCCCTTTGATTGTAGATATGAGTGGTACCCCAATACACCAAGACCAAGTGCGCGGTTGGCAACAGCAAAGTTGTATGGTCGCTCCATGAAGCGGAAGGCCAAACGCTTGTCGGCGTCTTCATGATCACGCATCGCTTCGAGCTTCGTGATGAACTCGGTCATCACCGCTTCAAGAAGGTAGGTCATTGTCTCAACAAGGTCAGTGTCTTCCCAGTCATCATAGTGCACGATGTTGATCGACGAGAGACAACACACAAATGACCAATCGTGACTACTCGGGAGCATAATCTCACTACACACATTACTGGCATAGATTGGGAGATTCTTGTCTTTGTAGACATCAGGCTTACCGTTATTGGCATTATCAATAAAGATAATGTAAGGATAGCCAATTTCACCACGTCGTTGAATTACCTTGGCCCAAATGGCTCGCTTGTCTGCGTCCCCTGCAATCATCGATTCCATCCACGCATTCGTGACCGTGACTGCGTGATTGATTTTTTGGATTGGATTACCTTCAGTCCCAATATCGAGAAACTCTAGAATATCAGGATGCTCGACTGGTAAATAAGCAGCGAAAGTTCCTCGTCTAGTTGAACCTTGACTCACTACATCAAGAATCTTTTCAAAAAGCTGCATAAAGTGGACTGGGCCTGATGACTGTCCATTTTGGGTGATCTCACTTCCCCGGGCACGGAGATCACCGAAGTAGGCCGAACAGCCTCCACCATACTTACTCATCATCCCTACTTCACTTTGGGTATGGAGAATATTCGCCATATCATCGGCCACAAATGAGCCGAAGCAACTGATCGGCAAACCGCGCTTGAGACCAAAGTTCGCCCAGACCGGCGTTGCAAGCGAGATCCAGCCACGACTCATGTAGTCTTCGAATTTCTTTGCAAAACCTGGTTTATTTAGGATTTTTTCCGCGTGCTCACCAATGAACCGTACACGCTCTTCAGTCGTCTGACCATCAACCAAATACCCTCGGGACATAAAAGCCCGTGTATTATCATTCACCCAGTACCACGGCTCCTTATAATTAATAGACATACAGACAGAATTCGGGATTACTAGAATAAATCTTCACTGGTGACACTAGCAGAGCGCTTGTTGTAATTGATTGAGCGCTTGTCAAAGAAGTCGACATGCTTGGTAGCAATG
>JBJORD010000031.1:0-5677 GCA_046049585.1 Candidatus Parcubacteria bacterium
AGCTCCCACATCAATCGTAAATGTTTTGTTGTAACCAAAAGGGAGATAGTTTACATAAAGCACATAAGCTAAAAAAGCTAAGGGAATACCGTAGGCAAGGGTAGTAAGGGTGTACACAAGCCATTTTGGGGCGTCCTGGGTTGTAGTTTCGACAGGACTTACTTCCGGTTCGGGGTTATTGATTGTGGGTTCGCTAGACATAATATGTGTATTTTCACTACTACATCATATTTTGCAGAAAAAGTAAAGTCTAAAAGCGATAGACCCAAATATGTGAGTAGCTGTTGTCTCTTTTTTCGAAAACTAGTGGGAAGTTGGTTTCTATGTACACTAATACGGCGGGGTCGAGGCGGCCGTCTTTGGTCATGTAGTCGAGGACGATAAAACCGGAATTATTTTGGGTGGTTGTTTTGAGTTCTTCAAGGCTATCCAGAGAGATTGCCCCAACATAATACTCACGATCGTCTGCAGTACGATATTGGGTACGATTATCAAGTCCTAGATAGTCGTAGCTTATCCAATAACCAGCTTGATTAAGGAAGATCTTGGTGAAGTGTGGGTGACTCGAAATAATGATATTGGAAGGTGTGTTGTTATTAAGAATAAATTCATAGGCACTATTCCAGTCTGGTTGGGGAGTGTAGGCGTAGCTGGGGCGTGGCGCGAGAGTCTCTGGGTTATCGGCTTCGAGCCAGTAACGGTCTTGGGGCAGGAGAGTGCCTGTTGGACTGATGAAAAACAGAAATATACTAATGAACGCTATCAGTACTGGTGCCTGACGAAATTGAGAGGTGAGCGTCTGTCCCATACGCCAGACACCTACTGCTGCCAGTATATAAAGTACAGGGGTGACATAAAACAGGTAACGGTAATGGACTATCGAGGTAAAAAACGATAAAGGAATAAGATAAGTGAGAAATACTGTGAGTAGGTACCATTCAGCGCGTTTAGCAGTTACCAAGGCAAAAATGATAAAAGGCAACAGCCCCCAGTATTCTCGGAGTAAAAAGCTAATGTGATACGGTAGGGTAAAGCTAACATTAATCCCATGAAGAAGATAATAGAGTTCGGTACGGAATAACAGTGCTAATAACGCAAGTAAACATACAGTTGCTATGTAGTATGTTAGCGGTAGACGCAACGTCGCTTGCTTAATTGGGGAGTAATACAAGCAGGTAATGAGTATTGTAGGGAATAATAAAATAGCGAGACTGTGCGCCCAGGTAGCTAGGGTGGCGCAAAATAGACTTATAACAATAAAAAATAATTTTTGTTTTTTGGAGGTGGTTTTGTGTGTCAGTAAGGTGAACCCGATTGCTGTCCAGAAAAGGGCAAGTACTAGTGTGTACCAGCGAGCCTGAGTTGACCACGCTATTTGAAAATAGGCAAAGAGGGTAAAGAAAGCACTGAGATAGGCAATAGGGAGCGTATAGAGTGCTCGGGTAACATAAAATATTGCAAATACAGATAACATTCCAAACAATACAGATAAAATACGATATACCCAAGCCTCGTTACCAAAAATATTGTTTAGGTGTGCAGTGGGGTAGCAATACAAAAAACATTCATATGGTTGTCCCGAATCCAAAACGGCAGCAAATCCATCGGTTTTACCGGCTTGATAGGAGAGGGTGGCATTTATGGTGTATCCTTCATCCATCCAATAAGGTTGTATATCAATCGGAATGAGTCGCAAGAAAACAGCATAAACCAAAATAATTAAACCAGCGGTAACTGTCAGATACTTCAGAATAAGAGAGTAAAGTGGTTTGCTTTTTAGAAAACGATTCATGTGTTGTTTGACAGTTATAGCAGAATACTATATATTTACCCAAATTTGTAGGTAAAGAGCAAATTTATTGTAATAATAACAAAACATGAAAAACCCGTTTGTAAAATCAATGCTTGTTCTAGTGATGATGGTAGTCATCGGATCTGTAACTGTTTCTGAAGTAAATGGTTATGGAAGTAGCTCAGGAACTCGAGTAAAAGATCGTGCATCACTTATCAAGCCAACTCCGTTGGTACTTGGCGAGACTATTACTGCTTCAACAACTAAATTTGTGTTTAACAACGATCTACGTATCGGTTCAACACACAGTGATGTTGTAGAACTGCAGAAGGTTTTGATCGCTCAAGGTCATCTAAAGATCGCAGCTCCAACTGGATACTTCGGTCCACTTACTTTTGCTGCGGTAAAGTCTTACCAAGCTGCTAATCCATCAATTGGATACGTAACTGGTTTCTGTGGTCCACTCACACGTGGTGTTCTCAACAAGTAAAACCCCACAACTATAAACAAAACACTTGGTATCTTGTACCAAGTGTTTTGTTTATCTGGTATCATTAGGATGTAAATTTAACTAAATGAAGCATTATTTCATTCCATTACCAGAACACAATTATATTCCGGTATTACTACAACGCAGTGCCATGCTCGGCATGCTCTTTTTGGTTGTATGTACTTTTACTTTAACCAACGTATACAGTCTTTTGTGGCAACAATCTTCGTGGTTGGTGGGTGCAGTATTGCCAGCAGTAGTAGTTAATCTTACCAATGTGGAGCGTGATTCTGCTGTTTTGCCACCACTTGTCCGTAACGCTAAATTAGATGCAGCAGCACAACTAAAAGCCGAGCATATGGCCAAAGAGAGTTATTTTTCTCACTACAGTCCAGATGGAGTTTCGCCGTGGCATTGGTTTGATGAGGTTGGTTACAACTTTGTGCATGCTGGGGAAAACCTAGCTGTGCATTTTACTGATTCAGATGCGGTGGTTGATGCCTGGATGTTGTCGCCAACCCATCGTGCCAATATTGTAAACAATAACTATCGTGAAATTGGTGTTGGTACTGCCAAAGGCAGGTATCAGGGTTTTCCTACTGTGTTTGTTGTGCAAATGTTCGGTACGCCAGCAATACCGGCACCTGATACGGTTGCTACTCTGCCGAGTATTGCCGTGCCACCAGTGGTAGCTGTGGCGACTGCGACCATTCCTGGACCAACGGCCACTGTTGCTGGTGTAGAAACTACTGATATGCCAACTCCTGTCAGCGAAACCTCGGTACCACATATTGGTATATCAACCATGGAGCTCGATTTGTCTGCCTCTACGACGACACTTGTTCCTGCTCCTGTCGATACCGTGAGTGCGGTATCAACTGATATGGGGATCGCGACCATGACAGTTCGTCCTACTTTTGTTTTGCAGGTAGTGTACAGCGCAATCGGCTTTTTGGTGGCCCTAGCGTTGCTTCTCTCTGTCTGTGTCGCTTGGAGACAGCACCGTCCGCGCCAGGTTGCCTATGGAGTAGCTTTGCTCTTGTTGATGTCAGCCTTATTCTATCTCCATATACTCGTCAGTGGTCAGGCGGTGGTGGTTTAATATGCAGAAGCCAGAAACAATCGTAGATGCTATCTATACAGTAACGCTGCCTGCGACAGCGCCAGCAGTCGCTTTATATGCCACCTCCCCAGCAGCGGGTTTTCCAGCGCCAGGTGATGATTTGGTGGAAAAGAGTCTTAATGTCCATGACTTGCTAGTGACGCACCCAGAATCAACTTTTTTTGTACGAGTTGAGGGTGATTCGATGGAGGGAGCAGGTATCTACTCAGGCGACATTTTGGTCGTAGACCGGGCTGTTGCACCAACTAATGGCAAGATCGTCGTCGCGGCAATCAATGGTGAGATGGTAGTTAAGCGTTTACGGGTTCGTGATCAAGTATTGGTTCTCGTTTCTGAAAATGCTGCCTACGCTCCAATCACTGTCGGTGAAGGTGAAGATTGCTTTATTTGGGGAGTGGTCACCGGTAGTGCTCGGCAGTTTTAGTCCCAAGCCATCATATCAGTAGGTATTTGGAGTCAGGTTGCACAAACCAAATAAGTGCCAGGGTGTTGACTAATACAGAGATATGGTACGCTAAGGATACCGAGGTAAGAAATATAGGTATATAACGTCTCTTTTATTATATGACACTGAACAAGTACAAAAAATTTATTATTATTAGTATGGCTGGCGTAGGTTTGCTTGGGCTTGGTTCGCCAGCTATGGCCATGGCCCAATATGATGGGGAAGTGGCTGGTTGGATACCGTGGTGGAGTGATACGGCTGGTATTAAAAGTGCTACCAAAAATATCAAAAAGATCGATACGGTGTACCCGTTTGTTTATGAGGTGGATGCTGCTGGGAGTATCATCGACAAAGCCAATTTGTCCGAAAAACAGTGGCAAAACTTCTTCACGCTCGCAAAACGCAACAAAGTAGAAGTTATACCTACCGTAGCTTGGTTTGATGGTGACCAGATTCATCCAGTATTAAGTAACAAGAAGCTTCGGGACGAGCAGATAAACTCAATTGTACGATTGGTTGAACGAGGCAAGTTTGATGGTATCAATATTGACTATGAGGACAAAAATGCCGAAACCAAGGATCATTTTTCGACGTTCTTGCGAGATCTCAAAAAGGCATTGGGAAGCAAGCTGTTGACCTGTGCCATTGAAGCACGTACACCAGCCAAGGATCTCTATACCGTTGTGCCAAGTCCGCTTCTATTCGCCAATGACTATGCAGAAATTGCAAAACACTGTGACCGTATTGAGCTGATGACGTATGACCAACAACGTGCCGACTTAACACTAAACAAGAAACGTGCTGGTGTGCCGTATGCCCCCGTAGCCGACAAAGAGTGGGTAGACAAAGTAATTGACTTGGCTTTGGAAGATTTTCCTAAGGAAAAGGTTCTTGTGGGAGTGGCAACCTACGGTCGAGCCTGGGACGTCACTGTCTCACCAGATTGGTACCAAAGTTATACTCGTGTAGCTACCTTAAACCCTCCTCGTATTGAAGAATTATCAAAAAAAATCTACAAGACTCCAATTGGTCGTAGTGCGGGTGGTGAGGCGGTGATGAGTTATTTCCCCGAAGATTCAACCTTCAAGCATATCGCCGAGACTAAGACCCCTAAAGGTACTCCCCGCGGTATGGAGGCAGCTGCCAAGGCACTAGCGTATGCCAACAAAACAGGCGAAACTGTTCAGGTGCGATTTATTACTTACAGTGATGATGTCGCCGTCAAAGATAAGTTGGCACTTGTAGAGGAATACGATGTGCGAGGGATTGCCATGTTTAAGATTGATGGGGAAGAAGATAAAGATATCTGGAAGTTGTTCAGATAGGTACTGAAACTACCTTTTTAGGCAAAAAGCAATCCATAGTGGATTGCTTTTTGGTATACTATAGATCTATGCAGTATGTCGGACTTATTGACTGTAACAATTTCTTTGTATCGTGCGAACGGCTGTTTAGACCAGATTTACGCGCCGTGCCAGTTCTTGTGCTATCGAGTAATGATGGTTGTGTGGTGGCACGGTCTCGAGAGATAAAAGACATGGGTATCCCAATGGGTGTCCCTTACTTTCAAATAAAGGACATTCTAAAAGACACAGGCACAGTATGCTTTTCTTCGCATTTTGCACTGTATAGGGATATCTCTAGTCGGGTATTTTCGGTGGTCCGAGAACAATTCTCTCGGGTTGAGCAGTACTCAATTGACGAAGCATTCTTTACCTTTGAAGCAGACTCGCTACCAGAGGCAGAGCGCTTACTGACAACTCTCAAGGCGTTGGTTGAGCAACGTATAGGTATTCCGGTTACGGTCGGTGCAGCAGCATCAAAGAC
>JBJORD010000032.1:0-11194 GCA_046049585.1 Candidatus Parcubacteria bacterium
GAGTCTTTGTAAAGACTCCGGTTGGTTTTTGTTTATAGAAGATACACTAGATTATGGGTGTATATCCAAGGACTGCCAAAGCTGGTGTAGTACCTGCTTCAAGTACTGTTAGCATTGCACCTCCACCAATTGAGACGAATCCAAATTGATCATTGAGACCCAGTTCTTCGACCGCCGCTACTGTGTCCCCACCACCGAGAACACTCATGGCCGGACTATCGGCAATCAGCTTGGCGACTGCTTGCGTACTTCCCGGCACACCATTTTCATAGAGTCCTAGCGGGCCATTCCATAAAATGGTTTTGGCTGCGCTGATGCACGGCATTAAAGCAGCGACTGTCGCTGGGCCCATATCAGTAATTTTTTCATCACTTTGTACATCAGTGACGGGAGCTACCCGTACACCACGATCACTCTCAACAATCACATCAACTGGTCGTATCAACTTTGGATCTCGTAAAAAAGCAGCTCCTTTAAGTGAAACTGAAGACACAAGCGAGCGACCCACCTCTAATCCATCTGCCAGCATAACGTCGTTGGCGAGTGCACCACTAACAAACACCTGATCATATGATGCCAAATACTTTTCGATAAGTGGCATCTTGGTTTCGAATTTGGCTCCGCCCAAAATAAACAAAGCAGGGTGGACTGGTTTCATCACCGCTGCTAAGTGATGTAGTTCTTCGGCCAAAGTAATTCCCGCATACGAGGGCAAATGGGCTGGCACACCAACCATAGAAGCATGATCACGATGTATGTTATCAAAAGCATCATTAACATAGACTTCGCCTAAGGCAGCGATTTCCAAAGCTAAGGCTGGATCATTTTCGGATTCACCTTTGTGTTGGCGTAAGTTTTCTACCATTATGATGTCCCCGTCTTGCATATTGTTACGTGCTTCCTTAAGTTCAGTACTGCCAATGCTACCGCCCCACCGCATGTGGCATAGTGAAGAAAAAGCTTCAAAGACTGGTCGCAACGTATCTGTTTCATCTCGTCCTATATGGGCCAGGAGGATGGTTTTGGCCCCAGCCGCTTGTAGCCAAGTCAGGGTAGGGAGAGCGCGCTTGAGTCGATACTGATTACCAACCACTCCATCCACCAACGGCACGTTACAGGAAGAACGAACCAACACATACTTGCCTTTTAAATCGGTCGCTTCGGTAATGGTACGCATATTACAATACAGCGGTAATTATTTTGGTAAACTCCTCTACCGACAAACTAGCTCCCCCAACCAAAAAGCCATTAACCTCCCCTTCACGATACAAAGAAGCAGCTGTGTCTGGCTTGACCGAACCACCATACAGGACAGTGACCGCAGCGGCAGCGGAGCGATCAGCTATTTTGGTTAGTACTTTACGAATAAATAATTGCATCTCTTGTACATCTAGAGCCGTAGCAGTCTTACCGGTACCAATAGCCCAGATTGGTTCATAGGCAATCACGACTTCTTTATATCGAGCACGTGGTACTGTAGCGAGCGCAGCCATAATTTGGGCTTCGATGGTAGCATAAAAATTTGCTTGGGCATCACGCACTTTCTCACCCACACAAATTACTGGCGTCATTTTGTGTTTGAGTAACATTAGTGTAGCGGCATTGATATCAGTATCACTCTCACCTCTCGCCCGACACTCTGAATGTCCTACTATGGCATATGATGCTCCGTATGGAGCGATCATTGCCGGAGACACCAAGCCAGTAAATGCACCAACGGGGCCAGGGTGCACTTGTTGCGCGCCCAAACGTATTCCAGACTTGCCCAGTACACGACTTACTTCACTTATGAACAGTGTAGGTGGGGTCACACCAATTGTGACCAGTGGGATTTTTTTTGTTGCTTGATGCACCCCTTTCGCTAAGGCCACTGCTTCAGCGGCAGTGCGTGGGTTCATTTTCCAATTGCCAATAATCAACGGTTGTTTTTTGGTTGCCATATACCCAATATTCTAGCATGCAGCAATTAAGTAAAAACGAGACTCCAGTCTCGTTTTTACTTAAGAGCAACTTTAGTTGGCGTCACGCCAGTCTGAGTACTGGTAGACATCTGATACAGTAGGAATAAATGGTGGTGGATTATCAATCAAATTTCGATCGTAGGAAGTGAAACGATTAAGAAATCCTGAGGAGGTCACACTACCACTGACCCATTGTGTCCCGACTCGGCCATTGGAAACAATGGTACCGTTATGAGTTTCGGAATTACGAATAACAAACTGTCGCAAATTTGGATTATTATTTGGCATTAATTGGGAAAACGAGCAATACGCTGTGTTGTCGCAATAAAAATTCCGACCGTATCTACCTGTCTGAGCAATGAAGATACCATTGATGTTTAGGTTGGTTGGAACATCGACGCCCAACAAAACATCTCGCTCAGCTATCGCCACTAAGCCAGAAGTGGTAGCCGATGAGTATGTAATGTTATCTTGAATAATAATTGAAGGGTTAAAAGTTGAGGTGGCATGTGAGGCAGCGATGGCGACTTTGCCATTTACTACCCCACTAAGCCACACCCGATCTTGTGCCACAATGAGCGGGCAATTAGGATTAATCGTTCTGGTATCCGTACCAGTTCGTAAGGTATTGATGACATTATCTTCCAACTGCCAGCCATTCTCAGTTGTTTGCCCCCAGTAACTATAAGTAGTCTGTACGCGGCGGATAGTGACTGTATTATCACCATTAAAGGTGATGCGATATCCGTCATCACCATTTGGAGCTTTGGGTAAAAAAATACCACCCCCAGTAAGAGCACGCTGTTCCATTGCACCAAGATCTACCGTTAGATCAGTAAAACTGATCGTACCCTGAGGATAATCAAAGAGGGCTGGCGTGGCATTACCACTAGTGGTAAAAACACCAGCCCGAGATCCAGACGGCGTACAACCAAAGCCACTGGTGCAGTTCCAAGTGTTTTGCGCACTGGTCACTGATGAATTGTGTCTGGCGTCCATTCTAATACCACCATTACTATGATATGGTCCATTGATAATACGATCTGGCCCTGCCCATACATTATCATTTAAGATAAACGAGTACTCGGCCACATTTGGCCTTGCATACCGAGCCGAAATTGTCCGACGAACATTGGTAAATTCGTCAGTGTAACCAACTGAAGTGATATTGAGAGAAGCGACCGCGCCACAAAATGTTGTGCTGGTGGCGGTAATTGTATATTGACCGATTGCACCTGACTCAGGATCATTATACGCATTTGTGATAGTTGTAGTGGTGGCATTTGGATAATGAGCCAAGTACCACTTCATGTAATCAAGTCCCGCCTCAGCAATTTGCCCCGCTTGTTCGAAGGCAATTTTTTGCTCAATGAGCCGACTCTGTGTTACTACAAACACCACAAAAGAAGTAAGAATAGTCAAAAAGATACCCGAGAAGACTAGTACAACGACCATTAAGTAGCCTGCTTGTAGTGATGTTCGTGGTGTAATCATAAATTTTCTTTTAGATTTCTTGGTGTGGCACTACCGCGTAGCATAAATTCTCCTGGAGAACGATTGGGGTCGATGTTAATCACCAAGTTCATTCGAACATACCGCATATCAGACAGCATCGCTTGTGGTGATGTCAGGATTGTACCCGCATCATTATAATACTGGAACACAGCCTGACTCTGAGCAATATTACGCACATACAGTGACAAAATATCAACCCGTGTCGGTGTAGTGGTGCTGTACACCGGCGGATTACCGGTAGCTTCATAGGTATACTTGTACAGTGTTGTCGTCGATAAAACATACTCCACATACTCAACACTAAAATCTCTGTCAATATCACTATAAAATCCAAAGCGATTATTCTCGAGACGGACAACTGGGTACGCACCATTAGCCCCAAAGGTCATCTCACGAGCATCACGTACCCAAGTTTGCAAACCACGTCTGGCATGGTCAATTTCTTCGGCCTGCTCAAGAGTATAGCTATTCATTTTGTAGAGCGAGGTAATAGCACTAAAGATCGCCAAAGATAAGATAGTGAAAAGCGCTATCGCAATAATAGCCTCTACCAAAGACATACCTCGCTGGCTTACAAAATCCATGTAGCTATTATAGCGCAACCAGCTCTACCACATTGCCAGTAATCGTATATGGATTGAGGACGACTGGTGCAAAACCGGGTGCCGTAATAGTCACTACATAATCATTAGCACTTGTCACATCATGAAAATATACCTGACCACACACTGATGTAGTATCAGAGCCAACTCCATTAGACACATTCACCATCGCTCCAGGCACTGGTACACCATTGTGAGTAACACTAACTCGCAACGAGTTGGCTGATGCTGGTCCTGTCACTACTACGGCTGAAGTTGTGGCCCCGGGCGTAATCACAAATGGATAGGTAGTCCCACAAATGTCTCGAATAATGTGATTGGGATTTGTCAGTGTATAGGTATCCCACTCAATGCCAGTAATAGCGATGGTACCTGAAGCATTTGTTGTACTGGTTAGTATGTGTTTTGGAATTGATTCCAAAGCAGCAGTTGTGCCTTTGACTTTTGTACCAGTCAAAGCAACATCAGCTGATGATCGTGGGGTAGCAGTATCAATGTACCAAAGCGAAATAGTCTCCAGCACTGGCGTGATGGTTGTATTAGTCGTTTGGAGGGTTGCGCCTACGACTACACTTGGATACGTCCCTACCGATAACTGAGCGAGTGGTACAACACCTACAAAGCCAGCGCTGTTACCCGGTAGATCGCTATCTGGAATGAGGGTGTTAGTCGAACTACTTTGGGTGTATAGACGATACCGAATCGCAGTCGAATTAGGGATAGTGCTACTAGCCCGTAACTCAGCCCAAGCAAACAATGGTGAGGGTGCAATCGGGGTAAAAAATACTGTTCCCTCTGTACTGTATGAACCAGGTACACCCATCAGTGTCACTCCCCCAGTAGTTACAATCGCAGCACTAGTAGTAGCGACATCAATAAAATCTGTCCCTGTACGACTGACAACAGCAGAGGAACGACTAGAAAATAGACTCAAAGAAAAATTAGCTAACTCATCAATAAAATAAGTAGCTGAGGTAACATCGGCTGCGACTACTGCCAGTGGTTGCTGAGCCGGATTAGCCAACGTACCAGTAGCCACACTGGTACCATCAGCTGAGAAACCTGGCCGTGAGACAAATACCTGATAATTGGCACCCGCTGGCGCTCCACCAAACAGCGCGATTCCTGTCGCATCCGTATACTTGATCACATCAACGGTGGTAGTACCAGTAGTATTAAGTAATCGCACCGCAGCCCCCGCGACTGGCAACACATCAGCATCACGCACGGTGATACGAATAGTTCCACCACCAATATCTGTTTCGATTGATCGCGGCACGACGGTAGTGACATACGAGACACTACTTGTACCCTGCCTACCTAGCCACGAGACTTCTATCTTGGCTCGTTTGTAATCAGTTGTAATTGAATTTGTATCTGCTCCACCAAGTCCATCAGCCGGATCATCAACAAACTCTACTAATGTCCGCCTGGTAAATACGATGCCGTTTAGCGTGGTCGTGCTAATTTGAGGAATTAACCCACTCGGGAGACCACTCACCGTACCGACAGCATCATACGATAGCGAACGAATGTACTCGAGCTGATCACTAGCGACCGACATAGCAGCTACGCGTTCACGACTACTACTAATAAGACGTAGAGAATTTTGGATAGTGACAAACAACCCACCAAAGAACAAGGTAAAGACCGCCGTTACAATAATCAATTCTACGAGTGAAAAACCTCGTGTCATATATCTATGATAAACCATCAGACAATGAATAAATTGGAGCTATCAGCGCCAGTGCAAAGAAACCAACACCAGCACCAATAACGACCATAAGTAGGGGTTCAATAATAGTCGATAGATCTTTAGTTTTTCGTTCTACTTCTGTTTCATAGAAAGCTGCGAGCTCACCCAACATCTTGGCAATTGATCCAGTCTCCTCACCTACCAGAATCATCTCCCCAACCAAAATGGGATACAAATCACTTCGTTCAATGAATACTTCAGAGAGTGGCGTACCTTTTTCCACACGCAAGGCAGCATCTTTTATAATTTTTTTGTAAAACACATTTTGTACTACTTCTTCAGTGATAGTGAGAGCTTGAATTACGTCGACTCCCGAGTTGAGCAATGACGACAGAGTACGGGCAGTGCGTGCTGCGTTGGTTTCTTTAGCCATAGTACCAATCACCGGCAAACGTACCACTGTCCAAGAAGTAAAAACCTTACCTGGTTTTGATCGGAGCGCGTAGCCAATAGCCAAAAAGAAAGCCACCATACCCGATATCGCTACCAATGTATTAGCCACCAAAAAATCACTAGCCGCAATGAGTGCCTTAGTAGTGCCTGGCAGCTCGGTACCCATTTGCTTAAAAATACCAGTAATTGAAGGTAGTACAAAAATCATCATCAGAATACCAATCGCAAACATGACCGTAATTACGATTGATGGATAGATCATTGCTCCTTTGATCTTCTTTTTAAGACTGGTAGAACGCTCCATCTGTACAGACAATGTACGGAGTGATTCAGACATGTTCCCACTCTCTTCACCCGCCCTGATCATTGCAATATAGAGATCATCAAACACTTTTGGGTGATCTTTGAGCGCCTCAAAAAACTGATCACCTTTATTGATACGTGCAATGATTTCTTTGGTGACTTGCTTCAGTTTGGGATTGCGGGTTTGTCTTTCGATCACCGACAATGCCCGCGTAATAGTGAGGCCAGCATCCAACATCGAACCCAAGTTACGAGTCACCATCACCAACTCATCCTGTTTGACTTTACCAAACATTGTATTGAGCTTGGCAAAGTCAATATGCACACCCAAAGAAAAACCACCGGGCTCAGTAATACTGGTAACAGTATGACCATTAACGCGAGCAATATCATAAACAGCATAACGATCGTCGGCTGTTACTTTTTCACGGACGGCTGCGCCTTCTGCTGTTTCGCCTTGGTAGATAAAAATTGGCATACTTACTCGCTTATAACGCGCAATACCTCTTCGACACTAGTAAGGCCTTTGGCGGCTTTGTAGATACCATCTTCCAGCATCGTCAACATCCCCTCTTTACGGGCTTGTACTTCGATTTCGTCTCCAGTCTTGTGTGACATCACCATGTCTTTGAGTGTTGGTGACATCTCGAGCACTTCGTGAATACCCATACGACCATGGTAGCCATCAGGACTAATACCATTTTCTTTGGGGTGATAAAACGCAATATCGTTCCAAGTAGCGTCTGGCTGGACGATCTTTTCTTCTTTGAGGGTAGCTAGCACCTTGTCCATATCAACGTGGGTTGCCAATTCGTCACGTTCAGCTTTAGACAAGGTGTACGGGATTTTGTCATCACAAAGCTTACGGACCAATCGTTGCCCGATCGCCACTCGCAGTGTAGATACGAGCAAAAATGCCTCTGAACCCATATCAATGAGTCTCGCTACCGTGGCCGAAGCACTGTTGGTGTGCACAGTCGCGAGTACCAAGTGACCAGTGAGAGCGGCGTTGATAGCGAGTGAGGCCGTTTCTTCGTCACGGATTTCTCCCACCATAATTATGTCTGGATCCTGACGCATGAGTGACCGCAGTCCCGCCGCAAAGGTAAAGCCAATATCAGGCTTTACCTGCGTCTGATTAACCCGAGCCATTTGGTACTCGATTGGATCTTCAATAGTTGAGATATTTACTTCTGGTGAATTGAGTAAGTCCAAAATCGTATAGAGCGTAGTCGACTTACCAGATCCTGTTGGTCCAGTAACCAAGATAATACCAGTCGTGGCTCTCGTCGCTTTATGAATTCGTTCGAGGGTCGATCCATGAAAGCCAATCCCTTCAAGGGAAAAACCGGTTCGGTTTTCACGCAAGAGACGCATAACGATCTTCTCGCCATAAAACACCGGGAGCATTGAGACACGAAAGGCCACCTTCTGCCCATCCATTTCCATCTTGAAACGGCCGTCTTGCGGGAGCCGTTTTTGGTCGAGCTTCAAATTCGAAAGTACTTTGATACGCGCTACCAACGTACCCGCAGCGATCTTCGGGAGCTTCATAGCGTCATTCAAAATCCCATCAATACGGTACCGGACGAGCACAGCCTCTTCCATTGGTTCAATATGAATATCAGATGCACCTTGAATAATTGCGTGTCGCAACAAGGTGTCGACAATACGTACAACCGGCAAATCTTCCGCCATTTTCTTTAGATCTGCTTCAGACACTTCTTCCCCATCAATCTCACTCACGACAGTCAATGCTGATGCGTCTTTCATAATCAAATCACCAAACTCATCCTTGAGGGTCTTTTGATACTGGCGGAGGGCTCCACGCATTGACTCGGTATCGGTCAATCGGGGAAGGATCTTTAGTCCGACCTTTTTCTTTATAAAATCTATCGCTGGCAAGTCGGCGGTATCAAGCATTGCCACTTCAAGGGCAGTAGCGGTTTTTTTGTACGCAATAATATTGTGCGTACGCGCAACTGGTTCGGGAATTAATGTGAGAATATCAAATTCAATCTTAAGGTCCTTGAGTGATACAAACGGTACACCAAGAATATATGACTCGACGCGGCGCATGTCGTCTTCGGTCAAGTACCCACCCGAAATGAGTGCGTGTGATAACGAACGATTTTCCTCCCGAGCAGCTTTTTCAGCCGCAGCCATATCAACTTTCGATACAAGATTCGAATCCAAAACAAAACGCTTCAATTGATCATCCAAGATACGCATAGAGAAAAACAAACGAAACGAGCACAAAGAGCTTTTCGTGTTTTCATTATACACGGCTCTCTGTATGGATTCATATTGCTGTACACTTCATCAAACTGTTTATTGCATTTCTTTAAAATATTCGGTATATTAATGATGACTTTTGCGCGGGCCTTTGGCCCGCGCTTCTTGTCACCAAGAGCCAAAGAGGCTCATATTATTGTACTAATCGGGGAATACCCCACAACAATTACATATGTTTGATCTAAAAGTAATTCATGCCGTTTTAGGCGAAATGGAAGAAGAGCGTGGCATCTCACGGGACAAGATGATTGACGCTATTGAACAAGCGCTCGCGACTGCGTACAAAAAAGAATTTGGAAAGCGTGGTCAAGTAGTTACTTGTCGATTTGACCTGACTTCTGGTGATACGATTTTTAATCAAGTCAAAATCGCTGTTGATGAAAGTATGCTCCGTACCGATGAGCCAGTAGATGGTGAGGAAGAAGTAGAAGAGGAAATTGTTATTGGTGATGAGCAAAAGAAGATTCGCTTTGATGAGGAAAAGCACATCATGATCGACACCGCTCGCATGATCAAAAAAGATGTGCAGATTGGTGACGAATTGATCTTCCCACTAGAATCAAAGGCTGACTTTGGTCGTATTGCCGCTCAGACAGCCAAGCAAGTAATCGTACAGAAGATTCGTGAAGCTGAAAAAGAATCAGCTTTGGCAGAATTTGGTCAGAAAGAGGGTGACTTGGTGATGGGTCACGTACAGCGCTTTGAACGCGGCAACCTGTATGTCGACCTAGGCCGAATCACTGCGATTATGCCGTACGATGAACAAATTCCTGGTGAACGATTCAAACCCGGAGAAAGAATTCGCGCGCTCTTATTGGCAGTAGAAGAAACACCTCGTGGGATTTTCCTTAAGTTGTCCCGCGCTCATGGTGATTTCTTGACTGGACTCTTTGCCATTGAAGCTCCCGAGCTGCAGACCGGTGCGGTAGAAGTAAAATCAATCGCGCGTGAAGCTGGTGCTCGTTCAAAGATCGCTGTTCATGCCACTGATTCACACATTGATCCAGTTGGATCAATGGTTGGTCAACGAGGGGTACGTGTATCGACTGTCATGAGTGAACTAGGTGGCGAAAAAATCGACATCATTGAATGGTCACCTGACATTGCTACCTTTATTGAAGACTCACTTTCACCTGCACGTGTGACGAGTGTCACCATTGCCGCCGAACCAAACACCGAGACCGGTGATCGTGGTCACGCCATTGTTGAAGTAGCAAGTGATCAGCAGTCATTGGCAATTGGTCGCGGTGGTCAGAACGTTCGCCTCGCAGCGAAGCTTACTGGTTGGAAAATTGACATCGTATCAACCCAAACCGGTACCCCGCTTGCTGAAGCTGATGCTACAGGCCACACTGAAATCGAAGCACCAGCTGACGAACCACTTGTACTAGAGGATGATGAGCTCGATGTTGAAGACGGTACCACTAGTGAATCAGTCGGCAGTGAAGAGGATACAGCTACTGGTGATCGCGACGCTGTGAACCCGAACGATGATGAAATGGACGAAGTTGATACCCCTGAAGAAGCTGAGGCTCTAGTTACTGAAGAAGCCAACAAAAACTAAAGCGACCAGACCGACAAATCCGACAGACACATTGTCTGTCGGATTTGTTATACTTGCAGAGCACCTTACACTGTTCTACACTAGACTTCTTACTGTCGTAATACATATATATGGTACACGTTTTTGGACATTTTTCCCCTGATACTGATGCTACTTGTTCAGCTATTATTTGGGCTTGGTATCTCAATACCCACACCGCTCACCAAGCGGTGCCGTTTGTACTCGGTGATCTCAACAGCGAAACGGTATTTGTGCTTCGCCGTTTTAACCAAGAAACCCCCGAACTACTACCAACCCTACCAGCTGGCACTGAGGTGGTAGTAGTAGATACCAATAATCCACAAGAATTACCGGACAATATCAACGAAATGCAGTTGCTTGGCCTCCTTGATCACCACAAACTAGTAGGTGGGCTTGAGACTGCTGTACCGACTACTATTACGATTCGTCCCCTAGCTTGTACCGCAACCGTCTTATTTGATGAAATCACGGCTCATGGTCATAGCCTACCCTCTGATATCGCTGGACTTATGCTCTCTGCAATTTTGTCTGACACACTTGGTTTTCGTTCACCAACTACTACTCCTCATGACAAAGATGTGGCCGAAAAGCTTGCCGCTCTTATCGGTATAGATACAGCTACTTTAGCCGATGAGATGTTTGCCGCCAAATCAGATATTTCGAGCTTCAGTGATAGTGGTTTAGTAAAACTCGACAGCAAAAAATTTGTGGTAGGTGACAAAAACTTCCGTGTGTCTGTAGTTGAAACCACCAACCCAGCTACGGTCTTTGCCCGTAGCGCTGG
>JBJORD010000033.1:0-11914 GCA_046049585.1 Candidatus Parcubacteria bacterium
GACCCCTATTCAAATGACTACTTTTTACCTTTTCCAGTAAAAAGTAAATATGTGAGCCCTAGTAATGAAGATACTCATGAGGCATTTTTTACTCTTGCCGACTATTTAATAAAAAATACATAGCTACAAAAAATCAACTTGTCTTTGACTATAACTTGAGTAAGGGAAAACCCTTGCTCTTACATCACTCATCTCACGGCCCTACTCATGGTAGACTTAGAGCAGCATAAACAACTTCATTGTTGTATCAATTAACTATTTGTAGACAATTCTGTGCGTAGTTCCATCCATATTTGTCCAAGCCAATTTTTACCTTTTCCATCTTCACCACAACCCCAGCAACTATCTTTTGGAGAATCCTCAATAAGATCCGCAGTGTGTGACTGGCGCAACGCTTTTTCAATATACTCATGTTGCTGTAACTTGGCACGGCATATATCTTTCATCACCGCTCGTTTTTCTGCTTCCCAACTTGACCGCATTTTTGCCTGGTTTGCAACAGCAAGTTTAAATGCTGCATGAGCAGAAGGTGCACTAGCAATTTCTTCAATAATTGCAATATCATCAAATCCCGCGGCTTGAAATGCATGTTCTGAAGTTTGCCAAGTCCGCCCATTCCACACTACAGTAAAGGCCGCAAAGTTAGAGAAGCAGTAACCAAATTCTCCCCCATAAAATAGAACAGGGCTTTTTACATCTGTGTCATACGTATTTACACCTTTGTTTACAAACATATAAGAATTAGATTAAAACTTCTCTACTCATAGTAATAAATCTATCATACTCTGGGCGATTTTCGGTGAGGTACACTTGTACCGTCGCCTCAGTCGAAAGTAACTCCTTGATATCTTGATGCCGTTCGAGATAGCGATAGACCTTGGGTGGAATAATGAGATCGGGTGAAAAAATCATGAGGTCACTACCATAACGTTCAGTGAGTGCTTGTCGCAGTAACGCATAATGGGTACAGCCTAGTATCAAACTGTCCATACCAGCTCTCTTCCCCTCTTCAACTATTACACTCACTTCCCCCACCGCTTCGTCAATTTTTCCCTGCTCAATCAGTGGCACCAGGGCGGGAGTCGCGATGGAAAATAGTTGTGGCCCTTCGCCATATTCAGCTAAGGTATCAGGATACTTGTCTGACGCTATGGTTCGCTCAGTTGCAATCAAAACAGCTCGCTTGGCACCACAATCAAGGACTTCTTCAACCATTGGCACAATGACACCGAGCAGTTTGCGTTCTGGATAGTATTCGATTAGCCACTCATTTTGCAGGCGGCGAACAGTGGCAGCTGAAGCCGTATTACAGGCCACGATCACAAGCGCGCACTCTTCTTCAAAGAGCCATTCGACTCCTTCGCGAGTTAACGTATAGATCTCTTCTTCCGTCTTGTTACCATACGGAAGATTCGCCGTATCCCCATAAAATATATAATCATACTGTGGCATTGATTCACGGACTGCCCGCATCACAACCAAACCTCCTAATCCTGAATCAAAAAAGCCTATTTTCATAGATTATGAATCAGCACTGTTCATTGGTACAGAATCAAGATAATCTTGGTACCGTTGTTTTAAGGGAGCAATAACATCAGGATGCGAAAAGAATTCTGCTGGTGTAAACAGTGTCCAACCTTGCCCCTCAGTACCAAATGCAATATTTTGAATATCAGTTTTTGTCACTTCAGCGACAAAAAAGTACGAGTCAGTCACACCTGTGCTAAGGTTTGGATATAGTTGTTTATAGCAAATCATCTCGGGCACTATTGTTATACCAAACTCTTCCTGAGTCTCACGGATAAAACAAGCCTCAGGCGAATCATCACTGTTATTACGGCGACCACCAGCAAAGTCCCACTTATTTGCAAAGCGCAGTCCTGGCTTATCATCACGAAGCATCATGAGCAATTGATTTTTGTACACAATTGCACCACCCGCTCCTGTCCATTTTTTAGTTGTACTCATACCTATATTGAGTTTTTGAGTATCTCATACCCCTTCTTTGTCACTTTTATTCTTACCAGCTGGTTCCTCGCTTTTAGAGTATTCATACATCATATTTTTTCCAAGTTCCTTCTGAAATAACTTCTACTAGATCGTTGTTAACGAGAATTCCCGTTTCGTTATCGAAGGCATAAAGGGTATTGCTAATGGTATTTGCATATATTGTATTTGCAGCTTCTGAAACATTCTCAGGTGTATGTGGCGAAACTTCAAATTCTACAAAACGGAGGCCTGCCGTATCAGTAATTTCTACACTATTTTTATCTCCATCATCGATACCTGCCACAGCAATATCTGGTGTAACAATTATACTACCGGCACTAATCCCAACATACACCTTTTCATTTATAGTATTTTTTAGCCAATCTGCAAAACCTGTTTTGCGAACTTGGTCAAGTAAGTAAAAGGTATTACCACCATTTACCATTACGACATCAACCACTGCAAGACGACTTTGCCAGTCAACCCCAATTGCCGCAATATCTATAATATCAACCCATACAAAACCAAAACTCCGAAGTAGTATAAATTGGTTAATGATCCAATCTTTATTTCCATGCTCAACATTAGCTGCAGTAATAATAAAGCCAATTTTAATTTCTGAAACATCCTTACCAACTAAGTTAATCAAGGCGTCTGCGAGAGATTTGTTTTGAATACCAGCTGATGTCAAAAGTAACTTCATATGTTGTTTATCAGTGATTTAATGACAGTATACTCCTCTTTTGTCACCTCAGTAATAGACAGTCTATTCCCTGCTTTGAGGATGGTCATGTTTATTGTAACTTTTTTGCTTCTGATTTCCGTAATTTTAAATACTCCACCTTACTCATATATGTACTGGTATCGGCTTTGTCAGTAAAGACAATCCCATCGAGATGATCCTGTTCGTGCTGAATGACACGCGCCAAGAGGCCCCTGGCCTTCAGTTTAAATTGGTTACCGTGCTCATCGGTAGCTTCCACTACAACGGCACTTGGTCGCTTTACCTTAGCAAACAAATCTGAACTTGCAACACTACCACAACCCTCCCATCCCAGTTCCATCTTTTTTGAGTATGACAAAATGCGTGGGTTAATAAAAACTCGCAAAGGATCAGGAGTGATATCCCTCCGGATTTTAGTCTGTCGAATCTCCGAAACATAAACTCGTACATTTTTACCAATTTGTGGCGCTGCCAGACCCACGAGTCCATAGTGCCGCATTGAATCCACTAAATCAGTTACAATTTTTTGTACGGCTTTTGTTTTAGGGTTTATAACTTCTTTTGCTTCGGCTCTAATTATAGGATTTCCGACTTGGGTAAGATTTGTGATAATCATATTTTTATATCAGTGATTTAATAACAGTATACTCCTCTTTTGTCACCTCAGTAATAGACAGTCTATTCCCTGCCTTTAAGATGGTCATGTTTTTGAGGGCTGAGGTGGTGCGGAGTTCAGCGAGGGTTACCGTACGGGGCCAGGTGGCAATATGACGCACTCTGACTGCGAGCCAGCGAGGGTTAGCCTTGGGAGATTTGGGATCGTAGTAATGACTACCTGGATCAAATTGCGTTGGGTCAGGTATAGGGCTACCCACGATCTCCATCTCCCCTACCACCCCCACCTCTTTACATGATGAGTGGTAAAAGAGGGCTTTGTCCCCTATTTGCATGACGTCGCGAATGAGATTTCGAACTTGGTAATTACGAATACCATCCCACAAGGACTCACCTTTCTGTTCGAGGTCGGTGATACCAAATTCACTTGGTTCACTTTTCATTAGGTAATAACGGGTAGTCATGGGTGTATACTAGTGTTAGAACAGTTTCATTATACACGCAATTTTATTTTTGAACTTATATGATGATGAACGAATCACAGCGCAAAACTCTCGAAAGTACAGGTATTCTCGTAGGACGTAGTCTTATTGGATTTATGTTCCTGTTTAGTGGCTTTGGGATGTTTATGGGTGGTGCAGCAGCTGTCGGTGGATACTTTGGTAGTGTTGGAGTGCCGTTTCCAATGTTCAGCTTTTATATTGTTGTGATTGCAAAAATGGTAGCTGGAGCAGCTTTGATACTCGGCTATCGAGTTGGATTGATGGCTGGTGCATTAATCCTCTTTACAATTGGAGCTACATACTTTGGTCACCGTGACCTCAGTGACGAAATAAACCAAATTATGGTCTTGAAGAATCTCGCCATTATTGGTGGACTTCTCTATGTAATGGCCTTTGGCGCAGGATCAGGGTGGAAACTTGGTAAATAATTATCTCTATCAGAGATAACAAAACGTCCCCATATGGGGACGTTTTGTATCAAGATTAGATATTCATTGCGAGCGTCTTACCCCAACAAGGGCGAGAAGCATTCCATGGCTGCAGACCCTGTGTCTCATAGAGATGGCGGGCATAGGCCATGTTGTCTGTAATATCATCGAGATTTAGACCAAGCGCTGTGGCAGCACGGCTGTGATAACGCTTGTTGATTTGCATTACCCCAGTGTCTGCATTATCAACCACTCCACGCAATACCGTACCATCGGCAAGGTAGTGGCGGAATGTTGATTCACAACGTGCGACTTGAATCATCACGGGAATGTCCGCAAAGTACGCACGTACAATCGCTTCAGTGTCTCCAATTGATGCCGCAGCTACATACTTTGCTGCTTTTACCTTTGGAGTCGCTGTTGTATTGATTGCTAAAGAACGTTCTTCGGGGACAGTCGTTGTGATCTGTCCATACGCTGTATGCTCTGGAACCGCAAAGGCGGTTGAAGCAGTAAGTACAGCGAGGATGACAGAGGATATAATAAGCCAATTGTCTTAACTAGTAACTGTCGGAGGGAGCCTACCCAAGACCGACAACCGCACTATCGTAACAGACATTTGCGGATTTCTGATACAATACCATATTAATGAGTTTATGTCAATCAATATGGTCCCTCTTTTAGATTCGACTATAGCAAAAAATGGCTCAATAGAGCCATTTTTTGTCGGTATTGTAAACCTAGTCTTTATTTGACATTTACCCTTTTTGTTGTATAAAAGCAAGCGCTCCATACAAAACACCACTATCTCCCAAATCGGCAGTCGTGATAAAAGGACACGGTACTACCCCATCGAGCACTGCAACCGTGGCGCGTCTGACCGCGTCAATCTGGATTTTTGGGTCTCCAATCATCATAGAGCCCCCTAGAATGATGGCATCTGGCGACCAATACAACACAGTATTACGTAAACCCTGAGCCAAATAACCAGCTAGTTCGTCCCAAATTACGTCTGATTGATCGATTTCGTATGGTTTGACCCCCATTCGTTCTTCAAGCGCACGACCTGAAACTAGGTTTTCTAGTGTTGGCTGGATGTCTGTACCAAGAATGGTTCGGTCGATATCAAGGACTTGGTGGCCAGGTTCAAATCCGACACTGGCTAGATCGATTTTGCCCGCTTCGATTTTTACACCACCTACACCAGTACTAATAGTGTGGTATACGACAATATCAATTCCCTTCCCCGCTCCAAAGGTAGCCTCGCCAAGACCTGCCAAAGCAGTGTCATTAGCCAAATGAACCGGTACAGCAAGAGCTTCAGTTAGATAATCGACAATAGAAACATTGTGCCAGCTGGTTAAGACAGTGTCATGATCAATCCCAAGGTGATCAGCACGCATAACACCACGCACCCCACCAGCAATAATCGTTAGTGGCTCAGTAGTCAACTTTTGGAATAGAGTGACGATTTGGGCCAGGCCTTTGTCTGGATCGTTCGGGGTCGCAAAATGTTCAACTTGATTGAGCGTTGCCCCATCAAGCGATACCCCAACCCGAGTTTTGGTTCCACCAATATCAAATACTCCAATTGCCATACTATAGTTGAGTAACTTGTTTGCAGTCTACCGACTTGAGCACATACTTGTAGGCTGATTCCACATCATCGAATACCTTAAAGAGATCAAGGTCTTCTTTACTGATAGTTTTGTGCTTTTTGAGGAGGTCCTTTTCAAACCACGCCAATAATGGATTCCAAAAATCACTACCAATTAAAAGGACTGGGACTGGTTCAATTTTTTTGGTTTGAATGAGAGTAATGATTTCAAAGAATTCGTCCAATGTTCCAAAACCACCTGGGAAATAGATATACGCCTCTGACGCAAAAGTAAGCATTACCTTGCGTGAGAAGAAGAAGTCAAAGTTGAGTGACTCAGTCGTATAGGGATTGAGCTTCTGCTCAAACGGCAACATGATATTAAGACCCACTGATTTGCCACCTACCTTAAAAGCGCCTACGTTTGAAGCTTCCATAATACCTGGTCCTCCACCTGAGATAACTGAGAAGCCTTTTTTAGCTAGCTTGGCAGCTAGTTCTTCAGCCATTTTGTAGTAGGGGTCGTTTGGAGTTAGTCTGGCACTTCCCCAGAAAGTCACCGCCAAACCATGATTGCGTAGCAATTCAAAACCGGATACGAATTCGGACATGATGCGAAACACTCGCCATGACTGAATCGCGTCGCCATCAGTGCCTTTTGGGTCTAATAAGTCTGTCACAATGCGACAGTGTGGCAAACTTTTTGACGCTTTATCATTACGCTTTTTGCGAGTAAGACCAAGAACTTTACGTACCATATGTGTGCAGTATAACACGCAGCCTCATTACCACGGCAGTGGTAGATTGGTGAACTCGGGGAGAAGTGCCTGACCAAAGAGTAATCGTGACGTGACTTCCGCATGACATTTGGCACCAGTGAGCGCATTGTGGGGGTCTGGCTCCTCAGGAATACCACAGTAATTAAGTACAGCATCCAAGTTGAGAGCTGTACGTTTGTGCTGGGCATCAAAGGGAGGGATAATGTTGCGATTAGTCATATGGGTATAACACATCGTATGGGTATCAAGTGTGCGATACGGTAATACCCAATTCTCCCCCGCTCGCTCAAGCGCCGCCTTGAGCATATCGCGATCAAATGAGACATTTTGACCCACCAAAGTGCGATCCTCACACATTTCGGTCCACTCGATAAATTGCTTGACCAACTCTGCTTCAGTAAGTTTTGTGGGGTCAGTAATTTGTGCCTCAGTAAAGCCATTAACTGCCAAGGCTTCTTCCATAAAATGTGCTCCTGGCCAAATCTGGCATTCGGCATAAAACTGCCGTGTCGGGTTACTCATATCTATTGCACCCAACGAGACTATTGAATGTTTGTAGTAATTGGTACCTGAACCCTCTATGTCTATTGCGATCATGTTGTACAGTATACCAAACGATTCTATACTACGTATTATGTATCAAGAGATTGAATCCAGTTGGCAAGCTGTTCTGGCACCAGAATTTGAAAAACCCTACTTCACACAACTAACCAAGTTGGTCACTACCGCGTACCAAACCACTACTGTCTATCCCCCACAAAAGCAGATATTTACCGCCTTTAAGGAAACGCCGTGGCCCGAGGTCAGGGTCGTGATTTTGGGCCAAGATCCTTACCATGGCCCAGATCAAGCACATGGACTAGCTTTCTCAGTTCAGACAGGCCAAGCCATCCCACCTTCTTTACATAACATCTACAAAGAGATGGTACGTGACCTCAAGATAGAGTACCCCAGCAGTGGTGATCTAACACGACTGGCCAAAGAAGGGGTCTTTCTCCTCAATAGCACCCTCACCGTTGAAGCTAAGAAGGCGGGATCACATCAGTCATTTGGCTGGGAGACTTTTACCGATACAGTTATCGAAACAATCGCCAAAGAAAAAGAGCATATAGTATTCCTACTCTGGGGAAGTTTTGCTATCGCCAAAAGACAGTTGATTAATGAAACAAAACATCTCGTCCTAACAGCACCTCACCCGTCTCCGCTATCCGCCTATCGAGGATTCTTTGGTTGTAGACACTTCACAAAGGCCAACGCGTACTTAACTGCACACCGCCAAGAACCTATTTCGTGGTAAGTCGTTCATCTTCATACACCTTGGCAAAAGCGGCACCATACAAAATGATACTAGCTGCTACATACACCCAGACGAGGAGTGTGATAAGGAGACCCGCTGCCCCAAACAGCGATTGTACTGGTGCGGTGGTAAAATGAAGCGTTACCAACTCACGACTAAATAGCAACATAAGACCAGCTACTGCCGCTCCGACAAAACGCGCTTGAAATGATGGCGATCGTAATGCCAGCGTTCCATAGGCAAATGTTAAAAGTAGCATCGTGAGAACAAAAGCAATAATGAATCGTACATATACAAAACCGCCCCAGGTCGTAAACAAAGCCACGGCGGTAAATGTGTCTGCCACCATCAAAATAGTTACCAGATAGGCCTGCAGGACTACTATGAATACCGCAATACGACCAAGTCTCGCCACATAACTCCGCCACCCGGTCACTTCGACTGACCACATTTTGTGCAAACCAGACACCAAACTACCCAGGGTAATAAAGATCATGATTGAGACAAACAACAAACCAAATATCGGTAGATAGTAGTGATCAGTAATGAGACCAAAATTTTCAACCGAGTAGTAGAGCAAATTTGTAACCCCAGGATCTATGGCATTACCCCACCGTAACAACATCGCAATCACCCGATCTGCCCCATAAATTAATCCCACAATTGAAATAGAAATAATGATTAAGGGAGTAAGTGCAAAAGGAGTGAAGTAGGCCAAAGCAGCCGCATGCTGGTCAGCGTCGCGTCGTATCCACAACCGAGCCGCTTTTGTAAATAGTCTCAAAAAATCAAACATGTGGTAAGTATACCTACAAACTAGGGCAATTACTTGCTTTGGTATACCCAGCTGCCTCAGCTTGTGCCACTGTATCAAAGTAAATTTTGTTTTCTTCTTTGATTTGTTTGGCGCCAGGACAACTAAGCGCGTGGTATTTGGTACCAGATTTTGAAGCCACGATTGCCTTCTCACCCGTTGTTATAGGTGGTGACGTTGATTCGGTTGTGGCTGGTGCAGTTGTCGGCAAAGCTCCTGACACTAGAGCGACTCCCGGGTTGGTAGTACCCATGGTACCTAGTCTAGTGGCGGAAGTTTGGTTTACAGTGACTGATTGCTGGCCCAACCAAAAGCTTAATACAGACACACCACAGAAAATTATTGCTGTAAATAGCAGATCATTAGTCCACAGAAGCTTGAGTTTTTGGTACATATGTCGTATACTCCACGGGTTACGAATTTACCGAATTATTATAACCTATGGCAACAAAGAAATCGGCCGGATCGGCCAAGAACCTAAAAGACTCACAGCCAAAATACCTGGGAGTCAAACGAGCAGACGGACAGGCAGTAAAAACTGGTGAGATTATTGTGCGTCAGCGCGGTACCAAAATCGAAGCTGGTAAGAACGTCAAGATCGCCAAAGATCACACTATCTTTGCAATGGCAGACGGTGTTGTATCATTCCGCAACATGCGCAAGGTCACCTTCACTGGTGAACGTCTCACCAAGAAAGCAGTTGATGTTGTCGTAGCTGCGTAAATTCACTACTCTTACACAAAAAAGTTCCGCCCATGAGCGGAACTTTTTTGTAGTGTCAAAACAAGAGTCTTGCTGCTATTGTGGATTGACAATAGTTGCTGATTCGATAACTACTGGTTCGACCGGCACATCACGAAGACCGACGGCTACCTTACCAATTGCATCAACCACCTCAATACCCTTAACTACTCGGCCAAACACAGGATGCTTTGACGAAAGCGGCTGCTTATCAAAGTCGAGTGGTGTATTGTCTACGAGGTTAATAAAGAATTGACTACCACCTGAGTTCGGTCCACTATTGGCCATCGAGATACTGCCACGAGTATTTGATAGCTTTTCGCCCGCAATATGTTCGTCGGCAATAGCATAGCCTGGTCCGCCAGTACCCCAGCGAGCGGTGGCTGCATCATCTTTGGTGAGTGGGTCTCCACCCTGAATCATAAAGCCATCAATAACGCGGTGGAACTTAACTCCGTTGTAAAATCCTTCGTTAACGAGCTTTTCAAAATTTCCTGCCGTAATTGGCATCACATCTTTGTAAAGCTCAATTTCGATCACTCCTTTGTTGGTGGTAAGTACGGCGATTGGATTCATAGTATTTTGTCGTTCGGGTTGAGTAACATCTAATTCTTTTGGTACCAGCGGTGCTTCTAGCGGTGGCGTATCTGGTGTGGCTACCAACTCGAGTTCTTTGGTAGAACCTGGCTGACTAGCTACATACGCGATACCTGCCGTCATCAGGAGCGATATAAGTACTACTAGAGATACTTGTTTAATATTTGACATACCTTTTTATTTGCGAGTAATGGTAACCAATAATGTACCTGTCACAGCTCCACTTTGGATTGATACTTGATACGTACCCAGAGCTTTGATTGGATCTTTTAGATGAATCGCTTCTACTCTAATGGCGTGACCGTGACGGATCGTGGCAGTGGCAATATCGGCAGCTTTGACCGCCTTAAACAAATGATCTTGTGCATTTGCATCAACGGGGATAGTAATACCAGCAGCACTTAGGGCAGCGAGTGCCTCGGTAAGACCGGCTGCATCTGACGCAGCATGAGCGGCTGTCTGGATGGCGTGAGCCACGACGCGTTTGAGATTTTCTGGAGTCGCTGGTTGTGCCATCTTTTGTGGTACCAGCTTATTTAGTGCGTAACCATCTGGAACTTCAATAACGCTTCCGCGTTTACCAAGCTTGGCTACGTCACGAAGCAGAATTACTTTCATGACCAAGAATTAACTGAATAATAACTTGCCTATCATAGCAGATTTGTCCCTATGAGCAATTAATTGTTGGTGCTTGGGGTGGTGGTGGCAACAGGCGCAATATAGGTGCCTTTGGCAACTGCGATAGCTGCCTCTAGTTGAGGGTCACGATTAGCTTCACGATCTTCAACCGTACGTGGTACTACAATATCGGGGGTTAGACCACCATTTGAAATTGAAGTACCGTTTGGAGTCAGCCAGCGTGCAATGGTGACCTTAAGTGATGAGCCGCCTGGTAGTGGCACTAGTTCCTGTACCGAACCCTTACCAAAAGACGGTTGTCCAAGCAGCGTTGCATAACCCTGCTCTTGTAGTGCACCAGCCAAAATTTCTGAAGCAGAAGCCGAGCCGCCATCAATCAGTACAACTATTTCCTTGGGTGAGAAATCTTTTATGGTTCGACCATAACTACGATAGATCTCTTCGGCTCGCTCATCACCAAAGTTTTCTCGCAACACTACCTTGCCAGCAGGCATAAAGTAACTCGCAATCGAAACAGCACTCTGCAAGTAGCCACCAGGGTTACCACGCAAATCAACCACCAACTTAGTAGCATTGCTTCGACTATAATCACGCAAAGCATCTTCAAACTTCTTTTCTGCCAAGGCGTTAAAACTGTATAAGGTTAAAACGTAAACACCATCACGAATCTCAGTCTTTACAGTAGGGATTTCGATCTTGGCTCGGGTCACTGATATCTCGCGCGGTTCACGATCACCTTCACGATAGATAGACAACACGACTACAGTCCCCTCTTCACCCCGTATGAGTCGCACCGCTTCATCTACTCCCATTCGTTCAGTAGAAGTACCGTTGATTTTTAGGATGGCATCTCCCGCCAACAATCCTGCTTTTTCAGCTGGTGTACCCGACAACGGTGAAATAATAGTGAGGATGTTGTTGCGCATTCCTACCTCCATACCAACCCCACTAAAGTTACCCGAGATATCCTCATTAAAAGCATCGGCTTCTTTAGGTGGAAAATAAGTGGTGTAGGGGTCACCATACGCTGCCACAAGACCGTCAATCGCACCTTGGACTTTTTGTTCAGGACTAAGTGGATCGGTACCGCTAGCGGTAGCAAACTTTTCGTCAAGGAGTTCCCATACTCGCCAAAATTCTTGGAGGTTTGCATTTTGATCAGGTTGTGCATCACCAGCAAACAAAGACAGT
>JBJORD010000034.1:0-5252 GCA_046049585.1 Candidatus Parcubacteria bacterium
ACAGTAATCACAATTGGTACAAGTAGTTTCGGTATATGTTTCATTAAAGTATTCAAGGATAAACTTACGTCGACATGTGCGAAGTGTCCCGTAGGTTGCTGATTCAGCCAGACATGACGCAGCATGCGCATGTTCTTTGGGGTCGCGAATTTGGCGAAGAAAAAATTCGTGTTTGTAGGTATCAGCTGGTGAGTAGAGGAGCACACAACGGGCAGGGAGTCCGTCGCGTCCCGCACGGCCAGTTTCTTGGTAGTACCCTTCGAGTGATTTTGAGAGGGTATGGTGAATCACGAGTCGAACATCGGGTTTATCAATACCCATGCCAAAGGCAATGGTAGCGACCATGACAGTAATCTCGTCACGGATAAACCGTTCTTGATTGGTACGTCTCGTCTCTGCAGACAGGCCCGCATGGTAGGTGGCAGCTTTGTGTCCATGTTGATTGAGTCCTCGAGCTACGTCTTCGGTATCTTTACGTGAGAAACAATAAATAATCGCACTTTCATTTGGACAACTACCGAGTAAGCCTAAGATTGTCTGGAGAGCGTCTTTTTTAGGCTGTACTTCATACCGTAAGTTTGGTCGATTAAAACTAGACAAAAATACCTGTGGCGTAGGGAGATTCAGTTGTGTGATGATATCGGTTCTCACTTGGGTGGTAGCGGTAGCGGTGAGGGCGATGATGGGCACAGTAGGAAAGAGTGTCCGTAGCTGACTGAGGTTTCGATAATCGGGACGGAAATCATGACCCCACTGTGAAATACAGTGAGCCTCATCAATCGCAAAAAGACTGATTGGGAGTGTGTGCAACAATGTGATGAATTGCGGCAGGGCCAATCGCTCGGGAGAGACATATAATAGTTTCAGACTATTGTTTTTGATCGCCTCCAATACGGAAGTGTTCTCTTCAATACTTTGGCTACTGTTTAACATCGCTGCAGCGACACCACTGGCTTGTAGAGCGTCTACCTGGTCCTTCATGAGTGAAATAAGTGGAGATACCACAATCGTAAGGCCGGGTAATACGAGGGCAGGGAGTTGGAAACAGAGTGATTTCCCACCACCGGTTGGCATCAACACCAGACAATCTTGTTGGCGCAATACCTGTTCGACAATATCTTTTTGCAGGGGACGAAATGCATCATAGCCAAAGTATTGTTTGAGAGTGTCGAGCATAGGTATAGAGTACTTTTGCTCTAGTATGACACGAGTGGACAGCATTTGGAATCTTGGCGATTTCAGTCTATAATAGCGCCACTTCAGATATGAAGTGGAGGATTGGCTGAGTGGCTGAAGGCAGCGGTTTACTAAACCGCCGGGCGGTTAAACGCCTCGTGAGTTCGAATCTCACATCCTCCGCAATCGGCAGGCCCCAAATGTGTATACATTTGGGGCCTTTGCCGTTGCGCGAGGATGAGTGAATGACTAAATGTCATTCACGTTGAGATTCGAAGCCCGATTGAGAGACTTTAGGAGCGAAGCGAACTAAAGTATCCAATTGGAGTACTGAACTTTGCAATGCAAATTTAGTTCGAATCCCAGACCTGATATAATCAAAAGATGAAAAAGTTAGGAATCGTTAATCCCAGAAACGTAACTGAGGATGAAGTATTAGCATATAAGCTGCGTGAAGCGGTTCGGGCAATTGTCTTTGATGCAGATAAAAAAGTTGCCTTATTAAAAGTCTCAAGAGATTCCTATTTTAAACTCCCTGGGGGTGGTGTCGAAGAGGGGGAAGATTTTGAAACTGCTCTGAAGCGTGAGTGTTTGGAAGAAATTGGCTGTGAAATAATGAATGTGTCACCTCTTGGCTACACCGAAGAATATTGGAAAGAAGACACAGAAAAACAAATTTCATATTGTTACCTTGCAGAATTAAATGGTCAAAAAGGAATTCCTGATTTAACTCAAAGTGAGAAAGACAGAGGGTTTGAAACTGTCTGGATGACTGTAGGCGAAGCTATAACAATATTAGAATCTTGCAAACCTACTCAATGGGAAGGTGACTATATTCCTCAAAGAGAATTAATCTTCATGAGAGAGTTCTTGAGTTTGGGTAGCCACTAAAAAAGTTCTAACATCCACCAATACAGCCCGCAATTACAAAAATGAGTACCTATCAGGGTGCCATTTTTGTTCGCGATACATATACTGTTTTTGTACAGTATCAATAATGCACTATACTAGTGACATGAAATTTTACATTGCAGGTAAATTTGAAGAAGTTCCCATCATTCATCAATTATTTGAGCGGGTACAAAAAGCGGGGCATGAGGTCGCATATGATTGGACCACTCATATCAAAGCTAAGCCATATGTAGAGCACTCTGATTTGATGGCCAAGTATGCTGGTAATGAATTACAAGCAATTTTGGCGTCTGATGTGTTTAGCTATCTTACCCATGAGCGAGGTACGACACTCCATATGGAGTTCGGAGCCGCTTTGGCAAAAAAGCAATTGGGAGGTGCGATTCAAATATTTGTTATTGGGGAACATAACGATCGTTCACCATGGTACTTTAATCAGTTGGTAACGAGAGTAGATACTGTCGAAGAAGCGTTTGCTCGTTTAGGGGTGGGTTAGTTCTTAGTACTGATGTTGTAAGTTGTATTGTAATGACAATGGTTACAGTTTGTAGAGACAACCATTAGTGCGCAAAAGCAATAGTGATAAGTGTTGCCCCTTGGGGTAGGTGTGGCGCCAAAGCCGCTCTGGCTGATTGAAGGGTACTCCCGGTAGTGATGACATCATCTATGATTAGTATATGTGTCGGGGTACGATTGAGGGGGAGAGGATGATAGACAAAAGCACCAACCACATTGGTTAGGCGATCAGCCCGATTTTGATGGCTTTGGACTTTGGTAGCTCTGGTGCGTTTGAGTAATGGCACCACATACAACCGGTGTGACTTTTGTAACGGTTTTAGTATTTCTACAATTTGGTTATAACCACGTTCACGCTCTCGTGTAGGGTGAAGTGGAATCGGAATACATACTGTTGTAGCAAGGGGAATGTTATGCCGTTCCAAGTACATAACAAGTAGCGGACTGAGGCGCTTGAGTGCCTCGAGATTATTCTCAAATTTTCCGGCTGTAACACAGGCATGAATTAGTGGATCATGATACCGACTCAAAGTGATAGTATCGTGTACACATAATTCGCTGTACGTGTCTGTGATAGGTACATTTTTGTATTGGCGTAGTAGTACCATTGACGGACTGGGTGGAAAAATAAAATCAACTATGTTCCGCCAGGTGTGTATCATATCTACTAGTATACGAAATCGTCATGGTATTATGTAGGGGAATATGGGGCTCATTGATTTACTTACCAAAGCTAGTACACCAACAAGATCCGTGCGAGCGACTCGTGTGGTGGGTATTGATATTGGGACAACATCTATGAAGGTGGTAGAGCTTGAAGACAGAGAAGGAGTGGTAACGCTTACTACATACGGAGAATTACAGCTGGGTCCATACAATGAAAAAATGGTAGGGCAAGCAGGTGCGCTCACTGCATCTGGCGAAAGACAGGCCTTGGTAGATATTTTGCGAGAGTCGGCCGTACAGGCCAAGTCGGCCGTACTTGCTATTCCTTTGGCGACTAGCTTTGTGACTAATATGTCTATGCAGGCGGGTCCAGATGAAGATATTGGTCCTCGTGTACGAGTCGATGCCAGAAAGTATATTCCTATCTCTATTGCAGATGTGACATTAGACTGGGCAGAGTTGGAAACTGAATCAGATCAGCAATCACGTAGTGTACTCATTGCAGCGATTCAGAACGAGGCACTCAAACGTTTTACTGCGTTACTGCAGGCGGTTGAATTGGTCGGGTCACCAACCGAAATCGAGTGCTTTAGTGCTATCAGAGCTACCTACACCGAAGAACTCCCTGATTACTTGCTTATTGATATCGGTGCCAGCACTAGTAAGATATACATTGTAAAAAATGGCCTTTTGCAACGTATGCATCGTGTGCCCGCTGGTAGTATCCGTGTGACTGAAAAAATTGCTGAAGTACAACAATGTAGTTTTGAGGAAGCTGAAACCATCAAACGGAGTGCCTTGCCAGGGACAGTGGCCTACGAAATGGTGCAGAAATGTCATCAAGCAATACTCGGACGGGTCTTAAAAGAGTTTGCACAAGTGTTGCAAGAGTATGACGCCGTTAATGGTACTGAAACGGCACCTTTGGTATTGATGGGGGGCGGAGTAACACTGCCGGGGGTCGATACATATATTGCACATACTCTCAGTCGTACACTCGCTTCTCGTTCTGTGTTTGATAGAGTTGCGTACCCGGCTTTTATGGAAGACTCACTTAAACGTATTTCACCAGTCTTTGCCACTGCGTTAGGAGCAGCTCTCCGACAATTTGATTAACCTATCCACAAGAAGAAACCCCTTATTACGCTCGTAGCACATATAATGTATTCGTATGGTTGATGTTCCCTCAAGCTCTTTCATTCCCAAGCGCAATGCGCAACAAGCAACTCGGCGAAATCGCGGACACAACTTTTTCTTATTGGCGATTATTAGTTATGCCTGTTTTATAGCTGCTCCGACCGCATCAGCAGCTGTCTTTGTATACAATATATATGTTGAGCGACAATTTGCAGAAGCGGTGGTATCTCTTGAGTCAGCTATTTCAGAATTTGGTGAAGCAGATATGAAGCGAGTAATCGAGTTTGACGCTCGTCTGCGAAACGCAGAAGAATTGGTAGAGAATCATGTGTCAATCAACAAGGTCCTCGCACATTTAGAAACCAATACTATCGATCTTGTTTCGTTCACCACCCTAACGTTTACACGAACTCCTGAAGGGGGGGTAAAAGTAGAAGGATCAGCTTTGGCTGATTCACTTGATTCTGCCTATTTTCAACGTACCGTATATGGACGCGAAAGTGTCGTTGGTGATGGTTTGATTGCTGACGTATCATTTAATCCTGGTGAAGATGAGGCTAAGCTGGTGGAATTTGTTGGTACCTATACGTATGCTCCAAGTGATATCTTATTTGCATCTACTGCTCCGGTGGCTACGACAGAGAATGTTACTCCTGCTGTAGACAGTACTGAGTCAGACGATGTGGATGCCACCGCTTCCTCAACTGAAGCAACTGATTCCGATACGGTTGAATCAGAAAGCAATTCATAATTATGTCTAACTCATTATTTGTACAAATTGGGATGATAACTCTGGCTGGCTGCATTGTGTTTTTATACGTTATGCCGACAATTGAAACCATTAA
>JBJORD010000035.1:0-4556 GCA_046049585.1 Candidatus Parcubacteria bacterium
AGTGGGACGAGAATACCATTTTATTACAGAATTCGCAAGGTATTATTGTGGTGCTGTATGCTCTACAAAGTACAGTGTTACGCCACTGGTATAAATAGGGCTTTCTTGAGGCGCTTTACTACCGTATCGTGCGGGATTGGCTCTTGTTTGCGGGCAGCCATGTCGCGCAAGATTACGGTGCCATCCACGAATTCTTTTTGACCAATAATGACTACATGAGCCATGTTACGGAGCTCAGCTTCACGTAATTGAGCAGACAGTGAGTCGTTGGCTAGGTCTTGCATTACTGGGATACCAGCCTTACGTAATTCATTGACGAGGATGAGACTGCGCACCTTTGGACCAAAACCAAGCTGGATAATAGCTACTTGTGGAGTAGGTACCACAATGCGTGGGGTGCGAGCAGGGGCAGGGCGGTTTTTGAGGATAGCGACCGCTCCAACAGCCCCGGTCTTTTTGCGGGTCTTTCTTTCGAGGAAAGCATCAAAGCGTCCACCACGAAGAGTGATGGTGTTGTCTTCTGGTGTAGAGCCTGGTAATTCAATCGAGAATAGCACATCACTGTAGTACTCGTGATGACCGAGCATCTTTGGATCAATCTCGTAGGGAGTCTCACTCATGTCTAGATACTCGATAATGTCACGAAAATGTTTGCGACTTTGGTCACTGAGGTATTCAAGCGGGTTAGGAGACTTGAAGGCTAGCTCGTGTTCTTCATCAATGAGGGCGCCAAGAGCGTGAATGGCGTGCACTTTCATCAACTCTCGAGCACGGTCAGGCATACTATCAAGCCGCTTCCGTAAGAAGTTGGTCAATTCACGACTGTAGCGGGTGATTGATTCGGTATCACCAAGTGAATTGATACGGACGACCTGCTCTTCGTGACCTAGGTCATAGGCTAGAGCGCGAGTAGTCTGGATTAGAATCGCTTCAGCAATACTTTTTGGTACGTTAAATATATGAAATGAAACGGCTGTTTCGTTGGGATCATTGGTAGTGTCCACGCTATAGAGCATGACTGGTTTACCATAGGCATGCAGGCCAGCTTCGCAGTACGCCGTAACGCCACGACTGAGGTGGCCACCAACAGCATCCAAGCGATGGTCGTCGTCTTGTAATGTATGAGTGAGCGGAACAGTACAGTTCTTGCATTCAGGTTCGCGACCCAGGGCATCGATGGTACGAAAACCAAAATGTTCGGCGGTATGTCCGGCAATCTTCAAAAATTCGGTTGGACTGTATGTCGTACTCATATAATTGATGCTTATGGTGTGTTAATAACTGATGCCTCGATGGCGCCTGGCAAATAATCAAAGTGCTGCGGCGGGAAAAGGCGCAAATAGGCCCGACCTACGATGCGCTCCTTTTGAAGGACTCCCCAAACTCGTGAATCTGAGCTTTGGTCACGGTTATCACCCATCACAAAATACTCACGTTCGCCCAGTACTTCGGTGAGATTGGTGCCGTTTATCATACTTTTGATGTATGGTTCGTCCACGACAAAGCCTTCTGGGGATTCGGTATTGGTAATAGTGACTACATCATCAGCAATAGTGATAGTGTCTCCTGGTACAGCAATGATGCGCTTGATGTAGAACTTTGATGGGTCGCGAGGATAGCGAAAGACAATCACGTCACCACGGGCTGGTTCGTGGAAGCGATAGCTTACTTGGTCAACAATGAGGTATTCGCCACTTTCAAACGTATTTTCCATCGAGGCACCAGACACAATAAAAGGTTGTGCAATAAACATACGGATCGGAATCACGATGATAAGCGCAATGAGAGAGAAGCGGATGATTTCTGAGAGTGGGTGTTCACCTTGTGGTGGGATTGGTACTACATCAGCTGGAGTAGTAAGAATTTCTGGGGCTGGTGTACGAGAGAACAATGACATAGTGGTGAATGATTAACACTATTATACGCGAATAAAAAATGAAAAACAAATTTTTGTTTTTGTCCGCAAATGTATGTGATAAAAATTAGCAAACCCGCGTCACTTGGACGCGGGCTGAGCTTGTGTGGGCGTTTTATGTCGATGGAGTTACTTGCCAATAATAATGTTCTCCAATGGCGACGAAGTGAAGGTGCTCATAAAAATCTCGAGCCCTGTCGGTGGGATACATTACTGTTAGCGTTAATTGCTTTTTGGCACAAAAAGCTTGTAACTCTTCAATCGCTACTCGGCCAATTCCTTGTTTCACTATTGAAGCTTTAAGCCAGGTAATCTCAAGTGTCCTTGAGTTGGGATAAAACCTAGTTTCAAGGGTTAGTCCGTGGTCTGATATTCTTCCGTGTGGTGAATTGGCTATTGCACTACGGACATATTCCCTTAAAGCAACCAAATCAGTCATACGTTTCCCTTTTTGTAAGAACGGATTTGCCAAACCTTAGCATGCTCTGTCACTGTGGTAAACTACCAGTATGTTTTACATTGTTGGATTGGGTAATCCAGGTACAAAGTATGCCAAGACAAGGCACAATATTGGCTGGCTGGCGTGTGATGCGGTGGCGGCTGCGAATAATTTTTTGGCACCACGTTTGGTCAAAAAATATCCTGGTCAGATACAAGAAGGGGAAATTGGTGGGGTACCAGTCACTATGCTCTATCCGGAAACATTCATGAATAGTTCGGGATTGGCTGTGCGTAAGCTCGTACCCAAAGATGCTGCTAGTCAATTGATTGTCCTGTATGACGAAGTTGATTTAGCAGTTGGGACGATGAAAATTTCCTACGGCAATGGTGCCGGGGGACATAATGGTGTTGCGTCTTTGATACAAGAACTCGGTACCAAAGACTTCATCCGCGTACGGATTGGGGTAGCGGCGAAGGGGAGTGAGACAGGTCTCGCAATCCGTCCAGCAGGCGAAGATTTGGCTCGTTATGTACTCGGTACATTTACCTCTGACGAACAGGATATGTATACCAAGCTGTTTCCTATCATTACCGAGGCAGTGGCTACTATAATCACCGAAGGAAAAGAACGGGCGATGAATCGGTTTAATTAACACACAACAAAACAGCGAGCCTATTGGATCGCTGTTTTGTTGTGTGTTTTGGTTTTCTCAAATAATTCGTCTAGTGACTTCAGATACGAGGCGGTGAGTCATTGAAACATGAAATGTACCAATTTGTACTTTGAATGTTTCAGTGGCGAAACCAACGAAGTAGATGAGGTTAATAGGCGGATTATGCCTGGGGGACGTCTTTGTAGACGAGCGTCATACGCTGTTCGCCTGGTTCAAAGAGTGAAATCTTGAACTTGTAGACGCCTCCTAGTGAGAGGGTGGCCTTCATCTTTTCTTCTGATTCGAATTCAGAGATATGGACGAGACCAGCGACTCCTTCTTGGATAGAAGCAAGAGCACCATGCTTGTTGTACTTGATCACAACACCTGGTACGACTTGTTCCTTGGTAAACTTACCAGCGGCTTCGGTCCATGGGTTTTCACGGAGCTGCTTGATGGAGAGGGAAATCTTGTCATCTTTCACTTCGATGACCTTTACCTTTACCTTGTCTCCAACCTTGTAGAGGGCGCGAGTATTCTCGACAAGACCCCAATCGAGCTCAGAAATGTGCACGAGACCTTCGAGACCTTGTTCGATCTTGACGAAGATACCAAAGTCGACTGCACCAGTGACTTCACCGTCGAGTACATCACCAACTTCGTACTTACCAACCTTCTCTCCCTTTTCTTCTTTCTCCTGGTGACCCTTTTCAGAGAAGATGAGCTTGTGCTCCTTCTGATCAGCGGTGATCATGATCACAGAAAGGTGCTTACCAATGAGTGAGTTGAGGGCAAAGAGGATCTTGTCCTTGTCACCATTATCTACACGTGGGTAGTTGTCTGGTGAAAGCTGTGACGCTGGCAAGAAGCCTTGGATACCCTGCCATTCCATGATGAGGCCGCCCTTGTTGGCTTCCTTCACTTCAAGTGACATTACAGTACCTTTCTTCACGGCTTCTTCAGCATCGGCCCAGATGAGTGCCTGACGAGCTTCCTTGAGTGAAAGTTCGATGTACCCGTCTTCGTTATGGACATCAACTACCTTGGCAGCGATAGTGTCTCCGACACTGACTTTGCGCAAGATATCGCGAGCGTTCATGTACTCACGTCCAAAAATAAGACCAGTACCAAATGGTGGCAAGTCTACATAGACACGAGCCCGACCAATCGCTGAAACGGTCCCTTCTACTAATTGTCCTTCTACCGGAGCGGAAGGAATATTGGCGGCAAGATTATGCATCACACCTGTTGCTTCTGACATATATATGTGTTATTCCGACGACACGCGTCTGGACAATCCGTCTCTCATAGCCGTGTGCTTGAGTCCAGGGTTAACGTGTGCCGCTAGGAAACTAATAATTACCTTACGGTACGCGCGACTATACCAGAAAGATGGTAAAAGGTAAAGTGCCACAGAGTTTTGCGTACAGTGAGCATTTATTATTTATTAGTGTTACATGGTGCACACATATACCTACACCAAGTAGGCTTTGTGAGTCCTCCGCAGAAATCGCAATTTCGAGGACGGGACGAATAAAGTCTACTTG
>JBJORD010000036.1:0-5031 GCA_046049585.1 Candidatus Parcubacteria bacterium
TTTTTCTATTTCTTCCGCAAAAATTTCTCCAAACGCTGGATAGGTCTGCAGGAGATGTGCCAACATATCTTCATCATTCATATGTTCGTCTAGCCAACTCTCGAAAGCCTCGGCATTTTCTCCACTAACTGTCTCCAAATATTTATCAACCGCTAGCAAAAAAACATCAAAAGCGCGCTCCTCTTCTGGTGACATGGTGTCTTCTAATTTGATTGTGTTCATGGTTTATTTTTTCGCTGCTAACACTACTTTTTTAAGGACGTCTGCTACTGTTTCGGTTTTACTATCAAGAGAAGAGCTGACTTCTCCCCGCATTCTTAAGGCGACGATTTCCCTATATACCTTTTCGGCAACCATCGGGTCAATCCCTTCCTTTAAAAAGACTTGGTTACGTATAGCTGGAATTTCGTTTAACATTACATTAGTAAGGTTGCCTGTTGTGTATTGGAGCAATGCTCGACTCGTTGGACCTGCTTGGGTAAATGCATTATCAAAAATTGAAGGATCCTTAACAGCAATACCGAGACTATCTAGCATAATGTTGTAGTCACGACTATACGCCAACTCCCCACCAGGATACGTAGCTGGTGTGAGCGCCTCTGGTGCATTATTTACTGCTGACGGAGACTCAGGAGTAGCTGTATCAATGACAGCCTCATCATTTGCTAGTGGTTCGACATCTGCAAGACCAGCGGTGTCCACCACTGTTTCATTAGTCGTATTGGTGGCCACAGTTTCATTAAGTAACTCGGTAATGAAAGGACGAACTGGTTCGAGATTAATTTTTTGGCCAGGTACAATCTCGTTAATGTTGGTGATACCTAAAATAGCAAGGCCGTCAGGGGTTTTTGTAATGTAGTTTTGGAGTGCATCATACACTACCTTTGCTTGATCAGCTGGTGCCACATCTTTAAGTACGTCATCATTTTCACTTACTAGTAGCTCAGTAATAGTATCCCCTTTTTCTACCGTGAGACCAGGGACGCTTTCATTGGTGACACTCTTTAATTTAGCGATCTCGGCTTCATAAGCCAATACCGGCTGATCATATACCAGTACATCGCCAGGATAAAAAACATTTACGTCACCACTAGCAAATCCAGCTGCCACAAGCGCTTTGTGATCGGTATAAAAATCCAACTTCATCTCTGCTTGAATGTCGGCAACCACTTTTGCATCTAGCCCCGTTGTATCAATTTGGGCAAAAAATCTATTAAGCTGATTATCAGGATAGGTAGACACATCACCAAAGACCGCCACCGCAACGTATGACTTCGGTACTGCTTCCAAAGTATCTAGTGCCTCCTGACGGTCAGATGACGTCTCTGTCGCTGATACCTCCTCTCCTACTATCACCTCATTACTGACCATTGGCTCTACTACTTCACTATCTGGCTGAACAGAATCAACTACCTCCGGGTCTACAGCATCTAGTACCGCAACCGCTTCTGCCACAAGTCGTGAATTATCTGTATCCACCCTCTCAGGTTCGCCTATGTTGGCCGTGCCACCGACCCCTACCTCTAGCGGAGCGCGTTCCATAAACCAAGCTTCTTCTCCATCAAGAACAGGCGCTACACCAGAAGCATCACTCGTATCAACAGTCGGGTTTTCTGCCGCACCAACAGTTGAAACACTTAACATTCCCGATTCAACCGAGGTAGACTTTGGTCCAGCCGAACTGAGAGTCAACACTGCTGCTGCTAATGCAATTTTTACCCCATGTGATAATCCACGACGAAGACGCTCGAAAAGAGCCTCTCTACGAGCTGATTCAGCGGTCGTTGATTCTCTACGTTCCACACCAGGCATCAGTCTTTCTGCACGCATAGGCGCAAATCCAGGTCTTGGTCTTGGTAACGTAACTGGTCTGCCTTGTAGCTGTGATGATTCGGATGGAGCTGAACCTGGTACTTGGTCTGTCTGAACAAGTGGGTCAATCGGCTCGTCTAAAAGAACTGGTTCCCCAGACAAGTCTTCTGGCACAACAAGTTCTTTATTTGAAATAATCGCTGAATGTTTTAAAACATCTCGCAAGTTTTCTATTTGTTGAGCTGCTTTTTTTCTTGATTCTGGTGATACTGACTGCGACAACAATCGTTCAAACATAACAGCCATAGCCTGTGCATTTTCCTTGTCTTGTTGTGTGGTTGCTTTGTCTAAAATCTCCGACAGCACCTTACTCATTTCGCTACGTAATTGAGATACGGCAGACACATCAGCCAGATCAGCCCATTCTGAACCCGCCAGACCTGGGTCATAGTTACCATTTTTTTCGGGTGATGCTCCGGCAAGAGATAGGTTGGGAGCACTAACTTCAGTTGGCACACTGGCGACTGATTCGTTTTGAGCGGTATTCGGATCACTAGAAAAATGTTTGAGCAAATCCTCATCAATTGCCTTAACATTTTTTTGGATGGCTTTAAAATGTTCGGCGAGTAGATTGTCTAATCTGGTTGGGCTGGAACCTGACTTTAACTGCTTACGCTGGTTATCTATGGTATGCCAAAGTTTTAGATTGTATTCGAGTTTGGATAAAGATTTCTGTTTTTGTCTGGCCTCTGGATTATTAGAGTTAGTATTTTTTTGTTTCCACCAAGACAACTTCCCTTCTACCAATACCACTGCTTCTTCGATGTTGGTAGGAACGCCTTCGCTAGCATGATCGGACTCGACTACTTCTGTGGGTACAACTGGAGCCTCAACTGCTTTAAGCGATGGTTGTTGACCTATAGTATCAAAACCCTCAAGGTTTAAATCTTTAGATCCTAACGCAAATTTGGGACTCTCATTCATATTTATAGTATAGCATTAAGGTTCGGTAGTGGCGGTACTTCTTTCACATAGCGCGCAGCTATATCTGCCTCTACTACGGCACGCGGCTGACCATAGTGCAGAGCACTAAATTCTTTCAGGGCTTTGGTGCGGTCAGTATGGGTTGTGGGCGGCGGTAGTGCGGCCAAACTGAAGGCTTTGGTTGGCACACCATTGGCCAGCATTCGCACACAGGCGTTCCAGTTGGGAATATTCATGAGGTCGTTGGCTTGGAACACTGGCGTAAATTGTTTTTCCAAAAAGTCAGCGTCCTCTGAACCAACCCGAAACGACGCCATCGAACCCACGTTCCCAAATACGGCATCGCGGATGTCGGTATCAAGCTGCGCGATAAATTGATGGGCCATAGTTAATGACAACTTGTACTTGCGAGCCTCAGAGAGGATAGAAGCAATTGATGGTGTTGAAACGTTTTGAAACTCATCGATGTGGAGAAAAAATGGTGCAAAATCCATCGTGGCATTATCGACCCGAGACAAGGCCGCCATCAATAGCTTCCCTACTACAATCATACCAATGAGATTGGCATTGATTTCACCGAGGCGGCCCTTGGACAAATTCACGAGCAGAATCTTACGCTCATCCATAATCTGGCGGAAGTTAAAGGCGCTTTTTTGCTGCCCGATAATAGGACGCATGTAGTCGTTGGCGGTAAACACATCGAATTTGGAGACAATGTACGGTACGATATTTTCGAGCGACGCTTCACCACCAGCTTTGGTGGCAATCTCACGCCAGAATTGTACGACTACTGGATTCTTAGCCTTTTCTAGTTTCATGCGTCGGTACTTGGCGTCCGCCATCACCCGACTGATATCCATGAGGGTATTGCCACTTTCAGGATCTTCCATCACCAACAACGTGGCGTTGCGGAAATACTGTTCAAACATCGGACCCATACTTTCAGGGTTGGCTCCGTACAGCTTTTGGAAGATCGAAAATAACTCATTGACTACAAACGTTTTTTGTTCGGGTTTAGTTATGTCGTATTCCAACATATTCAAACCAATCGGATGATCGAGGTTTGATGGGTCGAAGTAAATGACATCTTGCTCGCGGTGAGCCGGGATACACCCAAGCACATGCTCAATATCAGTCCCATGCGGGTCAATCATACAAACACCATGACCAGCTTCGATATCCTGGACTATCAAGTTCTGCAAAAATACCGATTTACCAGTACCTGTTTGCCCAATCACATAAAAGTGTCGCATGCGATCTTTGTCTGTCATAAAAATCGACTTCTCGACATTGCGGTGACGGTTGATACCAAGCAAGGTACCCTCTGTCGGCATATCAGTCGGAGCGGCGGCAGTTTGAGCATGTGCCTGTTTGAATTGTGGCGACGAAACTATGCCATTACCGGGGAAGTGCATCATGGTTGCCAATTCAGCCAAAGACAATGGTATTGCTTGTTTTGGCATAAATTCACGAAACGAAAATGCTTTTTGTGCTGCTCGCAAATTAGTACCCCGAGGATGATTGAAGCTACACTGATTACTACCGATACGTTCAAATTGGTGGAAGGTGGCTTCGATTTCATGCAACATTTGTTTGGCACGATCTTCAGTACGTGCTGATACAGCAATTCTGATATTAGTTTCAACAATATCTCGCTCAATTTTCTTGGCAAACAGTTCCAAAGCTTCTTGGTCTGGTTCTGGTGGTATGTCTGTTTTTTTCTTTGCTCCACCAAAAAGTAAACTACCCACCTCTGCCATCATGTCACCACCAAGTGAACTGCGTTTAATCGCTTCGGCTGGTTTCATGCCTTTACGTACTTTCTTGATTATGTCTTCATACACTTTTCGATATGAACTACGTGGGTGTCGAATCAAGAATTGTACCGCCGCTCCCCCACCTTCACGTTCAATTTTTGAAAAGGCATTTAGGAGCACTGCCAAAGGGTCACTACTGAATGTCTCCTCGGTCCGCAAAGGATAGATTGGGTATTTTTTTAATCCCATTTCGCTCACGAGACTCACTCCGCCATCAACAAATATATTATAGTCATGGACTTGTTCAATAATCACTGCATGAGGAAACAGTGACAGTGTTTGTTTCTCAAATAAAGAAACATAGGCGGTAGGCACAGCCACATAAAACACAATATCATCACTCTTATCTGCGACAGCAATTTCGAGAGCCAAGTGCTGTGTGGTATCCCGTTCTGAAATTGACTTAAGCCCCGCAAAT